>JAGBJG010000011.1 GCA_017934595.1 Bacilli bacterium
ATACAAATGGGCAAGCAGTTTTTTTGACAGAATTAAAAGATTATCAAATTGCTACTTGTGAACCAGTTATTCAATCACGTAGACCAAATAATCGAATAGATAAAGTACGCCATATGTTTAATAAAAAAGAAAATTAAGTTACTATTCGCTAAATTACAATTTATAGATTAGTTCGCAAGATTAAGATATTACGATTTATGAGTAGATAACTTCTACTCTTTTTTTATTGTACGAATTAGGAGGGATTAAAATAGAAATAACAAAATATAGAAGTTTGGAAGTAAGCCAAACTTTTTTTAATGAATTAGAAAAAAAGTTAACTAATGTTTCTGATAGTCTAGAGGGATATTATAAGACTTTTAATAATTGTAGAGAGCAAGGTTTAATGCTCACTATATATGAGCCCACTACTGATAATGAATTATTAATATGGGCTTGTGAGTGTCGTAATAGTGATAACATAATGGTTATTACAGCTGATAGATCTTGTTCTGATACAAATGATATGTTTAATGATATTGCTTGGAAATCTGCAAAATACTTTAAATATAATGAATATGATAAAGCAGTTAATTATACTTTCAATATTATTAAGAAACAATTTAATAAGCATTTTTTAGAGGAATATAATTCTAAATTTCAAATGCATAAATGTTTATCTGATTTACAACACATACAAGCAGATGCAAGTAATTTAGAATATGAGGATTATCACGATTTAGCAACATTTGAAGATGTAGATAAATTATACTTTTGTGATTTAATAATTCTTGATGGAAAAATGGGTTTAAGATATTCAAAATATACTGACCAATATAGGGATGAACTTGATAATTTAATTTTTGAAGAATGGGAACCTGATTTAACGAGCGATGTAACTCTAATGTTAGGTATGCAAAGTAAATTAAGAGATTTTATAGAAAAAGAAATTGAATACGACATTGATGTCGGTATAGGTATATAGGAGGGATAAATATTAGTACAAGAGCAAGAATAGGAATATTAAAAAAAGATGGTAGTATTGAGAGTATATACTGCCATTTTGATGGTTATCTAGATGGTGTTGGTAAAATGCTAAATGATAATTATCAAAAATATGATGATGTTAAAGAATTAATTAAATTAGGAAATATTTCAGGTTTAAGAGAAAAAGTTAAATCTGATGATCCTGAAAAAGAAACTACTGCATATCATAGAAATATGGGCGAAGATTTCAAAAAAAATAAACCAATGGTCACTAAAACTTTTGATGAATTTCAAGAGATTTTATTTGATGCTTGGGTTGGATATGTTTATTTATATGATGAGCAAACTAACAATTGGTTATGGGATAACTATACAGCTGATGTTCATAGATTAGATTTAAAACCACTTGCCGATTGTTTTAAAAACGATTATGAAAAACCACTAGCACCTATTGTAGGAGCTGATGGTAATGTCTTTAATCTAATTGGTATATGTAGTCGTGCATTAAAAACTGCAGGATACCCTGATAAAGCAAAAGAAATGACCGATAGAATAACAAGCTCAGGAAGTTATGAAGAAGCACTTTCTATTATGTGTGAATATATAGAACCTGTAGATCAGAATTATCAGAGATTAGAAGATATAAACGATTATGATGAAATCGATATAAATATTTAGGAGGATTTAAATGTTAAAGGATTATCAAATTAAAAGAATTAAAGAACAATACCCAAAGGGAACTGAAATTGAATTAATAAGTATGGAAGATTCTCAAGCAGTTCCATCAGGTACTCATGGTGTTGTTGATTTTGTTGATGATATGGGTACTATTCAAATGACTTGGGATAATGGTTCATCACTTGGACTAATTGTCGGTGAGGATCAATTTAAAGTTATTAAAAAACCTGAATTAGAAATTAAAGAACTTACTTGTAGTGAAGTTAAAGAATTACAAAATAGAAACTATGAGTTTCTAATATTACAAGGATGTGGTGGTGACCTTTCCGAATGGGTTGAGGGATTCACTAAAATGTTAAAAGATGAAGGAATCGCAAAGGATTCTTTTTCTTTTGATGAAGTATATTCTTTTCAAAATGAAAACTTAACTAATATAGCATTTGCACTAAATAATAAAGATTTAGATCTTGGCAAACTTGCTATGTTTAGATTAAAAATAAGAGAAACATTTGGAGCTATGTGGTTATCTGATTATATTGATAATGGATATATAAAAGATATAGGTATATAAGGAGGATTGATGTTTGTTAGAAGAACAATTAAAAAAGATAAATGAATTAAGTTTTCAAGCTAATAAAACTAAAGATGAAAAAGAAAAAGAACAATTAGAAAATGATGTTAAATCTATAATATTTGATTTAAAGAAACAAGCTATTGAGAGTTTTAAATCTGAAAGTGATATTAAAAAGTTTTTAGATAATATTATTAAATTTAATAACTATTCATATAATAATCAATGTTTAATTTGGATGCAAAATCCTGATGCAAGTTATGTTGCACCATTAAGAACTTTTAATAAAATGGGATATCGAATTAATCAAGGTGAGCAAGGTATTAAAATATTAGTTCCTACTTTTTATTCAGTAGTTAAAATTAAAACTGATGAGGAAGGTAAATTTGAATATAAACCTATCTTTGCTCTTACTGAAACTGAACTTGCTAAATATAAAGATAAGAACGACGATTCAATTACTTTCCATAGTGAAAAATTAAGTAATTTTAGAGTTGGTTCAGTATTTGATGCAAGTCAGACTAATATGCCTTTGGATGAGATAAATGAAAAACTAAATCCTACTATGGAGGATGATCGTGCTGAAGGTATAGAAGATAATTTTATTAAAGCTATTTATCGTGATGGTTTTAAAGTAAGGTATGAAGATAAAATTGAGTCAGGAGCTAAAGGATATTGTGATTTTGAGAATTCCACAATAGTTGTGCATAAAGGTTTAAGTAATCTAATGAGATTAAAAGTTGTTATTCATGAATATGCCCACTCTCTTGCTCATAAACATTTACTTAATAATCATCAAGATTATCAAGAACATAGAAATAAATATGAAACAGAGGCAGAGTCAATTGCTTATGTTGTTTCAAAATATTTAGGTATGGATACAAGCCAGTATTCTAATATGTATCTTTATTCTTGGAGTAAGGATAAAGATTTTAAAGAGATAGATGATTCTCTTAATACTATTGTTAATTATTCTAAAATGATAATTAATAATTATGAAAAGATAATTGCTAAAAATCAGGACATGGAACTAGATGAAAGTCCATCTATGAGTATCTAGGGGGATCAATATTAATAATCTAGGTGATATGTTAATAGAGATTGGCACAATTATTAACAAGTATCAACAACAAAATGAAGTTCATAGTGGCAATCAAGTTTTATTAAAAACAAAAGAAGTATTAAATCGATACCCTGCTATTAGTAATTATGGATTAAATGAGGCAGTTAAAAATGGTTTTATTCCTGTTGTTAAAATTGGTAAATTAAATTATTTTGATGTAAGAGATATTGAGAAGTATCTTTCTAGCAACAAAGTTGTTGTTAATGAAAATGAAAAAGTTAATAAAAAATATGTTTAGGAGGAATGATATATAGGTAAAATAAACGATAATAGAATGAAAAACATTTATCAGGAATCTGATGGTGTTTTTAGAATTGAGTTAAGTAATGGTTTTAGAGATGATGGTACTCGAGATCGTATAGTTGAAAGAGTTTATGGTACACCTGAAGAAGCTATTAAACGAAGGGATGAATTAAAGGCATTGCAAAAGCAAATGCGAGAAGAAGGTTTAAAAGCAGAAAATGGTGGTTATACTCTTACTCAAACATCTAAAATATATTTAGATGATACTAAATATCAAAAAAGATCCTTAACTACTACTCGTGGTTATAAACAATTACTTAATAATTGGATTCTACCTGAACTTGGCGATATTAAAATAAGAAGTATAACTGAACAGGATCTTGAGAAGTTATATGATAAAATGAGAAATTCTACTAATGCACAAACTGGTAAAAAATTATCAGAAACTTATGTTAATCATTGTCATAAATTAATTACTTCAATTTTTAATTATGCTAAAAAGAAAAAATGGTTATTATCTAATCCTGCAGAGTTTGTTATAAATCCACCTAAATTAAAAATAAAACAAAGAGATTATTATAACTATGAAGAAATGATGGAAGTCTTTGAACTTTTAAAAAGTAGTGATATTAGATTTAGAACTGCAATATTCACTTTATTTAATACTGGTTTTAGACGAGGCGAATTAGGTGGATTAAAATGGAAAGATATTTCTAAAAGAAAAATGCCTATTACTGAAAATGGAGTTAGGAAGTTTCAAACAACATATATTATTAGTGTTGAAAGAGAAATAATGACGGTTTCAAAAGAAATGCAACAGGATCCTAACTTCTTAAGTAGATATGATATTATAGAACAAGTAACTGATTCATTAGTTGCTATTAAACCTAAAACTGATAAAAGTACTCGTAAGGTTGTAGTTGTAGATGAAGTCTATGACACATTTATGGAATATAAAAAGTTTCAAATTGAAAATGGATATACTCCTAATGATGATGATTATATTTTTAGAACTCAAGATTTATCTAGTGTTTGGCATCCTGACTATATTACTAAAGAATGGGCAAGGTTTATTAAGGTTAATGATTTAAAACCGATTACTGTCCATGATATAAGACATAGTCATGCAACTTACTTATTATCAATAGGAGTTCCACCACAGGATGTTGCTCGTAGACTTGGTCACTCTGAACCATCTACTACTTTAAGAATATATACTCATAGTAATTTAATTCAGGATCAAAAAATTGTTAGTATGATTGCTAACAATATATTTAATAATGATGATATTCCTAATGTTGAAGTTCAACCTTTAACATTATTATCTATTCTTACAAATGATCCTAAACTTGCTAATGAGGATGAATTATTTAATACATTAGAATGGTTCTCTCATGATAATATTACTCATGATGATTTAGATAGTTATATGAGTATGTGTAAGCAATATATATTAGATACTAATCCTAATCTGCAAGATTTTAATCAAGCTATTGAGAATATAGATCCTAAACTAAAGGACAAATTACTTGGTGGCATTTTTGCCATTTTTGACAATGACCATGAACTTTCACTTAATCCTATAAGTGATATTTCTAAATATAAAGATGAAAATATAAGTATATAATAAATTCCCACAATTCGTTGAAATTGTGGGAGTTTTTTTAGTTTGTGGTTATTTTCAAGAATAATCGCAGTCCAAAAGACCTTTGTTGCATTTTTTGAGTTCAACTGGTGGCACTTTTGGTGGCAAAATATATCATTTTAATCGTTTTATATCGCATTATATCAAAGTATCAATATGTCGTTTTCCCTTTATTTTCTTTGTTTTACGATTTTACAACAGGGGTTTTCATATCCTCCAAAACCACTGTTGGGAGTTCGATTCTCTCCGCCCCTGCCATTTGAAAAAATCGTCGAACCTTTTCGACGTTGAGATAAAACTTGATTGAAAAATCAAGTTTTTTTGTTGTAGGAAAGGTTGTGATAGAGATGATGTTAATACTTCTACTGCTAATGGCAGATCCTTTGTAAGAATGCTTACTGTTTTATCATAATTATTCGATTTTTTATCAGAATATCGAAAATATGGCTTAAAAATGTGATAAAATAAATACTTAAGAAGGTGATATTTTGGACAGAATAGTTAAGGAAGCTTTAAAAGTTGATTTTCATATACATTCAAACGCTTCACATTTTAAAGATCATGATAAAGTAAAAAATGGTACTATAGATAATCTACCTATTTTAATTTCAAAATTAAATGAAAATGATGTCAATATGTTATCTATAACAGATCATGATAATTTTGATTATAATCTATATGCAAAATTAAAGGAAGAAGAAAAGAATAATAGTAATTGTATAAAAAAAGTATTACCTGGTGTTGAGTTCAGTGTTACTATTCAAGGTAAAGTATTACATATTGTTACATTATTTGATGATTCTGATGAAATAAAAATTAAATCAATTCAATCATCAATTTATGATACTTCTAATGATAAACCATTATATGATTTGGATAATTCCTTTTCAGAAGAAAAGTATATAGATATATTAAGAACAATTGGAACCGATACTATTTTAATAGCTCATCAAAAAGAAAGTTTAGGTAGTAAAGAACCCAGAAAACATGATGCCAATACATTAGGAACAGAAGAATTGGAAAAATTAGTTTTTGTTGATTATTTTGAAGCATATGAATTTAAAAATAAAAGGAATGAAATATTTAATAATTATTATATTGAAAACCAACAAAAGAAATTAGAAAAAATGAGATTTATTACAGGTAGTGATTGTCATGAGTGGAATAATTATCCAGAAAAAAGTGATGATGGTGATTTTGAATTTAGCTATTTAAAATGTTTACCATCATTTAGAGGAACAATGATGGCAATCACGGATTCTAGTAGAATAAAAATTGGAGTTAGTAGCTTTTTTTCAGCAAATGCACCAATTGAAAAAATACAACTATCAATTAATGAAACTGATTATGATATAGAATTATCAAAAGGTATTAATGCTATAATTGGAGACAATTCTATTGGAAAATCATTGCTATTACATAAAATGACTGATTACAGAGAAATAGAAAAAAACAAATCATTAAAAGAAGCATATGATAAGTATTTAGATGAAAATAAAATTGAAATTAAAACTAGAATTACCCAAGACCAGATAAGACATTTTGATAAACAAGGAAATATTAGAGAACTTTTTACAAATAATAAAACTAAATCTAAAGATTTTTTGAATGAATATTATCCAGTTGAGCCAAATTATGATATTGTCAAAGAAATAATTAATAGAAAAGTTGATGAATATATTTCCTTTCTAAAAAATAAAAAGTTATTAAGTCAAGAATTAAAGAAGTTATCAAATATTACATTTGAAGTGCATGAAGAATCTATGTCATTGCAAATTAATGAAATAACAATTGATTTTAAAACAATTATCAAGAATTATACTGATTTAATAACAAATATAGATAAAATTATAATAGATACAGATAATGTTATAGATAATAAATTAATTAATTCAGAAGAAAAAGAAAAACTAAATGAATATAAACAATATTTAACTGTTTTGAAAACTAAATATGTTAATCTAAAGAAAGGCGTATTATTAGAAGAAAGAAAAGTAGAATTAATAAACACAGAACTAATAAGTCTAAGTAATGAATTAAGTAATACAAAAACTGAAGTGCAAAAGAATAAAGAAGCATATAATTTAAAGTTTACTGAATTAGCTGAAACAATAAAAAGTATTGTTAAAATAAATCAGAACTTTAATGATTTTGATTTAACTATAACTGAAACCCTTATAGAACCAGAAATAAATAATAATGGTGAATATAGATTTATATGTAAGCCATCAGTACTTAAAATAGATAGTCATTATATTTCTGATTTATTAAAGTATCCACTAGCTTCTACGTATAAGAAAAATATAAAAAATATTACTGATGTTGATCCAATTGAATTTGAGGAAAACATAAAAACTGGAGATCAAAGTCCAGACGACATTTATGAACACTACAAAAATGTAATAAACAGCAAAGTTAATGCTGATTTAAAAATAAAATATGTAATAAACAATTCTAAGGATGCTGATGTTACTAAAGAATTATCAAATGGTGCTAATGCACAAATATATTTTGATTTACTTGCTAATGATACTAAGAAACCAGGCATTTACATTATAGATCAACCTGAAGATGATGTCTCACAACCATCAATAAAAAAGAAATTATTAGCAAATTTCAAAACTCTTTCAAATAATAGGCAAATATTATTAATAACACATAATCCACAATTTATTGTAAATTTGGATGTTGATAATATTATTTTTCTAAAAAAAGACGATAATACTGGAAAAATTTCAGTTGAAAATGGAGCTTTAGAATATAAAGACGATAAAACAGATATATTAAAAATAGTTGCAGATAATATTGAAGGTGGAATAGATTCGTTAAAGGAGAGATATAAAAAATATGAAAAGAACAATTAATTTTTATAAAGATGATAGCAATTATATTTTTAAGGAAAGTGATGAAAAGCTAATTGAGATTAGTATTACTGAAAAAATATTGAATGGTTTAGATTTATATAATACATTTTTTAACGACTATAATATTGAGGACTCATTTGAAATAGTTGATAAAACAAGTGATGATGACAAGAAAAATGATAAAATGTGTAATGCGATTTATATCAAAGTGAAAGAATTGTTTTCGAATATTGAAAATTCACTAAAACTTGAATTAAAACAAAAAGCTGATACAAAAGAATAAAAATATGATACAATATATTTGTTAATCAGGTTTTATCCCTATTTTTTCGCAAACGTTCATAAAGAGCGTGCCATTCAGAATATTAAAACACTAATTAATTGTTAGTGTTTTTTTTAATATATGTAAAGTATATTTGGACTTATCTTTACTTTTGCTTACTTATTATGATAATATTGGTGTAGAGGTGTATAAAATGGATAATTATGATAAGATGTCAGATATATTTTCTTCTAATTATGGTAGAATTGAAGAAGCTATTAATAATACTTATGCACAATTGAAAGAAAATCCTGAAAATGAGCCACTTAAAGCTGCGCTTTTTGAATTATGTGAAGTAGCTAAATCAGTAGTGAATACTCAACTTGATTTTACGGAATTATACTGTGATGAAGTATTTAAAGATGATATTATTAATAATTTAGCTGAAAAATATAATACTATAGATAAATTTATATCTAGTGATTTTGATTTATCAAATCATACAAGATAAAACACTAACTAATTGTTAGTGTTTTTTTGTGCTATAATATAGGTATTCCTGGATGGAATAGTAAGTATTCACAATATTCATTATTTGCTATATCATATTTGTAGTATAATTAAATTAGCCGGTGATAACTAGGAGGATATTATGAGTGTAGAAAGTATATTAGAAGAAGTATGCAAAATGAATGACGAAAGTGCTTTTCCGTTATCTAAAAGCCAAGTAGGAAATGTACTTAATAGGTTATTGGAATATCGTATTGATGATGATATTTTAAAAACCGCTTTAGAATATAGTGTTAGGATGCGTTCGATAATAGTTTTTTTAACCACGCATATGCAAGGTTATGCACCAATGTATAATTATTATACTAATTTAGATTATCCGATACGTAGAGTATTAGGAATTATGGGTGTACTAGACGAAATAACAGAACCGAATTTATATGAAGATGATGTTATAAAAGCTATTAAAATTAATCTTGATGCGATTGAATTTGAGTTAAGAGAAGAAGTTAAAACAAATGAAAAGGTAATAGAAATTAAAAAAAGGAGAAATTATGCTAGATAGAAATATTAATTTAAATTTATATAAAGTATTTTATGATGTATGTAAATATGGTAGCTTTTCTAAAACTGCCGAATTTACTTATACTACTCAATCAGCTATATCTAAATCTATAAAGAAACTGGAAGAAGAATTAGAAACACAATTATTTTATAGGAATTCTAATGGTATTGAATTAACTGATAAAGGTAGAGAATTATTTTATTATATTGAACAGGCTTATGCTAATCTATTAACAGCAGAAAGGAATTTGCTTGAAACAGAGAATCTAGAAAGAGGTACTTTAAATGTAGGTTTACCATCACATATAGCTACATTTTTCTTCTTTGATAAAATAATAGATTTCCACAGTAAATATCCTAATATTGAAATTACTTTAATAAGTGGTTCAACTGGGCAATTACTAGAATTAATAGATAAACATAAGATAGATATAATTATTGATACTGCACCTATCAATACTAATAATATGGATCTAGAAGTTATTAACTTATTAACAGTTAATTATGGCTTTGTATGTAATAAGAAAAACTATGATAAATATAAAAATATTAAATCAGTTAAGGATTTAGAAAATGTTCCTTTAGTATTACCTACTAATGGTACAACTAATAGAAAAAAATTAGATGAATTATTTATAAAAAATAATGTTAAACCTAAGAAAATAATTAATATTCATACAAGTGAAGTAATTTTAAACGCGGTTAATCATGATTTGGGAATTGGATATCTAATATCTGATATAGTTAAAAATGATGATAACTATAAAATAATAAATGTAGAAGAGAAATTACCTACTGCAGATATAGTATTTGCGTATAATAAAAAATACTTAACAACAGCCCCTATAAGATTTATAAAAGAGTATATTAACTTTGAAATTAAATAATTATTCTTTTTTGGAATATCTACTATTTCAAATATTCGCTTTTCAATATTAAAAAAGCATTTTATAATTAAATTGTCACGTGATATGGAAGGAGTGTTAATATGAGATTATTATTTGCCACTGGCAACGATTACAAATTTAATTTGATGAAAGAAAGATTAAGTAAGTTCGAAGATATCGAATTAGTTAATCCTAAAATGCTAGGTTTAAATATCTATGTAGAAGAAAATGGTAATACAGCTATAGAAAATGCAGTATTGAAAGCTAAAGCTTATTATGACGCAACAAAGCTACCTACTATAGCTGAAGATTCTGGCCTATATATCGATAAATTTTCTAAAGATGAACAACCGGGTTTATTTGTTAAAAGAGTTAATGGTAGGGAAGACTTATCTGATAGTGAAATATTAAAGTATTATATTGATAAATTAGCTATGCATGATGGTAGAAGCCTTGCGCATTATTATTCAGGATTCTGTATAATTGACTCTGATGGAGTTGATCATACAGATACCATTGAAGAAAATGAATTTCTACTTACTACAAAAAAATGTAAAAAAGTTAGTTTGAACGGTAGCGTTTTAAATTGTATAAGTTATGATTTAGATGCTGGAAAATATTTTGATGAAAGGACGGAAGAAGAAATAAAAAATCATTATCAAAATCTTGATACTAGATATTGTGACCTAATATATAATGTATTATTTAAAGAATGTTAGGAAAGTAACAAATATAATGTATGATATTGATAAAGAATGTTTAGAATATAAAAGGGTTTTATCAACTAATAAAGATGAAATGTATATGTTAATGGCAATGTCTGCTGCAACAAATAGTAAAGATCCAGCTACACAAGTAGGTGCATGCTATGTTTCCGCTGATGGTGATTTATTATCAGTTGGTTGTAATGGTACTCCAAATTATTGGGATGAAAATGAATTCCCTTGGGGGACTAAAAAAGAATATGGAATGAAAAATTTGAAATATACATATGTAATTCACGCTGAAATGGATGGTGCTACTAATTATAGAGGTTCACTTAAGGACTTTGAAGGTGGGACTTTATACATGACATTATTTCCATGTACTAACTGTGCCAAATTAATATCTTCATTAAAAATTAAGAAATTAGTATATCTAAATGCAAGAGAAGATTGTGAAGATTTTATATGTGCTAATATCTTATTAAAAAAATCACACGTAGAATGTGTTAAGTTTATAGATGTTGTAGATAAACTTCAAAGCGTTGAATTCGATACAAATGGTGATGAAAAAACTAGTATTAAAATAAAAAAAAGATCATTAACATATTAAAAAACACTAATTGTTAGTGTTTTTTTTACTTTATATTGATATAAATATTATCTTTTAAAATTCAATTACTTTTGGTGCATCTGTAAATGAATATATTGTAGCAGTTGCGTTTTTGAAATATAAAACAATAGTGTTATCATCTATTTCACTATACATACCTCTTAAATTAGGATTTTTATCAAGCATATCTTTTTTAGCTTCAATTCTATCATCTGCTACTAGTTCACCTGATATTCTTATCCATTCGTTATCTTTGAATGCACATATTTCAACGTTTGGATTAGCTATAATTTGTTTATATACATCTTTAGACTTTCCCGTTTGGATATATAATTTGTTTTCAAATATTTCAGCAGTACCAAATGGTCTTACTTTTGGTTTGTTGCCGTCTACTGTAGCTAAAAAGTATACGCCAGCCTCTTTTAAGAAATCTTTTACTTCTTCCATAGTTACCTCCTATATTATATATTCATTATAACATAATTATATCTGTTTAGATTTAAATATGTTATAATTTTTATAAGGAGTAGATGTTATGCTTGCGATGAGTAAATTTGAAATGGTGCAATATTTAAAGGATTATGCTAATTTATGTAATATGATGATCCGTAATCGATCTGAAAAACCTTATAACCTTTTTGCTTCATATATGATTAGAAATGGAAGATATGAAGATAATAATGAAGATTACTATAATCGCATGGTTAGTACTTACACTTTTTATACATATTTAAAGAAATTTTCTGTACTCGAAGATTTTCTTCTTAATAGAGATGATTTTTTAAATAATGATGATTTGGCGGATTTAAGAGATGGTATTGGAAGTATAACAGCTCCAGCTAATACGTCTGATAAAAAAATAGTTCAGTTAATTAGGAATGCGTTTAATCACAATAATGATCCAGATATTGAAAGATTTAGATTTTCTCAGTCTGTCAAGCGCTTTGAAGTTGATTTGAAAGATACAAGAACAAGTTCTGAAATAGCTAATAATGCTCCTATCAAACCGTTTAATGTAACTTTTAATCAAGAATACTTGGTTAAATTATATAATTTAATTTCAGAAAAAAGTAGAAATGTAATGATAGTTGCGTATGATATTTCAGATGATTTTGATTATAACAGCAATACTTTAAAAAGTGATTTATCTAAAATTAAAGTTATTAGGTATTATATAACTAGTAAATTAAGTCAAGATGTCATTGATAAATTAAATCAATTTCGTGAGAAGGCACATGAGCCTAATGTTGATATTAAAAAAATCAATAAAGAGTTTCATGAGTATGTATCTACTTTAGCAAAACCCGTTGTATATGATTTAACTGATGAGCAAATAAATACACTTGCATCTATGATTATTGCTATGCGAAGTAATTCAAATGAGTGGTATCTAAAGACAGCTGGGTTACATGCTATATATTGTATGCTTAATAAAGTAATACCAGTACCTCTTCTAAAAAAAGATGAATCACAGGAACAATTAATTATGGGGTCTTTTATAATTTCTGGGAAATTATCATATAGTGACATCCTTACATATTTAAGAGATATTATTAATGGTAATGATTTAAACCTACCGGATGGATTCGAAAAAAATCTTTTTTATGAAATTAAGTCCTCAATGGACCGTGGACAACTTATCGATTTATATTATGATATGTTGGACGGAAGATTTTTTCAAGGCATACCAGCTATTAGTTATATAGATGCGATTGTTACGCAATGTTATTATGGTGATAGTATTAATATTAACGGGCTTAAATATAATAAAGATATGGTGAGGAATTCATTTGTTCATAGACGCTGGTTTATAGATCATGATAATAAAATTGTTCTATACGATGCTAATCCAAGGAATATTAAAGATTATGATTTGACTTTGGTTGGTAAAATTGATATAAATGAATTTATTGGATGGGCTAATACTTATTTAAAAGAATTTGAAATTGAAGATAATAGTAAAAGACGATAATTGTATTTTAATAACTTCTATGTTATAATCTTCCCTGGGAAGTGATGCTATGTTAGATATTATATTAGATACATTAATAGATGCACTTAAATTATTACCATTTTTATTTGTTGCATTTTTATTATTAGAATTTATTGAACATAAATTAAGTAAAAAGAATAAAGATAAGGTATCAAAGGCTGGTAAGTTAGGACCTTTAGTTGGTTCATTATTAGGAGCTGTACCTCAATGTGGATTTGGCAGTATGGCTACTAATTTATATTCTGCTAGAGTTATATCTTTAGGTACATTAATTTCTATATATTTATCAACATCAGATGAAATGCTACCAATCATGTTATCTGAAAATGTTGAATTACCATTTTTATTAAAAATATTAGGAATAAAAATATTAATAGGTATGGTATGTGGATTTATAATTGATTTAATTTATAGGAAGAAAGAAAAAGAACATATTAAAGATATATGTGAAGAAGAACATTGTCACTGTGAACATGGAATATTAAAATCTAGTCTCAAACATACATTAAATATTTTAGTATTTATCATTGTAATTTCATTCTTATTAAATATTGGTATGGAATTTTTAGGAGAAGATATTTTATCTAAAATATTTATGAAGGATAATATATTTGGACCATTTATTTCAAGTTTGATCGGATTGATACCTAACTGTGGATCTAGTGTCGCCTTAACAGAACTTTATTTAAATGAAGCAATTGACTTAGGTTCGTTAATAGGTGGATTATTAACAGGCGCTGGAGTAGGTTTACTAATCCTTTTCAAAACCAATAAAAATATTAAAGAAAATATTAACATTGTATTAACACTATATGTAATTGGTGTGATTTCAGGAATTTTAATTAATATTATATTATAACAAAAAAGGTAATGTTTTTCTTAAACATACCTTTTTAATTGCCTAAATATCCATTAAACACATATTTAGCTTCATCAACAATAACGAAAGCATCCTTATCGATACTTTTTATTATATTTCTAACTTCTTCTAATCTCTTTGAATTTATTTCTAGAAGTAACATTTTATTATGGTTATTATATCGACCTTTAATATCTAATATAGTAACTGCATAGTTTTTACTCCTTAAATTTTCTATTAATAAATCTGCATTATTAGATATAACTTGTAAAGTTAAATTTGCCTTTATAAATTTATTTGATAAGAATCCTCCTATATATGTACCAGATGCAAATCCTAGGGCATAGCTTACTGCTATCCATATACTATCTATAGTAGTATTGATAGCTTCTTTGACCACTAAAAACCACACTAGGATTTCTATAAAACCAATTGCTGATGCAAGAAAGTTTTTGCCTTTTATAGTTATAATAGTTCTGATTGTGCCTAAAGATACATCTAGTATTCTAACAAAAAATATTTTTATGCATAATAAAATCATATTATCACCATATATTTATTATGGATGTTAATTGAATTTTTATAATATTGTAAAAATGAATATGTAGTGATAGAATTATTATAGGAGGAGTATATGAAAAAGAAATTTTTATTTTTAATTATTATGTTAGCTATGTTTGTTATGCCAGTTATGGCTGAAGATGTAGCTACAAATTGTGTTGGCAGCAATGGTATGAATTGCGGTGCGGAAGTTACATATGATGATGATATGTATATTGGTGCAGATGAATCAGTATCATATAGTAAAAAAGCAAATGGAACAGTATTACTTGCTGGTAACGTTGTTGCTTATGATGGAAGTAACAATGGTATAGCTATGTTAGCTGGTAATAATGTTAAATCAAAAGGATATAGTGAATATGCATTATTAGCTGGTAATAGTATTGATTTACAATCTGCTGTAGTAGAAAAAGATGTATTTATCGCAGGTAATGTTATTAATGTTGATGCTACTATCTATAGAGATGCTATTATTGTAGGATCAGATGTAAAAGTATATGGCCATGTTGGTCGTAATTTAACTATTTATGCTTCAACAGTAACTTTAGATAATGTTAGTATAGATGGTAATGTTAAAATTATGGCTAATACATTAAATATTAAAGATACAGTTAATGTAGAAGGTAAATTAACTTATGGCGCAGTTAATTTTACTATAAGTGATAAAGCTTCATTTGGTGAAATTGAACAAGTGGAAGTACATGAATATAGAATTACATTTTTAGATGCTTTAAAAGGTAGAGCAATTAGTTATGCAAGTTTATTATTTGTATTTGTTATTTTAGCTTTATTAATTCCTACTAGTTTAAAGAATGCTGGTGATGAAGAATTAAGTTTCACTCAAATTGTAACTTATATTGGATATGCTTTAGTATTCTTAATATTGGTACCAGTTGCTTCATTAATATTAATGATGCTTACTATAGGTCTACCGGTAGCTATTATGATGTTAGCAATCTATTTTGCAGCTATCTATTTATCATATGCTTATATGGGATATTATATAGGAAAGAAAATATGGTTAACTAAGAATAAAGATGAAAATGTTTTATTAGAAGGATTAATTGGTATTACAATGTTATATTTAATATCATTAATTCCTACAGTAGGACCAGTTGTTACATTCTTAGCTTATCTATGTGGACTTGGTATAATTATATTTAAATTTAAGAAGTAGAAATACTTCTTTTTTTGTTGCATTTATATATTTTTAACATATTATATATCGAGGTGATATTATGTATAATGTATATCAAGTTAAATTTAATGATACTCTAGATTCAATTGCGAATAATTTTGGTATTACTAAAGAGGAATTGATATCTATTAATAATATGGGTGATATTAAATATGGAGATTTAATAGTCGTACCTAGTAATGTATCTAATTTTACAAATTATACTGTGGAAAAGGGTGATACTTTATATAGCATAGCTACAAGATTTAATGTATCAGTTGATAGTTTACTTAGTTTAAACGGATTAAATAAAGATGATTATATATATCCTGGTGAAAATATAATTATTCCAAAAAATGGTATTGGTGTTTATGTGGTTAAAGAAGGAGATACTTTATCCGATATAACAAGTAGAAGTAACTTAAACGATATAGTTGGAATGAATACAAAAATATACCTTTTACCAAATCAATTAATAGTGTATACGAAAGAGTAACTAACTCTTTTTTTTATTTATAAAATATTGTATAATGATTAAGAAAGAGTGATTTAAATGAAGAAAATAAAAATACTAGTAGTTGCATTACTATTTACTATATTAGTAACAGGTTGTGGAAGAAAAGGGTATGAAGAAATATCTTATGCTAAATTAAATGAAAAAATAAATAATAAAGAAACATTTGCTTTATTTATAGGTAAAACATCATGTTCATCATGTGATGTGTTTAAAAAAGTATTAAATGATGCTTATGCTAAAGATTATTCTAAAGAAGCAACAATATATTATATAGATACTGATAACTTAACAGATTCAGAATTTGCAGAATTTAGATCAAAATATTATTATGAAGGAACTCCTACAGTAACAATTATTGTAGAAGGTAAGTTTACTTCTAATAATTCAGTTACAGGTTCTGATAAATATAATGATATGATTAATATAATGAAAGATAAAGGATTATTAAAAGGGTGATAATATGGATTTTGAAATAATAGATGGTGGTACTAGTTCTTTAGGTGGTAGCGAACCTAAAAATGAAGTTAAGACTAATGAAGTTAATTCAGGTTTTGATGCATTAGGATTATATGGTGAAGATTTAACGGCTAAAAGTTATGTATCTAATCCTGCCATTGCACGCGAAGATGAGATTAAAAAACTTATGGTAGTATTATTAACGCCAGACAAATCAGGATTATTAATAGGTAAAGCCGGTATTGGTAAAACAGCTATTGTAGAAGGACTTGCATATAAAATTCAAAATAATGATGTTCCAAATGCGTTAAAAGGATATAAAGTAATTAAGATTAATTCAACATCTTTGCTTGGCAAAATAACTATTGATGGTCGCGAAGAAATGATTATTACACTATTAGTTGATCAACTTAAAAAAGCAGAAAAGACAATTTTATTTATAGATGAAATTCATACATTAATAGGCGGATCTGCTGATGGCCCTATGGATTTAGCTAATATTTTAAAACCTGCATTAGATAGAGGAGACATCAAAGTCGTTGGTGCGACTACTACAGAAGAGTATAATGCTTATGTAATTAAAGATAGGGCATTCTTAAGAAGATTTGATAGAATCGATGTATCTGAACCAGATGAAAAGACAACTGTAGAAATCTTATATGGTTCACTACCTCGTTTTGAAAAAAGTACAGGTGTTAAATTTAAATATAATGAATATGTAACAAGATTACTTTTAGAGTCAATTGTATCAGCTACATCTGAATTTAAAAGAGTATATGGATTAGCAGCAATGTATCCAGATGTTGCATTCTCAGTATTAAGTCAAGCTTTCTCATTAGCGTTATTTGATAATAAAAAAGAAGTTGATATTGTAGATGTTTACAATGCAATTAGAAATAGTAAGAGAATATATCCAGATAGTATTTATAAAGAATTAATTGCTTTCAAAGAAAAATTTAAAGATTTCTTAAAAGAACAAAATATAGAGTTACCTGATGTAGCTCGTGAAGAAATTACTAACAACGAGGAGAATTATTAATGATAAATATAGTTTTATATGAGCCTGAGATACCACAAAACACAGGTAATATTATGAGAACTTGTGCTGGTACAGGTGCTAAACTTCATTTAATTGAACCAATGGGCTTCAAAATAAATGATAAAACAGTAAAAAGAAGTGGTGTTAATTATATTGAACACTGTGATTACACTATATATGATGATTGGGATGATTTTGTATCTAAAAATAAAGGTACATACTATTATCTAACTAGATATGGAAGAAAACCTCATACATCATTTGATTATAGTGATACTAATGAAAATATCTATTTGATATTTGGTAAGGAAAGTACTGGTATACCTAAGGAAATACTTAAAAATGATTTAGATCATTGTCTTAGAATACCTATCAATTCTAATATAAGAGCTTTAAATGTATCCAATTCAGTAGCGATAATGCTATTTGAAGTATTAAGACAACAAGATTATCCTAATTTACTTAAAGAAGAACCATTTAAAGGCGCAGATTATTTAGAAAAGTAATACAAATACCTTGCTAAATATCTTTTTTAATGGTAATATATTATATAGAAGAATAAAGAGGAGGAGTTATATGTTAGCTATGTCATTCCTTACTGCTAATTTTAAATGGATATTATTAGCAGTAGTTTTATTTGCTATGTTAATAGTTGGATATGTTGCTGACAAGACAGATTTTGGACACAAAAAGACTTCTAAAAAGAAAGAAATAGAAAACCCAAATAAAGTTGAAGAATTAGATTTAGATAATTTAAAAGGTAAGACTTTAAGTGATATGGTCGGTGGTTCAAATGAAGCTACAGAAACAAATGATATAAATGAAGATTTAAATGCGCCTTTTGGTGATGCGGTTAATACAAATGAAGATATAAATAATATGGATGCTTTATATGCACCAATAGGAGAAGATTTAAATGCACCACTTGGTGATACTACAACAGAATCAATAAACGAAGATATTTTAACTGCCCCAATTGAAACTACAGAAGAACCTAAGAATGAAGATTTCTTTACTCCTATTAGTGAAGAGGTAACTGAAACACCAGCTGAGAATGTTGATGTACCTTCTGCAGATTTTAGTTTTGAACCTATTAAAGAAGAAACTGAATCATTAGATGAAGTTATGCCTGAGGTTAAAATAGAAAATATGCCTGAAAGCGATGATATATTAACTCCAGTTGAGACAATTGAAGATACAGTTTTAGATAATCCAGTTCAAAGTGAAGAAGTTCCGGTTGTTGAAAGTCCAGTTGAAACTATAGACATTCCTGCTGAATCAGATGAAATAGTAATACCTACTAGTGAAGAATTGGAAGTTCCAGCTGCTATGAATCAGGTAGAAACAATAGATGTTCCTATTGATACTCCAATAGTTGAAGAAGTTGTATCTGAGTCTACAGATGAAGAAAAACCAAAGAAGAAAAAGAAAAACAAAAAATCAAAAGAAGATGAAATTGAAAAGTATGATAATATGGACTATGAACAAGAAATAGTTCCAGAAGTTATTACTGAAAAATTTAATGATGGTAATAATGAAGAAATTGCATCAGATGATGATATATGGAAATTTTAAGATAGTTTAAAACTATCTTTTTCTAACAAATTTCAATTTAATTAATTTTATGTTATAATTATTTATGTGTTAGGAGGTTAACTATGACAATAGATGGAACTATAGAATTATTAAGAAAATTAGTTGACGTATTAATTGTATGGTTAGTATTTTATTATATATTAAAGAACCTTAGAAAAAATGTAAAAATGGTATTGCTATTTAAGGGTATATTAATAATTATATTCTTAAAAATATTAAGTGATTTATTTAGTTTACCTACTATTGGTTACTTATTAGATTATATTATTGAATGGGGACCAGTAGCGTTAATAATAATATTCCAACCAGAAATCAGAAATGTTTTAGAGCAACTTGGTAGATCACAATTACTTGGTAGACATAAAACACTTACTGTTGATGAAAGAGAATCAGTAGTATACGAAATTATTAATGCTTTAGAATATTTAAGAAAATATAGAATAGGTGCCTTAATTGTAATTGAAAGAGAAAATAGTTTAGCAGACTATATTAATAGAGCTAAAAAAATTTACGCTAAAATATCAAGCGATTTATTAATTGCTATCTTCTATGAAGGTAACCCATTACATGATGGTGGTGTTATTATAGAAGGCGATCAAATCGTATGTGCTAGTGCAGTATTCCCTACAAGTGATAGTTTAAAAATCAGTAAAAGATTAGGAACTCGTCACAGAGCTGCTTTAGGTATATCTGAAGAAATGGATTCAATATCTATTATTGTATCTGAGGAAACTGGTAGAGTATCATTAGCAATAGGTGGCGAATTATATTACAATATGTCAATTGATGAGGTTAAGATGCGTCTATTAGATGAATTAAAACCAAAATCAACACTTACATATGAGGAAGGAGAAGATTTGGATGAAGAAGAAAAGTAAAAAATCTCTTTCTAAAATAGGTAAATTTTTTGATAAATATATAATTATGCCTATTACTAAAGTTATAGTTAAGTTAAGTGAAACTTTTGGTAATAAAAGTAAATATTTAGAAACATGGCTATCTAAGAGTAATACATTATTATTTATCTCATTAATTTTAGCAATAACTATGTTTATTGTAATTGATCAAAAAATATTAGTATATTCTGATAATTCAGCAGAAATACTTAGAAATCAACCTGTTAATGCTATATATAATAATGAAGCGTATGTTGTAGAGGGATTACCTACTTCAGTTGATATCACATTAATCGGTAGTAAAGCTGATTTATATATTGCTAAACAAGCCCCTGCCGGTGAAGTCACTGTTGATTTAAGTAATTTAAAAACAGGACAACATAAAGTTGATTTAAAATATAATCAAGCATCAACATCAATTGAGTATAAAGTTAATCCTAGTACAGCTACTGTATATATATACCCTAAAGTATCAGACACTAGAACAGTAACAATAGATTTACTAAATCAAGATTCATTAAATCCAAAATTAACTGTTGATAGTGTTAATATCGATACGGATAAAGTTGTTATAAAGGGTGCAGATTACCAAATTAAGAAGGCTGCTACTGTTAAAGCTTTAATAGATGTTACTAATATAGCTAAACAAGAAGTTGGTACATATACAATTAAGGATGTTGAATTAAAAGCATATGATACTGATGGAAATGCAATTAATGTTGAAGTGGTTCCAGCTACAGTTGAAGCAACAGTTAAGGTTACTTCTCCAAGTAAAACTGTACCAGTTAAGATTGTTCCTACAGGTTCAGTTGCATTTGGACAAGCTATTTCATCAATCACACAATCAGTAAATGAAGTAACAGTATATGGTACTGCTGAAGCTTTATCATCACTACAAAATATTCCGATTGAAATCAGTGTTGAAGGTATAAAGAGTAAGACGGATTATAATGTTGAAATTGAAAGACCAGCTGGTATCAGAGCTATGAGTGCTAATATGGTAAAAGCTACTGTGTTACTAGATAGTGTATCTGAAAAGACTATAGAAGGCGTTAAAATTGATGTTAAGGGATTAGGTAATGGATTATCCGCACAAGGTTTAACATCAGCTGATACAAGTATAGCAGTTACAGTAAAAGGTGTTAGTTCAGTTATTGATAAGATTAAAGCTGATGATATTACTGCTTCTGTAGATTTATCTGGATTAGAAGCCGGTGAACATAAAGGCGTTAATGTATCTGTATCAGGAACTGACGTAAGAGTTGAATATACAGCTAAAAATAAGACGGTTGATATAGTTATATATAAATAAAAAGTACTTTAAAAGTACTTTTTTTATGCATGAGCTTCAATATGATTAAATAGGATTCCTATATTTATAAGTCCAGCTATACCTACTAGTATATAAACTAATCTTGTTAAGAAACTATCTATACCAAATAGTGTAGTGACTAAATTAAAATCCATTGTTCCAATCAATAACCAGTTAATCGCACCTATAATGGTTAAAACTAAACAACATTTTTGTAATGTTTCCATTTTGAACCTCCTCCATTCTTATTCTTCACGTTTTTTCTCATATTATGCAACTAAATTAATATACTATACTGAAAGGGAAGTGTGAATGTGAAAAAAATATTGCTGCTAGGTGTTTGTTTGATAACTATGTGTACTGTTGGATGTACCAAAAATAAAGATGTAATAAGCAAGATGAAAGATAATATTAATAATATGACTTCGTATCATGTAAAAGGCGATTTAGAAATAGTTAATAATGAGGATATATATCGATATGAGGTTGATGTATCGTATAAAGAACCTGAATTATTTCGTGTTGGTTTGAAAAATATCAATAACAACCACATACAAATATTGCTTAAGAATAATGATGGAGTATATGTTATAACTCACCAAAGTCTACAACAAAAAATAATATGATAAGTTTGAGGTTATATCATTTATTAGTATCTTATATGAATGGAAGAATATGCAAAAAACATATTCTTTTTTTGTTTATATGAAAGGAGATACGATAATATGGAATTAAATTATGCAATATTTAGAAGTGAACCTATTATGACTATACCTGATTTAGCACAAATAGGATCACATAATAAAAGAGAAAAGAAAGCTTACAGGTCTAATAAAGATATTAAAATAGAATTAAGTAAAAATAATATAGAA
>JAGBJG010000012.1 GCA_017934595.1 Bacilli bacterium
ATTCTTTCTTTTTTGTGTTACAATTTAAAAGACACATAGTTTATTACCTCCAATATAAGTTTCGTCACTTACATTGTATCATAGGTAACTCTATGTGTCTTTATTTTGTCCTTTTTCGGACACTTAATTTTTCAAGTTGTACCTTTTTTAGGTTACTTTATTTAGTTAACTTTTCGTTAATTTTATATTGCGGCGCGAACATAATTTTGATATAATTATTTCGAGAGTGAAAGACTGTTAGGTTACTGCCTCCGTTCATACTACCACCAGTAGCTATGAGAGGAGGTTTGATACTATGAAGAAAGATATAAAATTTCTAAAATTAGTTATCATATTGATATTAATATTAGCAATATTAATTGAAATAAAAAGTGCCTAATCATTTACACAAACGATTAGGCTAACCCTAATTAAGGCAGTTACCTAACGCGCGAAGTCAAGTAACTCTCTTTTATTGTATGCAAAACTTGCATCTACATACATTATATATTAGTTTTAAAATTTAATCAACTATTTTGACCTTTTCTTGCATTCATCTATGAAACATTTAAACATATTAGTATCCATTAATTCAACATGGAAATGCGTACCAATGATGAAATAATCTTTATTATTATATTCTATAATTTCTGATACACCATCAGGTGCATAAGCTGTAACTTTAAAATTGCTACCAACCATTTTATAATCATAGTTATGCATACTAGGAACTTCCATTTCTTCTTTCTCAAATATAGAATAAGCAATTGAATCTTTATCTATAGTAATTTTATGTAAAGCATTATTATAATCATCCATAGTAACAAATTCATTACCATGCATATTATTATCAGCTAATCTTCTTAAAAGAGAACCATCATTTTCCTCTTTTAATCTTTTATATGTAGCTTCTATATCTTCAGATATAGAAACATTATCAGCTACTACACTATAGATATCTATCGCTTCTGACCCCATACATATTCCAAGTAAAGGTTTATTATTTTTAATTGCGTAATCAATTACTTGATAAACAAAACGTCTTATTTTATGTCCACCTTGAATAATGAATCCATCACACATATCTAATTGTTCAGGTAAAATATCATCTTCAATAATTAAACCTACAGGAATACCTCCAGCTTCTTTAACTTTTCTACCATAAATAGACATGTATTTATCATATTCATCATATATATGACCATCATTTTCAACATAAGTAGGTATTATACCTATAATAGGTTTTATCATATTTGATAATTATCCTCCATAGTAAATACTACATTTTCTTCTATCCATTCTTTTCTAGGTTCAACGTTATCTCCCATAAGTACAGATACACGTTTTTCAGCTAAAGCTGCATCAGTAATATTTACTCTAATTAAACTTCTAGTCTCAGGATTCATTGTAGTATCCCAAAGTTGCTCAGCGTTCATCTCACCAAGTCCTTTATATCTTTGAGTTTCTAATCCTTTATGAGCTTTAGAAAGTTCTGCTCTTTCTTCATCAGTCCATGCATAATATGTTTCTTTAGAATTAGCCATCTTATATAAAGGTGGATTAGCTATATATAAATGTCCTTCTTCAATTAATGGTTTCATATATCTATAGAAGAATGTAATAAGTAATATTTGAATATGTGCACCATCATCATCGGCATCGGTCATAATAATTACTTTATCGTAGTTAGAATCTTTAATGTCAAAATCACTACCTACTCCTGCTCCTATAGTATAAATCATTGTATTAATTTCTTCATTTTTAGTTATTTCACTAGGATTTACTTTTTCAGTATTAAGTACTTTACCTCTTAAAGGTAGTATTGCTTGGAAAGTTCTATCTCTACCACTTTTAGCAGATCCACCAGCTGAATCACCCTCGACTAAGAATAATTCATTTTTTTCTTTATTTTTAGTTGAAGCAGGCGCAAGTTTACCAGATAAGTTCTTTTCTACTTTACCTTTAGTTTTACCATTACGTGCTTCATCTCTTGCTTTACGAGCTGCTTCTCTAGCTAACTTACTTTTTAGCATCTTATCCATAATATTTTTAGCTATAGCAGCATTTTCTTCTAAGAAGAATTGTAAGTTTTCAGATACAATAGCTTCTGTTGCAGGTCTTGCTTCAGGTGTACCTAACTTACCTTTAGTTTGTCCTTCAAATTCTAGTAATTTTTCAGGTATTTGTAAAGATATAATAGCTGTTAAACCTTCTCTTGTATCATTACCTTCTAAGTTACTATCTTTAGCTTTCAAGAAATTATTTTTCTTAGCATAGTCATTAAACACTTTTGTTAAAGCTGTTTTAAATCCAACTTCATGAGTACCACCATCTGATGTTTTAACATTATTAACAAATGATACTAAGTTTTCATTATAGTTATCTGTATATTGGAAAGCAACTTCAATATTCATAGAATCTTTAGTACCTTTAAAATGTACAACATCATGAAGTGCATTCTTTCCTTCATTTAAGTATTCAACAAATGATTTAATACCATTTTCATAGTGGTATACTTCACTTTTTTCTTCTATTTCATCTATTACTTCAACAGTTAAATTATTAATTAAGAAAGCATCTTCTTCTACTCTTTCACATATTGTAGAATATGAAAATTTAGTAGTACTAAAGATACTATCATCTGGCATAAATCTAACTTTAGTTCCTGTCTTACTAGTTTTATTAATTTGTTTTAATGGCACATCTACTTTTCCACCATCTTTAAATCTAATAAAATGTTCATAACCATCTTTCTTAATAGTTACTTCCATCCATTTAGATAAGGCATTAACTACAGATGCACCTACACCATGAAGTCCTCCTGATACCTTATATCCATCAGTTTCAAATTTACCACCTGCATGTAATACTGTATAAACTACCTCAGGAGTTGATTTACCACTAGCATGGCGACCTACTGGTACACCACGACCTTCATCTTCTACAGATACAGAACCATCTTTATGTAAAGTAATCTTAATTCTATTACCATATCCATTAATTACTTCATCGATACTATTATCTACGATTTCCCATACTAAATGGTGTAATCCTCTTTTATCAGTAGAACCAATATACATACCAGGTCTTTTTCTAACTGCGTCTAATCCTTCTAATATTTTTATTGAACTTTCATCATATTTTGCCATACCATTCACCTTATTAATTATAACAAAAAACACTTGTTAAAATCAAGTGTTTACCTTATTTTACTAAGTATAATACTCCTAATAATACTAAGAAAATAGTTAATTGTGCGATTAAACATAAAACTATCAAATCAACATAGGCAGCATTATTTTTATTATCTAGAGTTAATGTTTTAACTTTATCCTTTTCTATAGTTTCTTCAGTTCTAACTGGTTCTTCTATTGGAGTTTTATTTTCAAGTTTTAATACTTCTTCAACTGTATGGCCTTCAATAATGATATACTTAATAGCTTTACGATATGGAATATCATATTTAGCTAATTCTTTTATATCATCCCTATTAGATAGATATTCAATAGTAGTTTTTAATGGATCATCACTTTCTTTAATTAATGGTGTGAGATTATTTAAATCATATAATGATAAATGGCTAATAATATCTTGAAGACTTATATCAGCAATGTCATCTTTATAATAATTATCAACTACTTCTTTACCATTACTTCTCATTCTAGCCATTACACTATTATCTATGTCCATAGCTATTGCATCACATTTTTCTCTAAAGGCTGATTCTTTTTCTGCCATAGATAAATTAGGATCTATATCAAAATCAATATTACCTATTTTTTGTAGTTCCGTAGCGGCATATGATAAATACGAAACAATATTATCAAGTGTTATTTCTGTTTTAGCTAATCCATACATTTCAGTTAATCTAGCTGCCAATTTATTAAGAATCATATCTTCAGCTATTATATTAGCCCATCTATAATCTTCTAAAGCGATAGGATAGAATCTACCACCATAATTGTTTTCGTAATTCTTATTAGGCGTTTGTCTTAAAAAAGAAATATTATTACCACTTGATATAAATAGATAATTATTTCTACCTGTATTAAATTCTGATATACCTGTATATATATTGCCACCTATATTATAACTATTATTCATATACTTCACCTATTATAATTTTAACATATTTTAAAATAAAAATATACAAAAAAGAGAACTTAATAAGTTCTCGTGTGGTTATGATAACTAAATAGTTATCATATAGGAGCCTTGTTAAAAGGCTACTTAAACTATTTCTAGTCTAAGTTAACTTCACGACATACAACATACATCATATGTCTATATACATTTTATCTCATTTTTTAATTTTAATCAAGATATTTATCTAATAATATTCAATATAAGCATTATAAATAATAAAATACCTATATTAGCCAGCATAGCAATCATAATAGTATCAACATTAGCGTTTTCATCTAATAATCTATCTTTTTTAACTTCATGATTTACTTCTTTATCTACATCTATTTTAGGCATATAACCAGTTAGACCATTATATATTTCATCAAATTTATCAATAATTTTTGATACCTCATAATCAAAATTACTTAGTTCATTAACACTGCCTTTAATTAAATTATATAATTCGTTGTTTTGAAGTACCCTTTGCATTTGGTTTAATCTATTTATAACCATATTAGTATTAATGTCTATGCCATCAAATTCTTTTTTCAATATATTTTTAACGTGGTTCATAATGATACGGCTGTTTAAATCAGACAATGGTATATTACCATTACCTTTTAATGTAAGATCCTCATTTGGATATTTATATGAACCATCTACTTCAACAACATATGATAATTTATTATCATGAAGTAAAAATAAATATTCATATTTTCCAATATTCAAAGGGATTAATTTCTCGTATGTAATATTATCAATAATTACATTGTTCATTAAAACCACCACTACTTTTTTATTTTATAATTAATAATACAATAATTAATAATCCAAATATACTTAATTGTGCGATTAAGCATAAGATAACTGTATCAACATAAGCAGCTCTTTTACCAAGTGTTTTAACTTTTGATTTAGTTCTTTCTTCTTCAAAAGAAACTACTTCACCTTCATACTCTTCAACTTCAGGTTCTAGAGTTGGAGTTACCAAAGAAAGATTCTCCTCTGGTCTAACTTCAGGATTTAAAGTAGGAAGTTCATCTTTTGAGATAATAAAACTATTATCACTTACATTATCTACAGTTTCAACTTTTTCTTCTACTTTTTCTTCTACTTTTGGAGTAGTAAACATTTCATCAGCACGTTTAATCATTGTCATGCCAAACATAGTTTTACCCATCTCGTCATCGTTATCAACTATTTCAAAATCATCTAACGCATTAGCATCAACAAAAGTTTGTGTAGCCTCATTTAGTGTTGTTTCAGCACTATTCATAAATGATTGTCTATATCTCAAATAGTTATTAACTTCATCTTCCATATTAGTCTTTAAAACTACCTTACCATCTCTGATATTGGCAGCAGCAGTATCAGCTAAATGATTTGCTCTAGCAACAGCCCCTTCTAATGTTAATTCCATGTTACTACCTTCTTCCTATAAAACTTCTTGTTCCCCTATTTTATCTATATATTCTCTTTGCATTATATCTTTAATTGAAGAAAGATATATGTTTTCATTTAATTCAGTAAGTGAACCACCAACATTACCTTCTAAAGTTAAATCTTTATTAGGCATTACATATCCATCTAATGTCTTCTTATATAATTCAACTGTTTTACCATTTAAAATATATACATATTCTCTTTTACCAGTATTGACAGTTCCTAATAATATATATTCTCTACCGTTAATGTTTATTTTGTTCATCTACTATCACCATTATCATTGTACCACATTTTTTGACAATTTAAATACTTTTTAATAAAATTTTAATATTTTTTTAAAATAAAAGAAGTAACTATAGACAGTCACTTCCTCCTTTACCTGCAATATTTAATATTAGTTTTACAATATAAGGAACTAAAAGTAATAAGGCAACTGCAATTAATCTATTTTGGAATTTCTTAAGTCCTTTTTTCTTCGCGTCA
>JAGBJG010000013.1 GCA_017934595.1 Bacilli bacterium
CTACGAAAGCAACATGGAAGGTGTTACGATGCACCTACACAATTAGGCAATAAGGCTTCAAACCAGTATCTTGAAGGTGACCTCTCCCCCACCCTCTTCATAGGTGAAGGAAAGGTCACTTTTATTTTCTGCTTTCAGTGCGTCGAGTTCAGATTTGACATCATTGAGGATGTTTTGAATCGTGGGTGCTGGCTGAGCTTTCTTTGTAGATGTACGACTCAACTCCAGGCTATTACTATCTTGATTCATCTGTGCCTCTAATTCCTTTAATGGAATCCTATGTTCACCTTCATTTCGCCAACTGGCAAGCATAAGATAGATCTGCTGGCTGTATCGTGACTTACACGCCAGGAAAGCATCTTTACTCAATTCACAATATCCATACTCTTTTGATATGATATGATGTACAACATCTTTATCCAACTGGATTATGAAATCTTTACTATCTCCCTCTTCGAAGAACACAGTACCAAGGCGATGATAACGATGATAAGACTCATTATTGAGCGTGCTTGGAATAATGACAGGAATGAGAGAAAGCGTAGATAAGCGGGAACGGAACTTAGAATAATCTGCTCTACGAATACCTAAATCCTTATAGCGGATAGACAGAATGATGTCCTCCTGAATTCCAAACAAATCTATCTGAAGCCCTTCACGAATATAAGGCTGTAATTTATCAATGATAGCGAGCAATACTTTGTTCTGCCAGTAGTCATAACCCTGGCGCATCATAATAACAGTCATAGGGACGATTAGTGACTCTCCCCTACCCTGCTCTTTCTTCGATTCTCGCTTCGTAGGCATCTCTATAACCCTTTATAACTTGCAAATTTACGAAGAAAAAATCAATTGATTGAAAATATCGCCAAAATTTTAAGGTTATTTGTAATAGGAATGGGGTGTTAATGGTCTATTGGAACTCCCCTACCCTACCCTATTTTGGGGTCAAAAAGTAATATGTAGTAGTTCATAATTCATGTATTTCGAATCTCATGTGTTATTTTTTCTTTATTAAAGTATATATTTTCTCTTTATTAAAGATATATATAACAATTATGGCCGAATAATATATTCAAGACAATTCTTTTAAAAAAATAGATTTATAAATTCGTGATGTTATATATTGCTATATTTCAAATATTTAAGTAAAATACATTTAATAAAGAATTTATTTTATATATATTAAAGAGTAATATTTTATATTTAATATATAATATTATTTGTATTTAATAAAGTATATATTTAATAAATAATAAAGAAATAATTCTCTCCCCTACCCTATCACTGTATTGACATCGTTGGTCTTCATGCATGTCAACTTGCCTACACGATTAGAACGATCATACCCAAAGACAAAGAAATGGCTGCAATTTTATGTCCAGCAAAATATGCATTCTAGAAAAATAACAGAGAAATTTTGGTGTGGCATGACAGATTGAAGAACAACGGCTACAGAACTCGGGATGAAAAATGCGTCATTCACAGAACTTGATTGCCTGAAGACACTCTTCCATAACAGCACTAAAATCATCCGACAGAAACCTGTACGTACTTATTATATATTAAAGATGATACCTTATTATATAATAAAGGATAAACTATAGTCTTTATTAAAGAGCTATAGATTGTGAATATTAAAGACAATCTATTTACTTTATTAAAGTCTATACATTATATTTATTAAAGTTTATAATTTATCTTTCTTAAAGATTAATATGAGATAATAATAAAGATTATATTTTTATTTATTAAAGAATAAATGAGCCAACTCCATACGCCACATCGATTCTGACATACTTTATATTTATTAAAGATAAAATACTAAAAGTCTTTATTTTCAGGCATATCCGACATTTAATCTGCATAAACTCTTCATATAGATTAAAGACAGGCGCAAGTATTTAATAAAGATAAAATACTGATATTTATTAAAGAGAAATATAGGTCTATATTAAAGACAAGATATTTTCTTTATTAAAGGTTTTATTTCGTAATTATTAAAGAATATAGTTAATAATTATTAAAGATGATATTTGTTTGTATAATAAAGATAAAAGGATTGCTCTTTATTAAAGATTATTATTTATCTTTGCGACACATTTAAACGCAACTAAGTATGGCTATCAAGAAGAAAGGTAACACGGGGTTCCTGAATGGAACGACAGTAGAGAAGCTCGATAACATCGTGCAAGCTCAGAGTGAGGCTCCAGCAGCCAATTCTACAACTGAAGCGACACC
>JAGBJG010000014.1 GCA_017934595.1 Bacilli bacterium
ATTTGAAATAGAGTCATCAAAAGAATTAGCTAGTCAAAGAGATATCCATGGCAACTTAAAAATATGTGCCAAAGCAACAATTGAATCAGGAGAATCAACTGAAATATGTAGAAGTATAAATAAGTTAGATTTAGATTATCCAGAGACACCAACTATTGATGCAGCAGGAGGTTACCCAGTTATAACTGAATATGGTATTGTAACAGGATTAATTACTGTAACACCAGAACCAAGTAATGAATTGACTCCATATATAAGTTTTAATGGTACTGAATGGATACCATATGAGGTAGGTATGTCAGCGTTAGGAAATACAATATATGCTAAAGTAGTAAAGAATGGAACAGGGTTAGAATCTGATATAACAGAAATTACTACAACCGCTTCAGCAGATGCGCTTAATAGTAATGCTTATGATGGAAATAGATCAACATCTGATACATTTGGATATTATAATCAAGATAGTCACGTAAAATATATTTATGTTGACGAGAATATGGCGGGTAAGAAAATAAGCGTATATATGAGTTGTGGGCAATATACTAATAGAGGGCAAATATATTTCTTAGATAAAGACAATAAGGAATTACAACATAACCAAGGACCAGAATCAACTAGTGAAGTAATACTTACTGTTCCAGCAGGAACTACTAAGATTAAGTTCTATCAAGGAAATAACCAACTATACATATATGAAATAAAATTTTATGATACACCAGGAATAACTAATTCATTTACTTACCCAACTATAACACAAAGTGGTGTCGTAGCTGGACATAATAAGATAAATATTACATATGCATCAACATCTGTACAAAAATTATATAAAATAGGTGATGGTGAATGGCAAAATTATACTGGTACAGTTAATTTACCGGTTGGTCAGACAATATATGCTAAAGGCATAAATACATATGGTATAGAAACTGAAGTTAGTTCATATCTATCAGCGGCAGTTGCAAATGCATTAACTGGAAATGCTTATGATGGAAACAGATCAACATCTGATACATTTGGGTATTATAATCAAAGTGGGCATAATAAGTATATATTCATTGATGAAAGTATGATAGGTAAGAAAATCAGTGTGTATATGAGTGCTTATAGTCCTTCTACTAGAGGCCAAATATATTTCTTAGATAAAGACAATAAAGAATTACAACATAGTCAAGGACCGGAATCAACTGGAGAAGTAAAATTTACTGTTCCAGCAGGAACTGCTAAAATTAAATTCTATCAAGGAAGTCAAACCATATATGTATATGAAATAGGTCCTGCTAATTAAGAAAGTGTAGAAATACACTTCTTTTTATGTTATAATTTATATGGTGATAATATGGAAATAACTGAATTATTAAACATATATAATGATTATAAAAATAGAGTAGATGACTTATGGAGGTTACTTTGACCCAGAAGTTACTTTAAATAAAATTAAAGAATTAGAATCACTTATGAATGAACCTAATTTTTGGGATGATAAAAAGAAAAGTGAATCAATCATAAAAGAGTTGAATAGTTTAAAGAACAAATATGAAAGAACATCTAATTTAAAGAATCATATTGAAAGTAATATAGATATTTTAAACAGTTTAAAAAATGATATGGATAGTGATATGTATGAATTAATATCTAGTGAAACTGATGATTTAAAAACTGAATTAGATGAAGTAGAAACATTAGAATTATTAAACGGTGAATATGATAAATGTGACTGTATCTTAGAAATACATCCAGGAGCAGGTGGTACTGAGTCTTGTGACTGGGCATCGATGTTACTTAGAATGTATGAAAGATACTGTGATAAAAATAATTTTAAATATGAGATATTAGATTATGAAGATGGTGAAGAAGCAGGTATAAAAAGTGTATCTATGATGATACATGGTACATTTGCTTATGGATATTTAAAAAATGAAAAAGGTGTACATAGATTAATTAGAATATCTCCATTTGATTCTAATAGTAGGAGACATACTTCTTTTGCAGCTGTATTAGTAACACCTGTTTATGATACAGATGATATAGATATAACTATTAATCCTGAAGATATTAGAGTAGATGTATATAGATCATCTGGTAAAGGTGGACAAGGAGTAAATACAACAGATTCAGCAGTTAGAATTACACATTTACCAACTAAGATAGTTGTAACTTGTCAAAATGAAAGAAGTCAAATTCAAAATAAAGAAAAATGTATGGAAGTACTTAAAAATAAATTATATGAACTTGAAGTAGAAAAGAAAGAAGCAGAATTAAATAAATTAAAAGGTATCAATACAGAAATAAATTTTGGATCACAGATAAGAACATATACAATGTGTCCATATACGTTAGTTAAAGATCATAGGACTAATACCGAATATACAGATGTAAATAAAGTATTAGATGGATATATTGATCCATTTATAAATGATAACTTAAAGAGGGGATAAATATGGCTTTAGTTGCTGGAATAATAAGAGTAATAGCTGCATTTTTTGATATTTTAGCTGCAAGTGCGTCAAGTACTAAAAAAATATATGTATATAATGGTATATATAATTTTTTACTTGGTGTTCAATATTATTTATTAAATGCGATTGCAGGTGCGATATCATCTTTTGCTGCAATATTAAGAAATATTATATTTCATAAACATAGTGGACCATCTTCTATGTGGGCACTTATTTTATATTTAGTAGTAGTTGTGGTGATAAATATTCCTGCATATGATGGACTTATATCAACACTTCCAATAATAATGGTATATGTATATACTATCGCCTTATATAAGGCTAATGTTATGGGAATAAAACATACAGTAATTTTTACATGTGCCTTAGAAATTATATATGATATGTATTATCATTCATATGTTGGAGTAATTGTATGTATAATAAATATTATTGTTGTTTTAATCTCGATAATAAAAATTAAAAGACGTCAATTAAAGACTAATTAATATTTTAAAAAAATAAAAAATAGTGTATAATGGAAAAGTAGGTGATTGTATGGATTTAATAAGAGTAAGAGATGTAACACATACATATAAATCTGGTGTTACAGCTTTATATGATTTAAACTTAACGATTGAAAAAGGTGAATTCGTATTTATTATAGGTTCTACTGGATGTGGTAAATCTACATTAGGTAAATTATTATATAGAGAATTAAAACCAACTAAAGGTACTATCTTAATAGGTGGTGAAAATGTTGGTAAAATATCTAATCGTAAAGTATATAAAATAAGAAGAAAAATTGGTGTTGTATTCCAAGATTATAAACTATTAGAAAAATCAACAGTATATGAAAATGTAGCTTTTGCATTAGAAATATTTGGTTTAACTAAAGAAGAAATTCATGAAAAAGTAATAAAAGCATTAGAACTTGTTGGTTTAAAAAGTAAAGTTAAAATGTATCCAAGAGAATTATCTGGTGGTGAACAACAAAGAGTTGCCATTGCAAGAGCTATTGTAAATGGACCTAAACTATTAATTTGTGATGAACCAACTGGAAACTTAGATCCTGAAACGAGTTTAGAAGTCATGAAAGTATTAGAAAGTATTAATGAACTTGGAACAACAGTTATTATGGTAACTCACGATATTAATATTGTGGATAAGTTAAAGAAAAGAACAATACTTTTAAATGCTGGACGTGTATTAAAAGACTATCCGAAAGGAGAGTATACTAAATGAGAGGGTTAAGAATATTAGGAAGAAATATTAGAGATTCATTTAAAGGTGTATGGAGAAACTTATCTTTATCACTTGCTTCTATCTCTTGTATTACTATTACTTTATTAGTAGTATCTATAGCTATGATTTTATCAGCTAATGTTAATAACTTTACATCTCAAATAGAAAAAGATGTAACAATAGTTGCTTTCTTAAATCAAGATATAGAGACTAAAGCAATTAAAAAATTAGAAACAGAAATTAATAGATTACAATATGTAGATAAAGTTGAATTTAAAGGTAAAGATGATATAGCGTCTGAAATGATGGCTGCATCTGAAACATATCAAAACATAATGAGTGATTGGACTCATGAAGATAATCCTTTACAAGATACATATTTAGTTAAAGTATCTGATATTAACTATATATCTAGTGTAGCTAAAGAAATAGGTAAATTAGATGGCGTTAATGTTGTTAAATATGGTGAAGGTATGGTAGAAGAATTAGTATCTATCTTCAACATGATTAAAAATGTTACTATTATAATAGTAGTTGCACTTATATTAGTAACAGCTTTCTTAATAGCTAATACTATTAAAATTACAATTGATTCTAGAAAAAGAGAAATTGAAATAATGAGACTTGTAGGTGCATCTAATACAAACATCAAAATACCTTTCTTCTTTGAAGGATTAATATTAGGTATCTTTGGTTCAATTATTCCAATTATAGTTACATGTTATGGTTATGTAGCTTTATATACCAAATTACATGGACAAGTATTCTCATCAATTATTAAATTAATTATTCCAGAACCATTTATATATCAAGTATCTGGCGTATTAATTTTAATTGGTATGGTAGTTGGTATTTTTGGTTCACTTAGAGCTGTTAGAAAATATTTAAAGATATAGCAATATATCTTTTTTTATGTTATACTATTGTATAGAATAGGTGAGTGTATTATGAAGAAAAAAGGGTTTACATTAATTGAGTTATTAGCGGTTATTTTAATATTAGCTATCATAGCAGCTATATTATCACCAATGGTTAGAAACATAATAGAATCAGCAAGAGAACAAGCTGATAGAAGAAGTGTAGAAAGATACGCAAGGGCAGCTCAATCATATTATGTTGAATCACAATATGATCAAGATAAAGCTGATTACTTAGGTTCAAATATCTTAGAACAATTAGATTTAGAAGATATTGAAGCTACAGGTATGGTTGTAGCTTATGAAGATGGTGGAGTTGAAATGGCTATTGTATATCATAATAAATGTTATACAAAAACTACATCACAAAGTGTTAAAAATATAGAAGTATCTGATGATATATCTAACTGTAAAGTAAATAGTACATCTGCTAAGATAGCATCAATTAATTCCAAAGAAGATTCAATTGATATAAATGTTGATATCCCAGATGCATTAGTTACATTATCAAGTTGTAAATTTGGTACTAGTAAAAATGATTTATCAAATGATGGAACTATATCAGGCACTACTTGTACTTTAGCACCTACAACATCTGGTACAAGATATTACTATAAATTAGAATTTTCAGATGGCACAACTAGAAATGGTTCGATTCAAGGTGGAGCAGGTACTATTTCACCAAATAATGGTGGATCTGGTTCTGGTTCAGGAGGATCTGGTTCTGGTTCAGTAACAGGCGTAGCAGCACCAGTACTTACAGAAGCAAATGGTAGAACAATTTATACAGGTAGAATGTTACCAGCTGCGCAAGTTAAATATTTTAATGTCACAACTGGTACTAAGTGTGATGTTGTTGATTTTTCATCAAATAATCCAAATTATCAAACTGCACCATCAGGATGTTTAAGGTTCTATGCTTATATGGAAGATAATTTAAGTTATACAATGATATTAGATAGAAATATTGGCGGTACATATGGATGGGCAAATCAAAATAATAATGGTACAGGTCCAACGGTAGTGTCAAGTGCTTTAAAAGGTCTAACTAATAGTTGGCAAGGCACAGTTACACCTAAAAATTATGTAAACGTATATATGTTGAATGGTACAGAAATGGCATATAGAATTTCTTATGAAACAGATGGATATAAAGCAAGATTAATTACAACAGATGAACTAGCCAGAATAGTAGGTAATACTACATATAATTCGGTAACAACAGATGGTAATGGATGGTTCTATTTTGATGGTGGTACTTCCGTATCAACTGGGCAAACATGGCAAACACAAATCGCGACAGCTTCAGAACAAAGTGCATATGCATGGTTATATAATAATACTAAGGCATGTACTGGTTATGGTTGTGCTGTGGCAGGTAATATTTACGGCTATTGGACATCTGATGCTGTAGCAGGGACATCAGATCATGCATGGATTGTATTTGCTCAAGGAAGAATTTGGGATGGTGTACAAGGACATGGACCATATATAGCATATAGTGGTTCTGCTGCTACTGTTAACTCAGTTATGTATGGTATACGTCCAGTAATAACAGTATTAAAAAGTACGTTAGATTAAAAGACTCATATGAGTCTTTTTGATTTGACAAATATAAAAATATGCATTATTATATATGTGCTTTAAAAAAAGAGGGGATTTTATGAATTTATTAAATATATTTAAGGCAGGTTTTAAAAAATATACAAATTGTGTATTAGCTAGTTATGATGCTGAATATACACCAAGAATTTTATCTAATCGTAATAGTGATTCCAAATACTATGTTATGAAATTAGGTAAAGTATCTAATGATGAATAGTTCCATTTTCATATAAAGATAAATATATGTGTATGCCAGAAGAGATGGATTTTAAATTATACGCGATTAAGACAAATGATAGATTAACAGAATTATTTTCAGGTAAAAATATTACGATTAATTATAATCAACCATATAATTTTGAAGATGTTAGTTTAGAAGATTTAGAGGATATGAAAAATAATGATTGCTTTTATGTATATAGTTTAGATGAAATTAGCAAAAAAGAAATGGTAGAAAGAATACATGATTTAATGGATTACCATATGTTTAGATATTATAATGAAATATTTAAAACTGAATATTTAAATCAAAAATATACAATTGAAGAATTAATAGAAAAAAGGAAAATAAAAAAGTAATAATTATAAATTTGACAAATATACTTAATTTAGTATAATATTGAACGTTTTGTGTGAAAGGGGAAGATAGTATGGATGTATATACATACATGAATCTTATCAATTTAGATACAATAGTAGCTAACAAAAAAGCAAGAGAAGAAAAAATTAAATCTTATGCAGCAGCTGTTAAAAATAATGAAAAAACAGATGTTGAAAATAAAATAGACGCTAAAGAAGAAACTAAAATTGATAATAAAATTGATTTGATTAATCCTGGTGTAGAATTAACAGTAAAAAATCAAAATATTGATGTACCTAGTAGAACTAAAATATATTTAAACTCACCAGCAAAAAGAAATATTAATCAAAGAAGAAGAGGATAAGATATAGAAATATATCTTTTTTTTATGATTTTTATTTAATACTATGATATAATCTTATATAGAATAGGTGAGTGTAGAAATGAAGAAAAAGGGATTTACATTAATAGAATTACTAGCTGTAATAGTTATATTAGCTATCATAGCTTTGATAATAACTCCAATAGTAAGTGATATTATTGAAAGTTCTAAGAAAGCAGCTGCTAAAAGAAGTGTAGAAGGATATATTAGTGCAGCTAATAATGCGGCAGCAGTATCACTAATTGATACGAATGGTATTAAGGTAACAAGTGATAAATATTCATTTGAAACAGGAGAAGATAATGAAGCATTATCAAAAGTAGATATAAGTGGTAAAAGACCTAATTATGTATACTTAGAATATGATTATCAAATGTTACAAGTAGTATTAGCTAACTTCTGTTATAATGGATATGCCTTTGATTATGATAATGGAATAATAGAAGATGGAACAATAGATTACTGTAGTGTAGCATTCACAAATAGACCAAAAATAGTAATAACAGGTGAAGGTGAATTAAACTCTAGAGTAACAATAGCTATCGATTATACAGAAACTACAGTAGGTAAACAATATAAAATAGGTAATGGTGAATATATAGATTATACAGAACCATTTGAAATAGAG
>JAGBJG010000015.1 GCA_017934595.1 Bacilli bacterium
TATATTTGATGATAAACCAACATTTCTATTTAAAAAGAACTATCAATTAATTAATCAAGAAATAATTACTAATAAAGATAAAATAAAAATACTAGATAGTATAACTAATTCTAAAATAAACTTTTGGAATAAAGAATATATTAATAAAGATTATGATAATTATAAATGGATATTAAAATTAGAATATTATAATGGACTATCAGAATGTTTTAATGGACACGATATGATTCCACTTAACTGGAATGTATTTATAAAAGGATTTAAGAATTTCATAAATAGATATGATGAAGATAATTTATTAATAAAAATTAAAAATTACTAGGAAGATGCTAAAAAAAGCATCTTTTTTTGTTTAAAGAAAGGAGAAATGATATATGGAATTAAATTATGCAATATTAAGAGTTGAACCTATTATGACTATACCAGATTTAGCACAAATCGGATCACACAATAAAAGAGAAAAGAAGGCTTATCAATCAAATAAAAATATTAAAATAGAATTAAGTAAGAATAATATAGAACTTGTTCCTCTAAATGTTAAGTATGTTAAAGGTTTTGATGAATTAACTAAAGAATATAAAAAAGAACACAATGAAAGAATGAAAACTGAACGAGCTGATAGAAAGAAAAGATATCATGAAATGTTAAATAGTTCTAAAAATGTTGTTGCTGATGAATTAGTTATGACTGCTTCACATAATTTCTTTAAAGATATGTCTAGAGAACAAATAAAAGAATGGGCTGATACTTGTATGGAATTTGTTTATAATGATTTAGGTTATAAGAAAGAACAAATACTTCATGCAACTGTCCATTTAGATGAAGATACACCACATATTCATTGTGTAGTAGTTCCACTAGTTAAGAAATATGATAAAAGAACTAATACAGAAAGATACACTATTTCTAAAAAACAATATATTAAAGATAAAATTCAATTATCACAATTACAAGACAAATATCATGCTAGACTTGTAAATAAAGGTTATGAACTAGAACGAGGTATTAAAGGTAGTGATAACGAACATATTAAGATAAAAGAATATAAAAAACTTACTAAAAAACTAAATCAAGAATTAAATGTAAGAAATGATAGAATTGATAAAGCAATGGCTGATTTTGAAGAAAAAATGAAAACTACTAAACAAACACTTATTATTGATAAAGATTTTGTTAAAGTTAAAAAAGATACTTTTGATAGTATGAACAATGTTATTAGTGAATCTAAAAAAGTAATGGAATTACAACCTAAACTACAAACAATATTTAATGAAGTTGATAGTTATGCAAATAGTTATAAATCACTTGAAAAAGAAAATCAAAAATATAAGAAAGAAATAAGCAAGTTAGAATATGAAAATCAAAATTTAGAACAAGAAAATAGAAGTTTAATTTATAGATTAAGTGAACTATTCCAATTGTTTAAGAAATTTTTAAGAAAATTATTACAACGAGGTAATGATTATACAAAAGATGAAACTGCTGAAGTTGTTAAAAATTGCTATGATAATAGTGAGTTTGATATGGGTGATGTAGTTAAAATATCTAAAGGAACAACTAAACAAGATGAATTATTTGATTATGTAGATGCACCAGATTACTATAAAGAACGAGTTAGAGATTATGATGAATATGATTATGATAAAGATGATTTTGATTTAGGTAGATAAAATTAAAAATTACTCTTGATTTTTTTAATTGTTAGAGTGATAAATAGTAAAACAGAAATTTGAGATTAAACCTATTTTAATCGCTCATATTGAGGTTTTGAGGTAAAGTTTAATCTCTTATCTGTTCTTTAAATAAAGTGCCTAAAATGGCGAATTTGAAAGGAGAAATTTTATGTTATTAGATGATAATACAGAAAAAGTAATTGATTTAGTTAATATGTTTGATGATTTAAAAGACAATGATAAGATTAGATTAGCGATACACTTACTTGAAGATTTAGGATTTACACCTAATTATGATATTAATAATTTTATTAAACTTCTAAAAAATATATTATTAATACTAGATCCTGAATCTAAAAATGTAATAACTAACTTTGCTAAATACGAAAACCTAGTATTTATTTCAGCAAAGTATATGGAATTATCACTTGAAGAAAAGAAAAAGTTTTCAGTAGAAATATTATTTAATATCTTCCAATATGACTTTAAGAATGAAGAAATAAATACTAAAATCAATGAGCAATTAAATGTATATGATTATTGTTATTCACTAAATGTATTATAAAAGCGAGAATATGTTTTAATTAGCATACTCTCGCTTTTTTTATTTGCTTATTTTTATATTATTAGTTCTACCTACTAACCAATCAAATGAAATGTTATATGTTTTACAAATTGAATAAGCTGGAATTATTTTAATTAGACTATATCCTGTTTCATAATGATTATAAGTAGATTGATAAATATTACATTTATCAGATAATTGCTGTTGAGTTAAGTTTAAGTTTTCTCTTACTAATTTAAGATTTTTTCCAATTAACTTGCTATCTAGTTTTATGTTTTTGTTATATTTAATATTTTTTCTTGTAAATCCAACAATAAAATCTAATGAATAATTATATAAATTAGCAAATCTTATTAATTTGTTTAAAGGTATTGGTGTATAACCTGTTTCCCAATTTGATATAGTTTGTTTACTAGCACCTAATACTATACCCAATTCTTCTTGTGTCATTTCAAGTTCTTCTCTACAATATCTTAAATTATTATCTATCATATATATCACCATATTAATTTTCCCATTTAATAAGTGAATATTCACAAAAGTACGACACAATGAATATTTTATGATATAATGATTAAGGTAAGTTTAGGATTTAAGAAAAGGAGCTAAATATGAAAAACGAAAAAACAGATTATGCAAATCAAATTGCAACTAAAATGACATCTAACTTAAGTAAAGTAATTGAAGTTCAAGAATATACTTTAGATGATTTAACAATAATCATTAATGATTTAAAAAGTGAACAAAAAGAAGAAGTAATTGAAGAAATAATTAATAATCAATTAAATGAATTAAAAGATAAAGATGATAAAAAAATAAGAAAAGTATTTAAGCAAGTTGATGATATAACAGATTATTTTATTAAATACTATGATGATGATTCTGATATTGTTTCAGAATGTGATCAGATTGCTGATGATTTATTATTTAAAGCAATAGGAAGAAACAAAAGAACTTTAGAACTTCCTTTAAAAGTATCTTATATAAAAAATTATTGTCTTTCTTCTAATATTAATAATAATCAAATATTTGATTCATTAGTTTGGATTGCTTTAAGATTAGTAGCAATATCTTATTGTATTAAATATAATGATAGTTTAGAAAATAATACAGAAGATTAGTAGTAAAGTAGTAAAATTAGCAGTACCCCTAAACTTTCCAAAAACAATTAAAATAAGGTTTTCGCAATATAGTAATATTACGATGATTTAAGTTGATGATAATATTTAATAATTATGTAGTATAATAGAGATATAGGAGGACTTATGAAAAAGAAAAAAATAATTATTATTGTTGCAATTGTAGTTTTTATCTTAATGTTAATACCAATACCCAACCGATTAAAAGATGGTGGTTCAGTAGAATATAATGCAGTATTATATCAATATACAAAAATTCATCGTTTAAGTGAAAAATCTTCTACTGGATACGAAGATGGATGGGATTTGAAAATATTAGGATTCCATATTGGAGGAGAAATTAATACTTATGTTCAAGCTGAATGTTGTGATGGGTGTATGTGTGGAGATACTTTAGAATTAATTAAAAATACTGAATCTGCATGGACTTTAACTGAAATAAATGATAAAGGTGAATATGTATATGATCACCATTCATTTATTAACTTTCATGGTACAGGAAAAAATAAGTTTGCATTTTTCAAAAACGATGATAATTCAAAACCTATTTCAGAAATAAGAGGTAGTTTTAGTATTACTAGAAATGCTGATATTGTTTTAACACCGGATAATTCGAATAAAGAGATAATATGTAAAATTGGAGAAGAAAAAGATTTAATCGCAGTATTAGAATGTGATAATGATTTTGGCACGTTTACATTGCAAAAAGAGGGAAAATTAGAACTTCCAAGCATAATTAAAGATACTGTAATTAAAACAAAAAGGGTAGTAATTACTGGTAATAAAAATAAAACAATTACCGCGAAAGAAGAAATAGATAAATTAGTAAATATAATTAACAATTGCAAATGGTGGACTGGTCCTACAACAAGTCCATCGGTAATGTATGATATTGAATTATTTGATTCTAATAAAAATAGTATAGCAAAAATAGCATATACTCCAGGACATTACTTTACTATACAAATAAATAATAAATACTATAATTTAGCAAATTATGATAAGGATCTGTTAAATTCAATTATAGAAAAATAATAATCGGACTATTAAGATATTCCCGTACATTAAGATGAGAAAAAATCTCATCTTTTTTTAGTAATTTTACGATTATTCCAAACTCTACTAACGCTGTGGATACAATTAATAATTTTTATATTATAATTGTTATGTAGAGGTGAAAATATGAATCAAGAAAAGATTGGAAAATTTATACTTAAACTTCGTAAAGATAAAAAAATGACTCAACAAGAGTTAGCTGATAAATTAAATGTAACAGATCGTGCTGTTTCTCATTGGGAAAATGGAAGGAGTATTCCTGATGTAGCACTATTTAAACCTATATGTGAAATATTTGGAATTTCAGTTAATGAGTTAATTAGTGGAGAAAAATTAAGTAAGGAAAAATTGATTAAGCAAAGTGATGAGAATATTATTAATACTTTAAAAGATAGCGATAAGCATAAAAGAAAGTCCAAAAGTATAATTGTTATTTTAACAATTGGAATTGTTATTCTATTAATTGCTATATTAATAGGAATTAAAAATAAGTATCCAAAGATAGACTTATTTAATTTTACAATACAACAAGCTGATCCAGAGAAACCTTATAAATTGGAAAAACAAATAACAATAAATAATAGGACTATCTATTATTATGGTATTGATTTTGCTTTCTTTTGCGACAAAAACGAGAAATGTTATCAAATTGTAGATGCATTAAAACATAATCAAATAACTATTGATGAATTCCATTCATATTTGAACAAGCAAGTAGAATATGATAATTATAAATCTATTTCTATGTGGGATGGAGGCACAACAATTTATAAAAAATCTGGTAAAGAAATAATTTTTTGTAATACATTAGAAGGCAATAAAGATATTTATATTGGAAGCGAAAAGATGGAAGAAGAACTAAAGGGGAACTATTGTGGTCATGAGAGTAATCAAGAGAAAACTTTTATCAGAACTTATTATATAATTAGTGCAGTTGATGATAACGAAGAAGATTATATTGATGTTACATTAAGACAATTTCAAGGCACACCTGAAATTGTTAAAATTGATAAAAGTGCAAATATTGTTGTTGGAAGGAATTATGAATTTACATTTAGAACATATATAAAATATGATGACACTACAAAAAACATTTTTGAAAATTCTACAATTTTAAAAATAGAGGAAACAAATAAAACAGGCTTAGAGCAAATAAACCAAGCAATTAATGTGAATGATAAATAAATGAAAATGATTGGAAAATTAAGATGTTAGGAACGAAAGTTCCTTTTTGTATGGTAAAATAGTTATGAAATAGTTAATTTTTATTTACAATTAATTGCAAAATCAAATGTTAAAATACATTGCTTGTAGCAACGGCATATTTGTAATAAACTGAACTTGATGAAAGGAGAAATTGTAATATGTTAAAAGATAATCTAAAAACATTAAGAAAAAACAAAGGACTTTCACAAGAAGAATTAAGTATTAAGTTAAATGTTGTAAGACAAACAATTTCAAAATGGGAAACAGGATTATCTGTTCCAGATGCTGAAATGCTAATAAAAATATCAGAACTTTTTGAAACGCCAGTTAGTGAAATCCTTGGAGAAAGTATAGAGGAAAAAGAAACAAATGATTTAAAAGTAATATCTGAAAAATTAGAAGTAATTAATGAACAATTATCGATTAGTCAAAAACAAAAAAGAAAAAGAAAAATTATAGTATTACTAATAATAGACATATGTTTAATATTTTTCTTCGTTTCATTAGCATTATTAGGTAGTCCCTATTTAACATGGGATTATGGTAATCCTGAATGGTCTGTTATTGGAACATTATGGCATTCATTTGAGTGGACATTTTTTAGAATAGCACCATTATTGATTATTGTAATTACAGCTATATTAATAATATTATTTATAAAAAGAGAAAAATAAAACGATCAGAATATTAAGATATTCCGTTCGCAATATGGATATAAGGCGAAACAAAAAAGAAAAATAGAAATGATAAAACTATTTTCCTTTTAATATGTAAAAATCTTTAAACATTTCTGCCAATTCTTGTGGAGATTCTTTACAACCATTTTTAATCCAATAATA
>JAGBJG010000016.1 GCA_017934595.1 Bacilli bacterium
AAATACATACCACTAGTAAAGCATACTAATTGAACAATGATACTTCCTAAACCACCAGTCCCTTTTTCACTAACTAAACTACCTATTAATATTCCAAGTGATATAAAGAATATAGAAATAATCATAGATACTAATATAGTTGGTATTATACTTATGCTAAATTCTAATCCCATAATAATAGCAGTTAAAAAGAATAAAATATTTTGGATTAATACTATTGGTAACAATGATAGTATATATCCTAAAATATAATCACTTGATTTCATTGGAGATGTACCAAGTCTAATTAAAAATGAAGATGTTCTATCCTTTGCAATTAGAGTTGCACTAAACAATGTAATAAATGAAAATCCAAATAGAATTATAGATGGTGTAAAGTTTTCTAACCTGTAATTATCTGCTGGAATATCAAATTGTTGAAATATAAATAATAAGAATAATGGTAAAGCAATTTCAAATACTAAACTTAAAGGATCTCTAATTAATTCCTTAAAATTTCTTTTAGCAAAATTAATCATTCTCATTATAGCTCACCTCCAGTTGCAATCGATACAAAGGCATCTTCAAAGTTTTTAGTTTTTGTTTTTTTGATTAACTCTTTAGAGGTTCCAACTTCAACAATACTTCCATTTGCCATTATACCAATTCTATCTGATAAACTTTCTGCTTCCTCCATATAATGAGTTGTTAAAATAATTGTTATTTTCCCTTTTAATGAATTAATAACTTTCCATAACTCTTTTCTTGCAATAACATCTAAACCAAGTGTAGGTTCATCTAAAAATAATATTTTAGGATCATTAATTAAGCTTATTGCAATAGATACTTTTCTTTGCCATCCACCAGATAAAGTTTTTGCTCTTTTGTTTAATACTTCATCCAATTTAAATAATTTGATTAGTTCATTGATTTTTTTATCTTTATCTTTTATTTGATAAACTCCAGCCATAAATTCTAAATTTTCTTTTACGGTTAGATTTGGAGCAATAGCAGTGTCTTGTGGTGAAACATTTAATATCTCTTTTATTTTAAATATATCTTTTTTCATATCCATATCAAGGATTTTAATACTTCCAAAAGTTGGTAATATTAATCCTGATAACATTTTAATTGTTGTAGTTTTTCCAGCACCATTAGTTCCTAAAAGTGCAAATAATTCTCCTTGTTTAATATTTAAATCTATTCCATTTACTGCAATTTTATCTTTAAATTTTTTTGTTAACTTCTTTGTTTCAATAGAATACATATTATTTATCATTTGGCATTATTTTATCCATAGTATCTTCTAACACTTCAGATTTAACAATAGCCATTCCTTTCTTTTTATCACATAAAACTACAACAGTATCACCAGGTTTAATATCAAACATATCTCTTGCTTCTTTAGGTATTACTATTTGTCCTTTTTCTCCAACTTTAGCAATACCTACAAATTTGTTTTTCATAATATGCCTCCTTTAAGTATAACAAGTTATACTTTTCATACTTAATTATATATCAATATTTGATTAATAGCAATATAAAAGACCAGATTTTATCTGATCTATATATCTTAATCTTCCGATCATTATATTCTTACATTTCTCTTTGTTAATAATAATATAATTATAAGTATAATAGTTGTTATAAAACTTGACTCAATTCCATAACTATATCCAGTTAAGAATTTATTAACCACTTCCATTTGAAAAATAGAATTGGTAGTTTCAAGTCCGCTTAGATTTAAACCTATAATACTAAATAATGCAAAATTCCATATAAAATGAAAGCCTATTGCCCCATAAATATTTTTGCTTTTTAATGTAATGACAACAAATATTAAACTAATTAATAATAGATTTATTATTCCTATAATGCCTATCAATGTGCCATTAACAAACATCTTATCAAAATGACCTACTGAAAAGAATAATACACTTATAGTAATAGCTAATACGACAGGTATTTTTTCTTTTAATCTATGTAATAAATATCCTCTACATATTAACTCTTCCATAAAACTTTGAATTAAATATCCAAATAAATATAATACAAAAAACAACCAATCAATATTATTATTCATTCCATTAAATTTAATTGCACCACACATTAATAACGGAATTATTATTAATGATAATGATACTATTCCAATTAATATTCCTTTTAAAAAAGTTTTAATATTTTTATCTAATCCTATTTTATTTAATTCAATTTTATTTATTTTTTTAGTAAATAACATAAATAATAATATAGTAATTAAATAACCATAAAATGTGCATAATAGCATAATATCATAAGGCATTTGTTTGTCAGTAGCATTGTATCCAAATAAATATGAACCACCTATAATAATCCCT
>JAGBJG010000001.1 GCA_017934595.1 Bacilli bacterium
ATTTGAAATAGAGTCATCAAAAGAATTAGCTAGTCAAAGAGATATCCATGGCAACTTAAAAATATGTGCCAAAGCAACAATTGAATCAGGAGAATCAACTGAAATATGTAGAAGTATAAATAAGTTAGATTTAGATTATCCTGCTGAACCAGTAATAGTAGCTAATGTTGAGTATCCGGTTCTAGAGATATTTGGTATATCTAATGGTTCATTATCGATAACATTTGATAATCGTAGTGATATAACGAATTATGTAAGTTTTAATGGTACTGATTGGAATGTTTATACGGGTAGTGAGCAAATTATAGGAAATACTATTTATGCAAAATCAGTAAAAAATGCTTCAGGACTTTCAACGACGGCTACACAAACTGTTGAATCAATTTCTGCTGATGCATTACCAATGACTGCGTATAATGGTGATACAACAGATGAGACTGTACCAGGGACATATTATTTGAAATTAGGTGACTCAATTAAAGGTGATGAATTTGAAATTTATTGGAATGATGATTCATCAAATTCAAGTGCTGTAATTAAATTTTGGTTTGCTGATGCCAGTAAAACAGCTATAAGTGGTACAACTGTTACATTAGCAGGTAATGTTGGCGACAAAGTAAATAGATATACAGTTAATTCAGATGCAAGTTATTTGGTAGTAAAACCAGGACATCAAGTTTGGGCGACTGTTAGGGAGATTAAACCGGTTAACGAAGCTGTAATCACTTCACCTGATTATGATTATCCCGTATGGAATATCGATGGTAGTGTAGTATATGATACAATTCATGCTGAAATAGCTTATCAACCAGAATCTAGACAAAATTTATATAAAATTGATGATGGTGAATGGGCAAATTATACTGGGTTAGTTGTGGTACCATTAAATTCAACTATATATGCAAAAAGTGTATTCGCTAATGGTGTTGTTTCACCAGTTACTTCATTTGAGGCTGCTCCAATTGAGGATGCCTTACCTCAAAATGCATATAATAACGATACAACTGATTTTATACCTTCTGGTACGCACTATTTAAAATTGGGAGATTCATTAAAAAATAAAAAATTTGATATTTTTTGGGTAGATACTTCATCTAATTCAAATTGTAAAGTTTCATTCTATTATGCTGATGCCAGTAAAACAACTATAAGTGGTACAACTGTTACATTAGGTAACTTAGCCGGTGAAAAGATGAATACATATACAATAAATCCTGATGCACAATATATTGTCTTTAGCACTTATTGGCCTGAGTATTGTACAGTAAGAGAAGTAAGACCAGTTAACTATCCTGAAGTTACACTTCATGATTATAATTATCCTGTATGGCGTGCTGATGGAAGTATAACTTATGATCCAGTACATGCAGAGTTAGCATATGAAAGTACTTCTTCACAAAAACTTTATAAAATTGACGATGGTGAATGGACTAATTATACTAACAGGTTTGATATATCAGTAGGATCTACAATATATGCAAAAAGTGTATTCGCAAATGGTATGGTGTCACCTATAACAACGTATAGTATTGATCCTGTTTCTGATGCATTACCTGCGACTGCATATAATGGCGATACAACAGATGAGACTGTACCAGGTACATATTATTTAAGATTAAGCGATGAAGTTAAGGGAAAACAATTCAGAATTTATTGGAATGATGATTCATCGAATTCGAGTGCTGTAATTAAATTTTGGTTTGCTGATTCCGATAAAACAACTATAAGTAATACGACTGTCACATTAGCGGGTAATGTTGGTGACAAAGTTGATACGTATACAATTAATTCTGATGCAAGTTATTTAGTATTAAAACCAGGACATCAAGTTTGGGCGACTGTTAGAGAAATTCAATTAATAAATTAAAAAAGAGGAGTAATCCTCTTTTTCTTGACTTTGAATTTTAGTTTGATTATAATAATTTACATATCTTGACGTATAGAGTTTGTCAAATATATATTCAATTGTATCTTTTTAATAGACTTATATATTTTAATTTGTTAAAATTGAAATAGGTATATGTGAAAAGTATAAACATAAATTTTAATAGGAGTGATTATATGTTTAGTTTATTAGAACTTGCGTTAAATAATGATTATATATATTTGGGTATTATAGTTGCCTTAGTTATTGTAATTATAATAACAATATTATCAATTAAAAAGGATAGAGATAAAGCTATTAGATCTCGTAGTTATGTAAAACCAGTTGTTACTGAAGAAGAAAGAGAACAAGCTAAACTAGAATTAGAAAAAGTAGTAGATGAAATGCAAAAAAATCTTGATAATGAAAAGGTAACTACAAGTGATATAACTACTTATGAAGAAGAACAAGAAAGTAAAGCTATTATTAGTTATCAAGAATTAGTTGAAGCTGTAAGAAATAATAATGAAGCTAAAGTTCATAATGAAGTTGGTATGGAAGTGGCTGATGCTAATTCTATTGAAAAACCTGAAGAAGTAGTTGTACCTTCTATTATGGAAGAAGCAAAAGAAGAAATTACTATTAATGATGCCATTGATGCTATTACTAAAGAAGAAGTAAAACCATATAGTGAAGAAAATTTCAGAACTAGTGAAGTTATTTCACCTATATATGGTATGGCTAGTGAAGTAGATGATAAACCAATTTATAATGATTTAGATTCTGATATGGAAGAAGTAGATGAATTTTTAGATTCATTAAAAGATTTTAGGAAAAATTTATAGTAGGTAAATCCTACTTTTTTTTCTTGTTCGCTAGATTATTAATATATTTAATGGTATAATCTTAATGTTTAGATGGGGTGATTATATGAAATTTTATATATATACACTAGGATGTAAGGTAAATACATATGAATCAGAAGTTATTCAAGATATGTTAATTGATAATAATTATGTATTAGGAGAAGAGGATAATTCTGATATTTATATTATTAATACATGTACTGTTACTAATACATCAGATAATAAATCTTTAAAAATGGTTAGAAGAGCTAGAAGAGCTAATCCTAATGCTATTATTATTGTTATGGGTTGTATGGTACAAGCTAATCCAGATATTTTAAATGGATTAGATGTTGATATCGTAATAGGTAATAAATATAAAAATTCTATTCCCGAATTAATTGAAGAATATAGAAAAACTAAAACTCCTATTATTAAAGTTGAAAATATAAGAAATACTACTTTTGAAGAAATGAAATTAAATAATTTTGATAGAACTCGTGCCTTTATAAAAATAGAAGATGGATGTAATAATTTTTGTAGTTTTTGTATTATTCCATATGCTAGAGGTGGGGTAAGAAGTAGAAATCCTGAAAATGTTATAGAAGAAGTTAAAACATTAGTTGGTCAAGGCCATAAAGAAATTGTTTTAACAGGAATTCATACTGGTCATTATGGAGCTGATATAGATTATAGTTTTAGTAGACTTTTAAAAGACTTAATTAAGATAGATGGATTAGAAAGAATTAGAATATCTTCTATTGAAATAACTGAATTAAATGATGAATTTATGGAAGTGTTAAAGGAAAGCTCTAAAATAGTTGATCATATACATATTCCATTACAATCTGGTTCAGATGAAATACTTAAATTAATGAATAGAAAATATGATAAAGAATATTTTATAAATAAGATAAATGAAATAAGAAGTATTAGACCTAATATTTCTATTACAACAGATGTTATAGTAGGTTTTCCAGGTGAGACTGAAGAATTATTTGAAGAAACTATTGATACTATAATTAAGGTTAATTTTTCTAAGATACATGTATTCCCATTCTCATTAAGGCGTGGTACTAAAGCAGAAATATTACCTAATCACTTAAGTGAAGAAGTTAAAAAAGATAGATGTCGTAGATTAATTAGATTATCAGAAGATTTAGAAATTAAATACTTTAATAAATTTGTGGGATCTCTAGTAATAGTTATACCAGAAGTATATAAAGATGGCTATTTAATAGGCCATACAGGTAATTATTTATTAGTTAAAGTTAAAGGTAATAAAGAATTATTACACGAAGATTTAAAATGCACTATTAAAAAAGTAGAATATCCATATGTTATAGGTGAATAATGGATCAAAAATATATAAAGGGGAGTTTTTCAAGAAGTTTTTTTGAAGGAAACAATGGATATTTAATAGGACTTTTAAAGTTAAAAGAAACTAATATAGATGTATTTGAAGATTATATAAATAAAACAGTTACATTTACTGGATATTTTGATTCATTAAATCCTAATGATACATATATTTTATATGGTATGGAAGTAGAACATCCTAGATTTGGTTTACAGTTTAATGTTACTTCATATGAAAAAGTAAAACCAACTGATAAATTAGGCGTCATTGCGTTCCTATCAAGTGATTTATTCCCTGGTATAGGTGAATCTATAGCTAAAAATATTGTTGATACATTAGGTGAAAATGCCTTAGATGTAATATTAGATGATCCTAATAGTTTAAGAAGTGTGCCTAAATTAAGTGAGAAAAAAAGAATTACAATTATAACTAATCTAGAAAAATATGATGAATCACATAAAGTAATAGTATATTTATCTGATTTAGGATTTAACATGAGAGAAGCTTTAGCTATATATAATATGTATAAAAGTTATACTATGGATAAAGTAGGTGAAGATATATATGATTTAGTAGATACTTTATCTATACCATTTACTAAAGTAGATAAAATAGCTATTGATATGGGTTATAGTAGGGATGATAAAAAAAGAATAGAAGCATGTATTATATATAGTATGTTAAATATTATATTTAATAATGGTGATACATATTTAAATAAATTAGATATTTATAAAGAGGTAATGAAATATTTAAATATGGATAATTATGTATATAGTTTTGATGAATATCTTAAATCTTTAGAAGCTAAATCTAAGATAGTTATAGATGGTGAAAATTATTACTTAAAAGGTATATGGGATGATGAAGAATATATTGTAAATAAAATAAAAAAATTATCTAATATAGATAAAACAATATATAAACATATCGATGACGAAATAGAAAGATATGAAAAGATAGAAGGTATTTTGTATAATGATAATCAAAAGAAAGCTATAAAAGATGCATTAGAAGGTAATATTACTATAATTACAGGTGGACCTGGTACAGGTAAAACTACTATTATTAAAGCTATTGTAGATATTTATAGTGAATTAAATAAATATAGAAGTAAAGATATGGATAAACATATAGCGTTACTCGCACCTACAGGAAGAGCTTCTAAAAGAATGAGTGAGGCATGTCTTATGGGGGCATCTACAATACATAGATTTTTAAAATGGAATAAAGAGTCTGAAGACTTTTCAGTTAATGAATTTAATAAAGATGAACATGATTTAATTATTGTTGATGAAGTAAGTATGATAGATATATCTTTATTTGCTTCACTACTTAAAGGTACTAAAAATGATATTAAATTAGTATTAGTAGGTGACTATAATCAATTACCTAGTGTTGGACCAGGTGAATTATTAAAAGACTTAATTGATAGTAATATGATTAATACTATTCATTTAGATAAACTATATAGACAAAATGAAGATTCTTATATCGTTACTTTAGCCTCTGAGATAAAAGATAATAACATAAGTGAAAACTTTAAAGAACCTAGGATGGATTATGTATTCTTGCCATGTACTAGTTATATGATTAAAGAAAGCATTAAAAACATTATTAATAAAATGATTGATAAAGATATTAATATGAATAAAGTTCAAGTAATGGCACCTATGTATAAGGGTGAAGTAGGTATTGATAATTTAAATAAAGTATTACAAGATACAATTAATCCATCAAGTAATGATAAACTAGAATTAAAATCAGGAGATATCTTATACCGTGAAGGTGATAAAATATTATGCCTTTTAAATATGCCAGATGATAATGTGTATAATGGTGATATAGGTTATATTGTTCAAATAGATGTATCTAAAAATGAACTATATGTATCGTTTGATGGTAATGTCGTTAAATTTACACCTAAAGATTTTAATAAAATAACATTAGGTTATATTATAAGTATACATAAATCACAAGGTAGTGAATTTGATACAGTAATACTTCCTATGAGTAATAGTTATAATAGAATGTTATATAGAAAATTAATTTATACAGGTGTTACAAGGGCTAAAAGAAAACTAATTTTATTAGGAGAAGCCGATGCATTTTTATATGCAGTTTCTAATAATAGGGAAGAAGTTAGACATACTGATTTAAAAAACAAATTAATTAATATGTATAAAATGTATTTGGATAGACCATAATAATACTGTAGTACTACCATCATTTGTGAGGTGATATTTGTGAGTATTAAAAATATGGCTTTAATAGGTATGGGTATGATGGGTACATTAATTATCCAAAAATATGGTATGCCTATGGCAAAGAAAACTAAAAAAGTCATGGATAAAAAAATGAAAGACTTATATAAACAAATGGACAAAATGATGTAAAAAATCCTCCTTAGGGAGGGTTTTTATTTGAATTTATTTATAAATATAGTATAATTAAAGTAGGTGATAATATGAAAAAAGGATTTACTTTAGTTGAGTTATTAGCGGTTATAATAGTTATTGGTTTAGTAGCTGGTATAACTATACCCATTGTAGATAATTTAATTGATTCAGGTAGAATTAAAGCTCATGATGAACAAGTTAAAATGATTGAAAAAAGGGCAGAAGATTATGTAAGTATGCATATTAATTTACTCGATGAAGAAAATGTTTATATACCGGTTGATACATTAATTACTGAAGGATACTTTGATCAAGATGAACTAATAGATCCAATAACTAATGAGAAAATGAGTGGGTGTGTTAAAGTAGCTTATAGCAGCGTATATGATAAATATACATATACATATGGAGATGAATGTGAATAAAAATACTAGATTAGTCTAGTTTTTTATTTGTTAAAATATGGTGCCATTTATGGTGCCACTATGGTATAATATAATATATAAAGGGAGTGATAGAATGAAGCTGTTAGATAAAATAGAACCAGTTTTTAATATTGATAATGAAGTTCGCGATTGGATAAGTAAAATAGATAGCAAATTAGATTATATGCAGATAACTGATAAGCAAAAAAGAAATTATATGGTATCTAAGTCAAAAGTAAGATCTATTCATTCTTCACTTTCCATAGAGGCTAATTCTTTACCATTATTTGCTGTTGAAAACATATCTAATGATAAACCAGTATTAGGAAAGATGAATGAAGTACAGGAAGTTAAAAATGCAATTGAGGCATATAATCATATGAACCAATATGATTATACAAGCGAAAAAGATTTTTTATCTGCTCATCAAATTATGATGAAATATTTTGAAGATGATAATGGTGGATATCGAAATCACGGTGAAGGAATCAAAAAAGATAATAAAATAGTATATGTGGCTCCTGAATCAATATTAGTACCTCAGCTTATGAAAAGTCTATTTGAATTACTTAAAAATAGTGATTTAAACTTGCTTATATTATCTTGTATATTTCATTATTATTTTGTTGCCGTTCATCCTTTCAGTGATGGTAATGGGCGAATGGCTAGATTGTGGGTTACTTTAATGCTAATTAGCTATAATAAAAATTTTGAATTCGTACCGATTGAGGAAGAAATATATATTAATCAAGAAGAATATTATAATTCGATTGAACAATGTCATATAAATTCTAATGCTAACGTATTCATAAAATTTATGTTAAAAGTAATTGATGCTGCATTAGAAAAGATAATTAAAAGTACTAGTTTTGTTATGAGCGATACTCAAAATAAAATATATGAGTTGATTGTGAATAACAGGTTTATTACACAAAATGAAATTGTAGAATTACTTGGAATTAGTATTAGAACTGTTAAAAGAAATTTTAAAATTTTAATTGACAATAATATAATAGAACGAGTTGGTTCGAATAAAAAAGGATATTGGGAAGTGTTAAAATAAAAAAGAAGACTTAGTCTTCTTTTAATATTTCATATAATTCATCTATATCCATAGTTTTTTTATTTTCATATTTAGGTATTAAATGCATATGAAAATGTTTTACTTCTTGAGCTATACCGCTATTATTAAGAATAGTTAAACCATCAATATTTAATTTGTTTTCTAATCTCGTCTTTAATATTTTAGCTACATCATAGATGTGATTTAAAGTATCGTTGTCAATAGTAGTAATATCTAAAGTATGTTCTTTTGGAATGATTAGAGTATGACCTAAATCAGTTTGATCTAAATCTAAAAAACATTTAACTATATTATCTTCATAAATAGTTTTAGATGGAATTTCACCATCAATAATTTTACAAAATATACACATATTATCAACTCCTATTAAAATTATATCTTTATTATTTTATAATGTCAAAGTATTATTTTTCCTTGTAATAAATATAAAAAAATAGTATAATTATAATAGGTGATAATATGAATAAAATAAAGGTGGTTGCGTCAATTGGTAGTGATGCAGATGAGAAGATAATTCAAGATTTAATTTATAACGGTGTCGATGCAATAAAAATGAATATGAGTGAATTATCAAGGGAGTATGTTAGAAATATATCTGAAATAATTAGGAGATTAAATAAAAAATTAGATACGGGTATTGGTGTAATGGTAGAAATAGGTGGACCTACTATTAGAGTTGGTAAAATGTTAAACGGAAGTGCTTATTTTAATACGGGTGATAAAATAAGACTTTATAAAGATGAAGTATTAGGCGATGAAACTAAAGCTTCTATTAGTTATGAAGATTTTATTAAAGAAGTAAAAAAAGATGATGATATAAATATTAGTAACGGTAATGTAAAATTAAAAGTATATGATAAAGGAAACGATTATATCATTTGTGAAGTTATTAAAGGCGGGGATGTCACTGATTATGCAAATGTAAATATAAAAAGTGAATCTAATGAACCATTCTTAAGAGTTAAAGATATCAAAGATGTAGAATTCGCGTCATCTATTAAAGCAGATTTTATTGAACTACCTCGTATTAAAAGTAGTGATGATGTCATGCAGGTGACTGATATGCTTATAAGTTTAAGAAATGACCATACTAATGTTATAAGTAGAATTGATTCATTAAGAGCGTATGAAGAGATAGATGATATTGTTAAAATAAGTGATGGTGTATTAATTGATAGAAATGGTTTATCTATGGACGTACCTATGGAAAGAATTCCTGGTATGCAAAAGATAATTATTAATAAATGTCTTAGAATGGGCAAAATATCTATAGCTAGTGTTGATATGCCTATTAACAATAGTAGTGTACCAACAAGAATTGAAGTGCAAGATATAGCTAACGCGGCATTAGATGGTGTTGATGCGATACTTATGAGTGATGTTATAGAAGATAGTAATTCATATATTAAATCAATAAAAAATATGGAATCAATATTAAAAGAAGTAGAAGAAAGTATTGATTATATAGGGATGTATGAAAATGCATCAAGGGAAGAGGCTATGGATGTAACAGGTATGATAGCTACTAATGTGGCGGGAACAGCTGCTAAACTAAAATGCAAGGCTATTATAACTCCAACTATTACAGGTTATACAGCTAGAAAAATATCAAGATTTAGACCAAGTTGTCCTATTGTGGCAGCTAGTCCAAATATGGAAACTGTAACATCATTATCTTTGCATTTTGGTGTCAATCCAGTTTTAATAGATGATTTAAATTCTCTAGATAAAATAATTAAAGTATCTGAAAATATTACAAAAGGATTAATACCTTTAACTAAAGGAGATAAAATAATTATTACAGGAGGATATCCTTTTAAAGAAAGTAAAAATACAAATTTCATGAAGATTGAAGAACTATAATGGGGTGATATTATGTATGATTTAGGTGAATATTTTAAACCTGAATTAGATAAAGCAATTGCTAATCCACAAAGTATTGTAAAAGGTAATAAATTTCGTATAACAGTACTTACAGAAAGTTTAATTAGATTTGAATATAATGAACAAGGTATATTTAATGATATGCCGACTGAATTAGTATGGTACCGTAATTTTCCAAAACCTGAATTTACAGTAAAGGAAGATAAAAACTATTTAGATATAACTACTAAATATGTAAAAATATCTTATACAAAAGATACAAACTTTGATGCTGGTAAGATAAATCCAACTAAAAATTTAACAGTTAAAATAAATAATACTGATAAATTTTGGTATTTTAACCATCCGGAAGTTAGAAATATAGGTACACCAGGTAGAAATATAGATAGTAAAGAAATATCTAAGGCTAAAAAATTAAGTGATATTAAATTAGCTAAAGGATTATATTCTTTTGATGGATTTACTTCAATAGATGATTCTAAATCTATGATAATAGGTGAAGATGGTGTATTCAAAGAAAATCCAAATAAAGGAATTGATACATATCTATTTGTATATTTAGATGATTTTAAAGTATGCTTAAAAGATTATTTTATGTTAACAGGTTATCCTAATTTAATACCAAGATTCGCGTTAGGTAACTGGTGGTATAAAAACGATAATTATAATGATTATACTTTAAATGAATTAATTGAAAGTTTTAAAACTAACAGAGTACCTTTATCATTAGTACTATTAAATAATAGTTGGCATATGTTACCTGTTGATAAGAAAAAAGTACTAACTAGTGGATTTACTTTTAATAAAGAAAGATTTACAAATCCAGCTGCCATGATAAATTATTTACATACACAAGGTATAGAAGTAGGTTTATCAATAAATCCTATGGATGGTTTTTATAATATTGATGAATACTTTACTAAAGCAAGTGAATATTTAGGTGTAAGTGAAGATGGATCTATTCCATTTAATGTATTAGATCCTAGGGTAGTAGATGTATATTTAAAACTATTTATTCATCCACTTGATAATTTAAATGTAGATTTCTATTTTATCGATTATTATAATGATAAGAAAGAAAGAGAATTATCATATTTAAAACATTATGAATTATATGATATGAAGAGAAACTATAAAAGAAGACCTATGGTTATGGGTAGTAATACAGAAGTTGCCCCTCATAGATATTCTGTATTATCTTCACCATTTTCTGATGTTAGTTGGGATTCGCTTAAAGAACATGTTTTATATAATGTTATGGCACCAAATAATGGTGTAACATGGTGGAGTCATGATATAGGTGGATTTACTGGTGGAGTTGAAGATAACGAATTATATACAAGATTTGTAGAATTAGGTGTATTTTCACCAATCTTAAGATTAAGTTCTGATAGAGGTAAATACTATAAAAGAGAACCATGGAAATGGAGTATTAAAACTAATACTATTGTTAAAGAGTTCTTAACTTTAAGACATAAACTAGTTCCATATTTATATAGTGAAGCATATAAGTATTCTAAATTTGGTGAAACATTAATTAAACCACTTTATTATACTGATAGTCATATGTATGATGATGAATTATATTATAGTGAATATTATTTTGGCAGTGAACTTTTAGTCGCACCTATCATGAATAAAAAAGATTATGTCATGAATAGAAGCATTAAAAAGATATATATGCCAGAAGGTGTATGGTATGATTTCTTCTCAGGTAAAAAATTTCCTGGTGGAAAAGAATACGTATCATTCTATAGAGAACAAGATTATCCAGTATTCGCCCATGCAGGTTCAATTATACCTATGGGATTAAATCCTAATATAAATGATACTAATCCACCTAAAGATATGGAAATACATATCTTCCCTGGTAAATCTAATACGTATCATTTATATGAGGACGATGGTGTTAGTAGTTTATATGAAAGAGATTATTTCTTACAAACTGATATAGATTATAACTATATGCCAAATAACTATACAGTTATCATAAGAGCTATTGATGGTAAAAGTGGTATAGTTCCAGATCATAGAAATTATAAAATAGTATTTAGAAATACTAAAAAAGCAGATGAAGTTATTGTTTATAGTAATGATATAAGAATGGAATCTAATAGTTATCAAAATGGTCCTGATTTCATTGTTGAAGTTAAAGACGCAAGGACAATTGGTCAAATAACTATTAACTGTAAAGGTAAAGATATTGAAATAGACGCGGTTAGAATTATCAATAATGATATTGAAACTATCTTAAGTGATATTGAAATACCTACAGTATTAAAAGAAAAGATAGATAAAATATTATTTGATGAAGAACTTACTATAAGTAAGAAGAGAATCGCGATTAGAAAATTAAAAAGGGATGGCTTAGACCATGATTTCATTAGATTATTCTTAAGATTATTAGAATATCTAAACCAAGTATAGGAGGTATTTATGAAATGTAAATTTTGTGGATATGATATTAGTGATACTGATACATTATGTCCAGGATGCAATAAAGATGTTGCTGAATTAAAAAAATCTGGTAATGTTATATATACTGAAGAACCAGAAGCTGAAATATTAGCTACACCAGTAGAAGATGAAGTTAAAGAAACTCTTGATACACCTCAAGTTCCAGAGGTAAAGGATGAACCTATATCAAAAGAAACTGTAGAAGAAGTAGTTGAACCTGTAGTTATTAAAGATAAATTTAAAAAGAAAAGTGGATTAAAAGGATTCATAATTTGCTTATTAATCATCTTATTATTAGTAGCAGGTGGATTTTCTTATATGTATTTTATATATACAAATCCAGCTAAAGTTACTAAGAAAATGTATAGTGATTTATTAACTAATTTACCTATTAATAAAGGAAATACTATTAATGTAGATTATACTGATTCTAAATTAGAAGGTTATACTTTTAATACTATAAATTATATATCTGGTAGTGATATTATTTCTAATATTAATGTAACTGGTAATGAAGTTATGTTAAATATTAATGCATTAAAAAATAATGATGGTATATATTTCTATGAAAGTAATCTTTATGATAAATATGTTAAATTAAATGAAGATACACTTCCATCTAAAGAAAGTTTTAAATTATTAAATGTTGTCCTTCATAGAAATGAATTTGTTAATATAATTAAGAATACTAAATTAGATACATATATTAATAGTAATGAATTAACTAAAGAATTTACTACTATAACTTACAATCAAAAGAATATGGGTACTACTAAATTTAGTTATAGTAATACAAAAGCTAATGGTGTTGTTTCTAAATACTTAATCGCGATAAGAGATAATAATGCAAATTTAGAATCTATAGCTAAGATATTAAATATGACTATGGAAGATGCAGTAAATAAGATTAATGAGTTAATTACAGAAATAAATAATGATGCATACGAAATAGGATTTGATTTATATACTGATTATTTAACTAAATCATATTATAAATTAGATATTAATGTTAAAAATAATAGTCATAGTTTAGTTATAAATATTGAATTTAATGATAACAAAGTTAAAGATATAAAAGTTACATATGATGAAACATATATTTATATAACAAATAATATGGAAAATATTAATATAAATAATGGAGATAATAATATTACATTTGTATGTAAATATACTAATGATACATTACCATATCCAGTATTAGATGAAGCTGTATTATATGAAGATGTTTCTACTATAATTGATACAAATATATCTAATAATGACGCGATTAAAAGATTACAAGATGCGATTAATGGCAATGTAATTGTAGACGATATTTTACCAGAATCAGATGAATTAATAGATCAAATTACACCTGAGTTACCATCATCTGATTTAATTCCTGATGCACCTATAGATAATGTTAATGAATAAGCAAGAGACTCTCTTGCTTTTTTCAATTTGACAAAAAGGTAAAACCCTATATAATAAAAATCAATTAAGGGGGATTTATATGGGTTTTTTGATGTATCTAATATTATTAATTCCATCACTTATATGGAAATTAATATTAAAATTGAATGGAAGAAGTATATGGCTTATTTCGGAAGGAAGAAATAAAGCTTCTGATAACGGGTATTATTTATTTAAATATATAAGAGAGAATCATCCAAATGATTCTGTTTATTATGCATTAAATAAAAAATGTAGTGATTATAAGAAAGTATCTAAATTAGGGAATATTATTAATTATGGTAGTATTAAACATTATATGTATTATTTAGTAGGTGTTAATATCAGTACTGAAAATATCGCTAGTCCTGATAATGTATTTTTCACTTTCTTACATAGATATTTAAATTTATATAACAATAGAGTATTCTTACAAAGAGGTATTACTAAAGATGATATAAAAAGTCTTCACTATAATAAGACTAAATTTAGATTATTTGTATGTGGAGCTTCTAAAGAATATGAGTATATAAAAAATCATTATGGTTATCCTAATAATTATGTTAAATACTTAGGTTTACCTAGATTTGATAATTATAATGATGCAACTATAAATAATAAATTAATACTTGTTATGCCAACTTATAGAAAATATATAAGTAAAAATATAACTAATACATTATTTTATAAAAGATGGAATTCATTACTTAATAATAATGAATTGATTAACTTTATTGAAGAAAATAATATAACAATATATTTTTATCTACATAAAAATATGCATAAATATTTAAATAAGTTTTATACATCTTCTAAAAATATTAAAATTATTAAAGATGAAGATATTAGTAATATAATTAAAGAATCATCTTTATTAGTAACCGATTATTCATCAGTATATATGGACTTTGCATATATGTCTAAACCAGTAATTTATTACCAATTTGATTATAAAGATTATAGGAAAAGTGGATATAAAGAAGGATATTTTAAATATTCTAAAGATGCTTTTGGTAAAATTATTTTAGATGAAGAAGATTTAATAAAAAAAATAATTGCGTATATAACTATGGACTATAAGCAAGAAAAAGTGTATAATGATAGAGTAGACGAATTCTTTAAAGATAGAGATAGTTCTAATAGTAAAAGAGTTTACGAGGCGATAAAAGAATTGAGGGATTAGTGTGGAAGAAGAGTTAAATTTAACTTATTTATTTGATGTCGTAAAAAAATGGTTTTTCTTTATAGTGTTACTAGTTATTTTAGGTGGTGGAATGGGTACTATATATAATTATGGAGCCCAAGTAAAATATCAAAGTAAAACTACTTTATATGTTGAACCTAGTGTTAATTCTAGTGTTGTTGACTATCAAGGTATCCTAACAAACCAAAAGATGGTTAAAACATATGCAGAAATAATTAAAAGTAGAAGAGTTGTTAATAAAGTAATTGAAGAATTATCTTTAGATATGACTTATGAAGAATTAATTAAAGAATTGACAGTAAGTAGTGAAGCTGATACACAAATAATAACTGTTACTATAAAAGATAATAATAGTATAAGAGCTAGTAGAATAGCTAATTCATTTGCTAGTGTATTAATAAACGATTTATCCGAATCAATGGATATAACAAATATTAAAGTTATTGATGAAGCTATACCTAGTGATATTGAAGTAGAACCTAAGAAAACATTAAATATCTTAATCGGTGCATTTGGTGGTGCAATGCTAGGATTATTATTCGTATTTGTATTAGAATCAATGGATAATAAAATTAAAACACACGACGATATTAAAAAATATTTAAAAGTTAAAACATTAGGAATTATCCCTTTAAACTCTATTGATAATGATATTAAAGGTAAGAAAAAAGGTTATGCAAAAATAACTGAAACAGATGGTGTAAATATTAAAATATTATCTGAACCTAATAGTGTAGTATCAGAATCAATAAGAATGATAAGAACTAATTTGAACTTTGCTGATTTAAAATTAATAAATATTACATCAACAATGCCTTCAGAAGGTAAGTCTGAATTTGTTACTAACTTAGCTGCTTCATTTGCTATGTTAGATAAAAGAGTATTAATTGTTGACTGTGATTTACGTAAACCAAAAGTACATAGAAACTTTGGTCTTCAAAGAGGCAGAGGTATATCTGATGTAATCTTATCTAAAGGTATGTTAGATTATAAAACTGTTGTACAACATTTTATTCAAAATAACGTTAAAATTGATATATTAACAGCTGGATCATTAATATCAAATCCATCTGAATTAATTAATAGTCAAATATTTGCTAATCTAGTTAAGCAATTAAAAAATGATTATGATTTAGTATTAATAGATTGTCCACCTATATCTAATTTAACTGATGGTATATTAGTTTCTAAATTAGCTGATGGTACAGTTTATGTTATCGAATCAGATAGATTAGATAGAGAATTAGTATATAATTCTATGGAAGAATTAATATCTAATAAGGCTTTCTTACTAGGAGCTGTATTAACTAAAGTAGATGTTAAAAAAGAAAAGAAAAAATATGGTTATAAGTACGATTACTACTATTCTAGATATAATAAATGATAGATATTCACAACCATATAATATTTGATGTAGATGATGGTTCTAGATCATTAGAACAATCAATTGAATATTTAGATGAAATAAAAAGTGTAGGAATAGAAAAAGTAGTATGTACTCCACATATTAATGTAAAACATAAAAGTAGTCCTTTAGATAAAATAAGAAATAATTTTAATATTTTGAAAGAAGAAGCAAATAAAAGAGGAATAGAATTATTTTTAGGTAATGAAGTTATGTATTCATCTAATATTATAGATTTACTTAACAAAAAGGAAGTTCTAACTCTAAATAATACTAAATATGTTTTAGTTGAATTTAAAAGAAATGAAAATATGGATGAAGAAAATATATATAATGCATTTTCACGTATTATAGATGCAGGATATAAACCTATTTTAGCTCATCCAGAATTATATTCTCATTATAGAAAAATGGAATTTGTGAAGAAACTTAAAAATATGGGTGTTATTATTCAAATAGATAGTACAAGTTTACTTATGACCGCACCTATAGAAATTTATATGTTCGTACATAAATTAATTAAGAATTATTTAGTTGATATAGTTGCTACTGATTCACATTGTAGTAAAGATAGAAACTTTAAATCTTTATATCAAGCATATAAAGTTGTATCAAGAAAAAATAAAGGATATGCTGATACAATATTCCATGATAATCAAAATGAAATAATAAATAGTAAAACCCAGTAATGGGTTTTTTTCTTGAATAATAATATTTTTAGTGATAAAATGAAGGTATGAAAAAGGGTAGTATGAAAGTAAGTATTATTGTTTTATGTTTTATAGGAGTAATTTTGTTTACTTCTCTTTTAACTGCCCCTAAAATAAAACTTGTAGATAAGGATTTAATTATTAATTTAAATGAAGAGTATAAAGAGCCTGGATATAAAGCTTATACATTGTGGTTTGATATAACAGATGGTGTAAGTATTGTATCTGATGTAGATACATCTAAGGTAGGAGAATATAAAGTTATTTATAAATTTAAACATACTAAAAAAGTAAGAAAAGTTAAAGTGATTGAAACTATACCACCTGAATTAACATTAGAAGGTGATATAGATAGTTATGTATGTCCAAATGGTAGTTATGTTGAAGCAGGATTTAAAGCTATTGATAACTATGATGGTGATATAACAGATAAAGTAAATATTAAAGTAGAAAAAGATAAAATTACATATAGTGTATCTGATACATCAGGTAATATAACTACAGTAGAAAGAAACTTAAAATATGAAGATAATAATTCACCTGAAATAAAACTAAAAGGGGAATCTAGAATGACTTTAAAAGTAGGTACTTCGTATACTGAACCAGGATATGAAGCATCTGATAATTGTTTAGGCGATATAACTGATAAGGTTAGTATCGATGGTAGTGTAGATATTAATACTCCTGGTAACTATAAAATCACATATAAAGTAAGTGATGGTGTAAATGAAACAGTAGTAGAAAGAAACATTTATGTTACAAAAGGATTAGCTACATTAGGAGTAGAAAATGCGGGTGGAGTAATTTATCTTACATTTGATGATGGACCACATAGTAGTAATACTAGAAAAATATTGGACACATTAAAAAAATATGATGTAAAAGCTACATTCTTTGTTGTACCTAAAGATGGACTTGGATATTTAATAAAAGAAGAATATGATTCGGGTCATTCTATCGGTATACATAGTGTAACTCATACATATAGTAGTGTTTATGCATCTGATGAAGCATTTAAAAATGACGTAACAAGATGTAATAGTATTATTAAAGATATAACAGGTGAATATACACATTTATATAGATTCCCTGGGGGAAGTTCTAATACAGTAAGTAGAAGTTATTCTAATGGTATAATAACACGTATGAGTAATTGGTTACATGATAATGGATATCATTACTTTGATTGGAATATATCTTCTGGTGATGCAGGGGCTACTACAAGTTCAGATGGAGTATATAATAATGTAGTAAGTAGATTATCTAAAGATAGATATAATGTAGTATTAATGCATGATACTCATGAATATACCGCGAATGCGATTGAAAGAATTATTTTATATGGTATAGAGAATGGTTATACATTCGCGCCTATTACTATGAATACTAAAGAATCTCACCATGGTATAGCTAACTAATTTGCTATAGTTATCTAAATATGTTAAAATAGATATTGTCTATTGAGGTGGATATATGAAAAATAAAGAATTCGTAGTAAATACGTTATTTGTTTCTACATTAATAGTTTTAGTTGCGATATTCAATTTCATAGACATGAAAAAGAATAATAAACCTGAAGAAGAAACTGTAACTAATGCTCAAGTAGGTTATGTAGAAAATAATGAAGAAAGAGAAGTTGTATGGGATGACCTTACAATGGAAGAATTAGTAGCTAAGTTAGATGCTAATTTAAAATCAGATTTAACAGGTACAGGTTATTTATATGCTAAATATGCATTACAATACGGAGTAGATCCTTATTTGGCAGTTGGTATATCATTACATGAAACAGGATGTAATAGTACTTGTTCAGCTCAAGTTGTTGATTGTAACAATGTTGGTGGTCAAAGATTTCAACCTGCATGTTATGCTGGTGGTACATATGGAAAATATGATACTTTAGAAGAGGGTATCGAAGGATTTGTAAGAAATATTTATAATAATTATTTCGCGATGGGATTAACTACAGCTGATGCTATGCAAGCAAAATATGTTGGTACAGGTTCTACATCATGGGCACCAAAAGTTAATCATTATATTGAAGTAATTAAGAATTCATAAGATAGATTTATCTATCTTTTTCTTTCTCTTGAATTCCTACCAATTTGGTAGTATAATGAAATAGGTGATTTTATGAAAATGTCTACAAAAGGAAGATATGGTATTATTATCATGATTGATTTAGCTAAAGCAGGTGATTATCTATCGATTCATGATATCGCGGAAAAAGAAGATATGAGTGAAAAATACTTAGGTAAAATTATATCTTTGCTTACTAAAGCTAAATTAGTTACTTCATCACATGGTAAAAATGGTGGATATAAATTAACTAAAGAACCTAAAGATTATACTGTAGGTGAAATATTAAGAGCTTTAGAAGGTGATATGGCACCAGCTCCATGTGTTAAAGATAATAAATGTGATAAAATTGATACGTGTGAGATGTATTCTTTTTGGAATGGACTTTATAATAACATAAATAATTATGTTGATGATAAAACATTAGATGAATTATTATAGGAGGAATTATGTTACAAATTAAAAATTTACATACAATTGCGGTTGATGATGGATCAGCTATATTAAAAGGATTAGATTTAAATATTAAAAAAGGTGAGATACATGTTATTATGGGACCTAATGGTTCTGGTAAATCTACATTAGCGAATACTATATTTGCTAATCCTAGATATGAAATAACAGATGGTAGTATTATATTTGAAGGTAAAAATATTAATGATTTAGACACTACTAAAAGAGCTCGTTTGGGTATGTTTTTATCTTTCCAATCTCCAGTAGAATTACCTGGTGTATCTGTAGCTAACTTTTTAAAAACTGCTAAAAATAATATGACAGGTGAAAAAATAAATTTATATAACTTTGCAAAAGAAACAAATGAATTAATGAAAAAATTACATATACCATCCGATGCTTTAGATAGAGATTTAAATGTAGGTTTCTCTGGTGGAGAAAAGAAAAAGATGGAAATGTTACAATTACTTACACTAAATCCTAAATTAGCTATTTTAGATGAAACTGATTCAGGATTAGATGTAGACGCGATTAAAATAGTTCGTGATGGAATTAAAATGTATAAAAATAGTGATAATGCAGTATTAATAATTACTCATTCAACTAAAATATTAGAAGGTTTAGATATTGATTATGTACATGTTTTAGTAAATGGCAAAATTGTTAAAACTGGTGATAGTTCTTTAGCTTTAGAAATAGATAAAAATGGATATAAAGATTATTTAGGTTAATATGGCTAAAACACAAGTTTCAATAGATACAAATATCTATAATATTAAAGCTAAAGATGAAAGTATATTAAAAACATATGGCTTAACTGAACAAGTAGTAAGAGAAATATCTAAATTAAAAGGTGAACCTGATTGGATATTAGATATAAGATTAAAAGGATTAAAATTATTCTATGAATTAGAAAATCCAACATGGGGACCCGATTTAAGTATGCTTCATATAGAAGAAATAGCTACTTATGTTAAACCTAATTCTAATATGGAAAGAAGTTGGGAAGACATCCCAGATGAAATAAAAAATACATTTGATAGATTAGGTATACCAGAAGCTGAGAAAAAAAGTTTAGCAGGTGTAGGAGCTCAATTTGATTCTGAAATGGTATATCATAATCTAGAAGAAGAGTTAAAGAGTAAAGGGGTTATTTATTGTAATTTTGATGAAGCAATATTTAAATATCCCGAATTATTTAAAAAGTACTTTATGAAAGCAGTACCTATTAATGATCATAAATATATTGCTTTGCATTATGCTTTATTTTCAGGTGGTTCATTTATCTATATACCAAAAGGTGTAAAACTAGATATGCCATTACAATCTTATTTTAGACTTAATGCTCCTGGAGCTGGTCAATTTGAACACACATTAATAATTGTTGAGGATGATGCATCGTTAGAATTTATAGAAGGATGTTCTGCCCCTGGTTATAATGATTTAAACTTACATGCTGGATGTGTTGAATTATTCGTAGGTAAAAATGCATATTTAAGATTTTCTACTATCGAAAATTGGTCAAGAAATATGCTTAACTTAAATACTAAAAAATGCATAGTAGATGCTCATGGTAAGATAGAATGGATTACAGGTTCATTTGGATCTAAAATATCTATGTTATATCCACTTTCTATCTTAAACGGTGAAGGTGCTACTTGTGAATATACAGGTATATCATTTGCTGGTAAGGGTCAAAATCTAGATACAGGTCTAAAAGTAGTATTAAACGCCCCTAAGACTAATTTATTTGTTGATTCTAAATCAATATCTAAAGATGGTGGTATATGTACATTTAGATCTAATGTAGATGTTATGAAGAATGCTCATAAAGCTAATTTAGCTTTATCATGTGAATCATTAATGTTAGATAGTGAATCAAAATCAGATACTATACCATTTAATGATATAAGAGTAGATGATATAACATTCTCACATGAAGCTACAATAGGTAAAATATCAGATGAAATGATTTTCTATTTAATGAGTAGAGGACTAGATGAAGAAGAAGCTAAAGCATTAATAGTACGTGGATTTGCTGAACCAATATCAAAAAGTTTCCCTGTTGAATATGCAGTAGAGATGAATAGACTTATTAATCTTGAATTAGAAGGGACGATAGGATAATGGAATATATATTAAATAAAAGTAAAGTACGTACAACTGAACATGCTAAAATAAATGATCTTCATCTTGATTTAGATATTCCTAAAATAACTAACTTTTCTAATTTTAATGTTAGTGGTATAGATTATAAGGAATATGATTCTAACGAATTTGAAAGTAGAATAGGTCTAATACTACCTAAATCACATAATTTAGATATTGATGTTACTAAAGATGGTGATATATCTATTTCATATGATATTGATAATATATTAGTAGATAATATAAATATTAATGTTGCTAAAAATATAAATACTAATATAACTATAAAATATACATCTACTAAAGATATATATCATATATCTAAACTAAATTTAAATATTGATACTTCATCTAAAGTTATAGTTAATTATGTTAATTTAATAAGTAGAAATTCAAAGAGTTTTATAGCTATTGAAAGTAATGTATTAGGTAATTTAGAAGTTAACTTAATTGATATGGGTGGTAATACTAAAGTAAATAATTATTACTCTAATATCGTAGGTGAACAAGCTAAATCAACATTAAATAATATTTATATCGCTAAAGATAATGATGTTGTTGATATGAATTATTATGTAGGATTAACTAATAGAAATGATGAAGGATATATTAATGTATCTGGTGTATTAGATGATAATGCTCATAAAAACTTTAAAGGTATAATAGACTTTATAAAAGGTTCATCTAAATCTATAGGTAAAGAATTAGAGAAAGTTACATTACTATCTGATACATCTATAACTAAGAGTTTACCAGTCCTTTTATGTCATGAAGAAGATGTAGAAGGCGCACATGGGGTATCTACAGGTAAAATAGATAACGATAAATTATTTTATATGATGAGTAGAGGTATAACTTACAAAGAAGCATTAATACTTATTATTAAATCTGATTTTGATATTGCGTTAAATAAATTAACAGATAAAGAAAAAGAAGAAATAGAAAATATAATAGAAGAAAGAATTTAATCATTAGATTCTTTTTTCTTTTTAAAAAATATGATAAAATTAAATAGGTGATTGTATGAAAAATATTATATTAATAATTAAAGGCTTTTTTATGGGATTAGCTAATTTAATACCTGGTGTATCAGGTGGTACGATAGCTATAACATTAGGTATATATGATAAATTAATAAGTTCAATTAGTCATATATTAAGTAATATTAAAGAAAATATTAAATTTTTGTTACCTATATTTATAGGTATGATATTATCAATACTTTCTTTATCTAAAGTTATGAGTTTTGCTTTAGATAAATTCTTATTTCCAACTATCCTATTTTTTATAGGCGCGATAGTAGGTGGTATACCAATGCTATATAAGAAAGTTAAAGGTAATAAAAATATTTCCTTTTATATAATATTTATATTAACTTTCGCGTTTGTAATAGGTATGACTTATTTATCAGGTGGAAAAGTTGTATCATTTGATGGTATGAATATAGTTGGTTATATTAAGTTATTCTTTGTAGGTGTAATATCCGCTGCTACTATGGTAATACCTGGTATATCAGGATCAGCTGTATTGATGACATTAGGTTATTATGAACCTGTTATTAATACCATTAAAGATTTAACTAATTTTAGTAATTTATTCAGTAATATGATGATTCTAATTCCATTTGGTATAGGTGTAATTATAGGTATCCTATTAATAGCTAAATTAATAGAATATTTACTTAAGAAATATGAAGTTAAAACATATTATGGGATATTAGGATTTGTATTCGCGTCAATTATATCTATAATTATTCAAAACTTCTTTATGAATGGTATCATTAGTGTATCTATATTAGAAATAGTATTAAGTATAATTCTATTTGGTTTAGGATTTATTATTGCTTATAAGTTAGGTGATAAGTAGTAAAAAAGAGTTGATAACTCTTTTTATTTTATGGTATAATCTTTATAGAATAGGGATGTGACTTATGAAAAAGATAATGTTATATATGTTAACTATATTTGTAATGTTTATAGGGATAAATAATGTAGACGCTCTTTTTGTAGGAAAATGTAATTATATAAAAGATGGTGATGATAAAACTGCTGAAGTAAATGTATATAGCAATAATACTGCTAATATATCTTTTGGGCTTAGTAGTTATTCCATTGAAAGTGGAACAAAATTCCAAAGAATATATAATAAAGCTGAATGCTATGAATATGCATTTATAGATACAGCAGGAATAAATCATTATACATTAACTGACGATGGTAGCGATAACGATGCTAATAATCCATATGGTGGTTCAAGATATACATTAGTAAATAAAAAAAATATGAGCTGTAAATATCAAATAACTGTAGATGGATATAGTGGATATTTATATATTAATCAAAAACCTAATTCATCATATCCATTAGTAGGATTTGGTCCGGATAAAAGTGAATCATCTAGAACTTGGTTAAGTCCATCTGGAAGTAGTACTTTAACATTAAAAAGTGGCGCGAATACGAAAAATTATTCTTTTACGCCAGATTATTTATATGAAACATCAGTATATGATGAACAAACGCCAAATCAAGGATATGGCTTAGAAGGTGCAATGACAATAAATTGTCCTAATTTATTCTATGCTTCTAAAGGTAACGAAATAGCTATAACTTATCAAAGAGCAATGTTACAATATATAGGTGCAGAAGAATCAACTATAAAAAATTTAATAGCTAATAATTTTGATTTACCTACAGCAGGACCTAACGATCAACATTGTTCAATAAATTTAACATTTAAAGATGATTCTAAAACAGGTACATTAAAAATTGATAGAGAAAATGGAGTTAAAGCTACACTTACTATAGATTCTAAAAGTGCTTCTACAACATATGACGCTAGTGTAACTAATAATTCTTACGCTGGAACTGGAAATCAAATAATATTAGATGCTGGTACAGGTGATATTGCATTTAAATTAGGACGTAACATGTTAGCTAAAATAAACGCAGGTAATTATACATGTAATGGTCTTAAAAAAGATATTGTAGTATATAGTGATGCTGATTTAAACTATGAAACTATTTATCGTTCATATTACTTGATTACAGATGATACTAAAGATTTAGGTGATTTTAAATGGGTATCTTCTAATTCAAATGTATCAGATGATGAATATGTAAATACAGTCGTAAATAACGTTAAAGAAAGAGAAAAGGATTATGAAGGTACAGATGTATCAAATGATTGTAAAGGATTACTAGGACCAAATACATTAGCGTTCTTAAAGCAAGCAATGAATGTAATTATGATAGTAGGACCTATTATAGCAGTAGTATTAGGTACATATGAATTAATAACAGCTATGGCAGCTGGTGATGATGACGCGAAGAAAAAAGGACTTAAGAAATTCCAAAATAGATTAATTGCA
>JAGBJG010000017.1 GCA_017934595.1 Bacilli bacterium
ATCTACTTGGAGAGTCAGTTGTTACTAATCAAAATAATTTAAACTATAAATATATTGATGAAAATAAAAAAATAGAAAATAAATAATTGTATATAAATATATAAGATACTATAAAAATTTAAAACTTTAGTGTGTTATAGTACTCACTCCTGCTTTAAATAAAAGTTTTAAATTCCAAAGTGATTGGCCTTATAATAATTCACAAATATATTTATTACAAACTATTTTAAAAGATATAGAAAGTGATAGCAATGCATCCGTAGATAATAATGATGATGGTTATATTATTACTAGCAAAGTTAATTACTCTAATAACGATAATTTAGTTAAACAAAAGGTATATCTAGATGATAACTATAATATAGAAAAAGTAGAAATATTAGATAAAGATGACATAACTATGATGAAGATGAATTTTAATAATATTAATACTAGACCTAATTTTAGTGATGATTATTTTGATTTAGACAATTCGATAAATACGTCTATCATTGAGGAAGCTAAAACTGTATCTAAAATAGATGATATTATATATCCTATGTATATACCAGATAAAACATATCTATCTTCGCAGGATAAAGTAAATACTACTAATGGGGAAAGAGTAATATTAACTTTTGATGGAGATAATCCATTTATGTTTATAGAAGAAACTTCAAAAAGTGAGAAGGAATTACAAACTATCCCTACAAATGGAACACCAGAAATTATAGGTGACACTATAGGAGTACTTTCTGATAATTCAATTTCGTGGTCAAGTAATGGGATGGATTACTATGTGACATCTTCTACATTAAGCGATAAAGAATTACTTGCAGTAGCAAATTCAATAAATGTTATGCCCGTAGGTAAATAATACTTTAAACCACTTCAAATTTATGCTATAATTAATTTGGGTGGTTTAAATGAGAAAGAATGCTAGAGAAAGAAAAGTAATTACTAATGATGAAATGAGTGTTGGTGGTTTTGTTAAAATAATTGCATGGTTATTAATTATATTAATAGGATTTACTTTAATTACTATGTATGTAACTAGAGATAAGAAAGAGAAACCTAATAATGATATCCAATATACTAATATTATTGTAGGAAGTATCTTAAACCGTAGTGAGGAAGATTATTTTGTATTAGTTGAAAAAGAAGATGACGCTAATATACAAAACTATCAAACAATGATTGATAAATATAATAATAAAGATGAACATTTAAGATTCTATATTGTATTATTATCAGATCCATTTAATGCTAGTTATGTAGCTGATGAAGCTAATTTATCAGTAGAAAAAATTACTGATATAAGATTTAGTGAAACTACATTATTACATATTAAAAATGGTAAAATTACTTCAACAAGAATGGGAGACGCTATTGGTGATTATTTAAATAAATTAAGTGCTTAGGCACTTTTTATTTATACGTATTTGTGTTATACTTTAAAATAGGTGATTAAAATGAGAAAGACTAAGAAGGCGGGTAGTATTAAGAAAAGTAAAGGAAGCATTATAAAACTATCTAATGTTGAATTTATATTAGTAGTGATAATTGGCATTGCAATTGGCGCAGGAATTACTCTTCTATGTTTAAAGCCAACTTCATCAGTTGGATATAAAAAAGTAGATAGTACTATCCAATCAATAATTGATTCATATAATCGTATAAAAGATAATTATTATAAAGAAATAGATGAAAAAGAATTGGTTAATGGTGCAGTTAAGGGCATGCTAGAAGCTATAGGAGACCCGTATACAACATATATGGATGAAGATTTATACAGTAACTTTAATATAACATTAAATGGTAGTTATGAGGGATTAGGCGTAGAAATAAGTAAACAGGGTGATGACATTGTTATAGTAGGTATATTTGGCGATTCTCCTGCTTCTAAGGCCGGATTAAAGCTAGGGGATAAAATTATATCTATAGATGATTTGAAAAGTACGGATATTACAACATCAGAATTCTCATCATATGTAAGAAATACTAATAAAAGTACTTTTAAAATTGTGATAAATAGAGATAACGAAGAAAAAACTTTTGAGATTAAAAGAGAAAAAGTTGTTTTAAAGTCTGTTACATCAAAAGTTATAGAGAAAAATGATAAAAAAATCGGATATATATATATGTCTATTTTCGCAGCTAATACATATAATCAATTCAAAGACGATCTTGAATCTTTAGAAAAACAAGGTATAGATTCATTAATTATTGATTTGAGAGATAATACTGGTGGAGAACTTAATAGCGCCACTAGCATAATAAGCCTATTTGTTGGTAAGGAAAACGTCATATATCAAGTAGAAAATAAAAATGGTGATATTGAAAAAACATATTCTAAAGGTAAAAAAGATAAAACATATCCTATCGTAGTATTAGTTAATAATAATACTGCATCAGCTTCAGAGGTGTTAACTGCTGCTTTAAAAGATAATTTAAACGCTAAAGTAGTTGGTGAAAAAACATTTGGTAAAGGTACAGTTCAAACGGTCATGAATACATCTACTGGAGAACAATATAAACTTACTACAAAGAAATGGTTAACTCCTAATGGTGAATGGATTAATGAAAAAGGAATTGAACCAGATATTAAAGTTGAATTAAGCAAGGATAAAGATAATCAACTTGAAGAAGCCATAAAGTGTTTGACAAATAAAGAAAGCTAGGGCTTTCTTTTTCTTTTAAAAAGTTTTATAATATGAGGTGAGAGGTGTTTATGGAGAAGTTAGCTATAGGCGATAAGCTACAAATACAATGCTATAAACACAATGGTAAGATTCATAGATCTTGGGATGAAGCTTTAGTATTAGATGTAAAAAAAGATTATATAGTATGCGCTAATAATAAAACGTTAGTGACAGAATCAGATGGCACAACATGGAAAACGAAAGAACCTGCCATCATGTATTTTTTTAAAGACAGTTGGTATAATATTATTGTTCAGCTTAAAAAAGATGGAATATTTTATTATTGTAATATAGCAACGCCATACATTATAGAAGATGGCACAATAAAATATATAGATTATGATTTAGACCTTAGAGTATTCCCTAGTGGAGAATATAAGATATTAGATAGAATGGAATATAAATATCACAAAAAAATAATGCACTATAGTAATGAATTAGATATGGTTATAAGAAACTCTTTAACTGAACTTATAAATTATTATAAAAAAGGTGGATTTGCATTTAATAAAAAAAATAATTTAAAATATCACGAAGAATACGAAATTTTTAAATCTTAATATATATAATATATATAGGAAAAGATATATAAAATATATCTTTTTTTATTATAAAAATGTAAAGTTTTGTTTTTTTAAAAAAAATTAAAAAAAAGTGTTGACTTAACCTTTTTTATTTGATATATTAATAGTGCTTTCGGGAAAAAAGGCAGTACAATTTGTAAAGTTAAAATAAAATTAAAAAAACTTTAAAAAAAGTATTGACTTAATTGAAAGTATTTGATATATTATTAATGCACTTGCAAAAAGTGTATTATAATTACAATTTATTACATATAATAAATTGTATGAATGATCTTTGAAAACTGAGCAAAATGTCAATTCAAATTTAGCTAGGAAAACAATTCTAATTTAAAAGTTATTTTTTTTATGAGAGTTTGATCCTGGCTCAGGA
>JAGBJG010000018.1 GCA_017934595.1 Bacilli bacterium
ATATATTCTTTATTCCAAAAGTTTATTTTAGAATTAGTTATACTATCTAGTATTTTTATTTTATCTTTATTAGTAATTATTTCTTGATTAATTAATTGATAGTTCTTTTTAAATAGAAATGTTGGTTTATCATCAAATATAAATTCATACTTATATCTTGCTTTACTTAACATAAATACTAATGTTATTTTACTAATATCTACTGCATATAAGTTTTCTATTGAATTAAATGTCTTATGACACTTATTACAATATTTATTATGATTATGATCTGTTATAAGAGTTCCATCATAGTTTAATCTTTTTGGTTTTCTTTTTCTTTCTGAATATTTTACTTCATCACTATTCTTTTTAACAAAAGTATTATTATCATTATATCTATAAAGATAAATAACATTTGTTGTGTCCTTACTATTACAATAAGGACAAGTCATTCTTGCTCCCATATTTATTACACCTTTCTTGGAATCTTATAACCTTTGCATATTTTCTCCCACCACAGGTAATAGCGGAGTTATCATGGGAGAATTCTTAGTATCAAAAGAAGGTATAGGTTATTTAATAACTTATGGTTCACAAGTATTTAACTTAAATCTTGTTATGACAGGAATACTACTTTTATCAATCATCGCGACTATCATGTATTATCTATCAAATATAATTACTAAAAAGTTTATAAACAATGTATAAAAAAATACTAGAATATTATCTAGTATTTTTTAATTTAATCTATCTGTTGCTTTAGCATTAAGTGTCAAGTCAGCTCTTCTACCTAATTTATAAGCAAAATACCCTGCTGCACCTATCATAGCTGCGTTATCAGTACAATATTTGATCTCAGGTATAGTCAAATTTATACCTTCTTTTTCACATAAATAGGTAAGTTTTTCGCGCAATCCTTTATTCGCACTAACACCACCTGCTACTATTAAATTTTTAACTCCATATTCTGTCAAAGCATGCATAGTTTTCTTAGTTAAAATGTCAACTACTCTATTTTGGAATGAACATGCTAAGTCTTCTTTATTTATAGTATTACCTCTTTGTTCTTCATTATGTGCTAAATTAATAACCGCACTTTTTATACCACTAAAACTGAAGTTAAATGTGTCATCATTCAATGGTAATGGTAAGTCATAAGTATCTTTACCTATATGTGCTAATTTATCTACATTAGGTCCACCTGGATATTTTACACCTATTACTCTTGCTACTTTATCATAAGCTTCACCAATTGCATCATCTAAAGTAGTACCAACTACTTCAAATGAATAATGCTCTTTCATATAAACTAGTTCTGTATGACCTCCAGATACTACTAAAGCCATTAAAGGGAATTCCATAGGTCTAACTAAATTATTGGCATATATATGTCCTGCAATATGATGAACTGGTACTAATGGTTTATTATAGATATAAGCTAATGTTTTAGCTGCCATAACACCTATTAATAATGATCCAATAAGTCCTGGTCCATATGTAATAGCGATTGCATCTATATCATCCATAGTCATATTAGCTTTATTTAGGCATTCTTCTATAACTATAGTGATATTTTCTATATGCATACGGCTAGCTATTTCAGGTACAACACCACCATAATTCGCGTGTGTATCCATTTGTGATAAAACAACTGTAGAAATTTCTTCACTACCATTCTTTATAATAGAAAGACTAGTTTCATCACAGCTAGATTCTATTGCTAATATATATGTATCCATTATATCACCTACTTTTCTTTTAATTTTTCCTCTGCTTCTGTTAATTTTAAATAATTTGGATTTAATGTATGAGGATTAACTCCTTCATCATTAATATGTTTATTTATAACTTTTAATATATCGTATGAATTATTGATTACTTCAAAATCAAATTCATCATGTGATACATAAACTACATCTTTATCCTTTACTAAAGATTTAAATTCACTTAATAATATATGTTTATCAGGTACTATTTGATTCAAATTCTTATCATATAAACCAGCAAATACATAATCTCTTCTGGCATCTATTAAAGGCGCGATATATTCTTTACTGCTATCTACTGATGCCATAAGCTCTAAGCTAGATATAGGAACTACTTTAATCTTTAATCCCCATGCCATTACTTTAGCTATTGTAAGACCTATTCTAATACCTGTAAATGAACCAGGACCATTAGTAACAAAAATAGTATCAATATCTTCAGGTTTTAGATTAGTACTTTTAAATGCTTCATCAATAATTGGCATTATCCTAGAAGATAAATCACTACTATTGTCATCAGTATAATCATATTTAATCTCATTATCTACTACTATAGAAATAACAAGTTTTTTAGTAGAAGTATTTATGAACAAGTATTTCATAATACAACCTCACATAATTCTTCATATGCTTTACCATGCGGTTCAATAATTAAGGTTCTGACATCTTCGTCAAGGACTTTAATTTTAATATCTAATCTTTCTTTAGGCAAAATATCTTTAATTGTATCAGCCCATTCAATAACTACAATACCACCCTTAGTAAAGTATTCTTCAATACCAACACCATCAACATTACCATCTAGACGATACACATCCATATGATAAAGTGGCATTTCACCATATAAGTATTCTTTAATAATCGTAAATGTAGGAGACGTAATTACTTCATTAATACCTAAAGCATTAGCTAGTCCTTTCGTAAATACCGTTTTACCACTACCTAATTCACCATCTAAACAAATAATCATATTTGGAAACTTTTCAGATTCAATATTCTGAGCTATTTCCATTGTATCTTCTACACTTCTCGTAGTAATTTTATATTCCATCTGTATCACCATATCAATTATAGCAAAAAAAAAGATATATTTAAATATCTTTGCTTAATTTATTATATTTGGTGTCAAATTAAGTAATTTTAACACTTTTCTATTTTCATTAGCTATATTATAACGTGTATAATCATGTTCTATAAATCTAGGTAAAATACCACCATTTGGATTGCTTCTTAAATGCTCTAAATATTTTTTTATAAAAGCCGCGTCAACTGAACCAGTATATTCAAAAGCAATATGTCTAAATATTTTGCTGAAATGTACTAAATCCATATCCTTTTCACTTAAAATATCTTCTAAAAGTGTATCATTAGGGACATAACTTAATCTGTCATCTTTTTTGACTAAATTATATACTGAATGGAAATCCATTGGATTATATACCTTTATCATATCAGATACATAATCGGCTAACATATTATCATTAGTTGTTTTTATAGTTAATTCTCTAGCTTTTTCAACACCTAATGCACTAGCTAATAAAAGTGTCGAACATGGATAGAATAAAGGTGTCTTAGTGTGTAATTCACCATAATGAATATGTTTAAATACGAATTCTTTATCCAATGATATACCATTACACTTAATAAGCTCCACGAACTTATTAACATTAAATTGTTCACTATTAAAATGAACATTATAAGTATCTATTATATTAAAGTTATCACTATTAACAATCTCAATATATTTTGGTTCCATAGTATCCCCCTTTACATGTTAGTTATAATAACATATTTATTAAAATCACGCAAATTTAGGCAAAAAAAAATTAGCAACTCGCTATTTTCGCTTTAACACTATCTTCGCCGTAAAAGAGCTTAACTTCTGTGTTCGGGATGGGAACAGGTGTATCCTCTTTGCTATCGTCACTAATTTAAATATAGAGAAATAATTCTCTGAAAACATGATAATGTGCTGATTTATATCTCTTAAGAAATAATTAATGAGATTAAATCCTCGATCTATTAGTACTAGTCAGCTCAATTTGTTGCCAAACTTCCACCTCTAGCCTATCAACCAAATAGTCTTTTTGGGATCTTACTTTATAAAAATGGGAAAACTCATCTTGAAGTTGGCTTCCCGCTTAGATGCTTTCAGCGTTTATACATTCCATAAATATCTACTCTGCACTGACACTGGAGTGACAACAGATACACCAGAGGTATGTTCGACTCGGTCCTCTCGTACTATAGTCAACTCTCCTCAATTTTCCTACGCCCACGACGGATA
>JAGBJG010000002.1 GCA_017934595.1 Bacilli bacterium
AATAATAATATTCTCTAAATGTTTTACTATCTAATTGATTATTTAATTCTGGTCTATCCATAATATCAACCTCTATATAAAATTATACCATAACAAAAACAGATTTTTACATCTGTTTTATAGAACGGGAATATCTTAATCTTCCGAACTTATAATGTAAGATTTTTATATACATGAATGGTATGGACAAATAAAAATGCTATTCCAGTATATACTAATATCCAATTTTGTCTCCAAACTCCTATCAATATGTAATATAGTGGTGGTAAGAAAACTATAAAGAACATCATAATACCAATTGATTGATATCCTTTAAAATATAATCCCCAACCAATAAAGTTTAGTAATAAAACCATTATCATAGAAATAAATGCTATTTTTTGAATTCCAGTTCCTATTTCAAAAAACGATGTATCTTTATTTACAATAAATACCATTAATGCTATACATAAGGATCCTAATAATTTTTCTAAAATATCTAAACATGGGGATGTCTCAGTCATATTCATAATAGGATTAGTTTTTAATTTAAATAATGGCATTACCATATACGGTATTTCCTGAATTGCAAATAAAACTAACCCTAATAACCAAAAACCTAAATATTGATTACTAAAAATTTTTATCCATTTTGCCATACTATCAACTCCTCTAAAATACATTATACCATACTTTTCAGTAATTCTAATGATCGGAATGTTACTAAAGTCCGAAAACCTTTAAAATATTTTGGAAAGTTTAGGGGTACTGCTAATTTTACTACTTTACTACTAATCTTCTGTATTATCTTCTAAACTATCATTATACTTAATACAATAAGATATTGCTACTAATCTTAAAGCAATCCAAACTAATGAATCAAATATTTGATTATTATTAATATTAGAAGAAAGACAATAATTTTTTATATAAGATACTTTCAAAGGAAGTTCTAAAGTTCTTTTATTTCTTCCTATTGCTTTAAATAATAAATCATCAGCAATCTGATCACATTCTGAAACAATATCAGAATCATCATCATAGTATTTAATAAAATAATCTGTTATATCATCAACTTGCTTAAGTACTTTTCTTATTTTTTTATCATCTTTATCTTTTAATTCATCTAATTGATTATTAATTATTTCTTCAATCACTTCTTCTTTTTGTTCTTTTTTTAAACCATTAATGATTATTGTTAGGTCATCTAAATTATATTCTTGAACTTCAATTACTTTACTTAAATTAGATGTCATTTTAGTTGCAATTTTATTTGCATAATCAGTTTTTTCGTTTTTCATATTCATAGCTCCTTTATATAAATCCTAAACTTGCCTTAATTATTATATCATATTTTATTCAGCGTGTCGTACTTTTGTGAATATTCACCAATTGAATGGGAAAATTAATATGGTGATATATATGATAGATAATAATTTGAAATATTGCAGAGAAGAACTTGAAATGACACAAGAAGAATTAGGTATTATATTAGGTGCAAGTAAACAAACTATATCAAATTGGGAAACAGGATACACACCAATACCTTTAAATAAATTAGTAAGATTTGCTAATTTATATAATTATTCATTAGATTTTATTGTTGGATTTACAAGAAAGAATATTAAATATAATAAAAATATAAAATTAGATAGTAAACTAATCGGTAACAAACTCAAATTGATAAGAGAAAATTTAAAATTAACACAGCAACAAATTGCCGATAAATGTAACATCTATCAATCAACTTATAATCATTATGAAACTGGTTATAGTTTAATAAAAATAATTCCAGCTTATTCTATATGCAAAACATATAATATCTCTATGGATTATTTAGTTGGTAGAACTAATAATATAAAAATTAAATAAAAAAACACCCTACATTAAATAAAAAATGTAAGGTGTTTTTCTATAAACTCATATCTAAATCATCTTCAATATCTTCATTATTTGCCTTATGATAATCTGGAATATAAGCATAATCAAATAATTCATCTTCTTTTGTTGTTCCTCTAGCAATATCAATAATATCATCTTGTTGAAAATCTCCATATTTATAATAATCTTTAACTTCCTGAGTAGCTAAATCTTTTGAATCTTCATTTCCTTTTAATAATATATTTCTAAAGAACTCTTTTATCCTATCAAATAAGTATTTAATAAAACTATTTAAGTTTCTATTTTCTTGTTCTAATTTCTCATTTTTATTCTTTAATGATTTAACCTCTTTTTTAATATTTTCGTTCTCTTTTTCTAATGATTTATAACTATCAGCATAATTATCGACTTCATTGAAAACTTGCTTTATTTTAGGCTCTAATTCCTTTATTTTTTTAGATTCATTAATAACCTTATTCATTGTATCAAAAGTATCTTTATCAATTAGAATATGCTTTTTATCAAATGGAACATTTTTTGAAGATTCCATTTTTTTATCCAGTTCCTCAAATTCTTTAGTAAGTCTATCGGATCTAACATTAATTTTTTGCTCAAGCTCTCTATTTATTCTTTTGTATTCTTTAATTTTAATATGTTTTCTATCGCTACCTTTAATACCTCTTTCTAAATCATATCCTTTATCAGTTAGTCTTTTATGGTATTTATCTTGTAACTCTGATAGGTGTATCTTATCTCTTATATATTGTTTTTTAGAAATTGTATATCTTTCAGTATTAGTCCTCTTATCATACTTTTTAATTAAGGGAACTACTACACAATGTACATGAGGTGTTTTTTCATCCATATGAACTGTTGCGTGTAAAACTTGTTCTTTCTTATAACCCAAATCATTATAAACAAATTCCATACAAGTATCTGCCCATTCTTTAATATCATCTCTTGTCATATTTTTAAAGAACTCATTAGTTGCTGTAAACATTAATTCATCAGCTATTACATTATTAGATCTATCTAGCATTTGTTTAAATGTCTTTTTTCTATCTTCTCTTTCAGTTTTCATTCTTTTATCATGTTCTTTTTTATATTCTTTAGTTAAGTTATAAAAACCCTTAACATATTTTTCAGTTAAGGGTACTAATTCAATATTATTTTTAGTTAATTCTAATTTTATATCTGGATTTGATTGATAAGCTTTCTTTTCTCTTTTATTGTGTGATCCTATTTGTGCTAAATCAGGTATAGTATAAATAGGTTCACTTCTAAATATTGCATAATTTAAATTCATAATATCGTTTCTCCTTTCTTTATGCACGAAAAAAGATACTTTATTCAAGTATCTTTAAACTCTTGTATTTATTATCATTCATAGTCATTCACTTATTTTTTGGATTTATCCTATTCCTCCATGACCTGGATCTAGATAAATACATTTACCATATAAAGAATTATCTGCTTTAACCGTACCAAATATAACTAAACTGATAACAAATATCGAAAGCATAAATATTTTATATTTCATACTATCACCTAATAATTTTATGACGCATAAAAATAAAAGATACCTAAGTATCTTCTATTCAAATATGTTCCAAGGATATTTATTTGGTTTGTCTAATTTAAATTCCATCTTCTCTTTTGTTACTGGATGTTCAAAAGATAAATAGTATGCAAATAAAGCAATTTGCTCACCTACTTTAGCGTTCTTATTATATCTTTGATCGCCATATAAAGGATGATTTCTAGATGAAAATTGTACTCTTATTTGATGAGATCTTCCTGTTTCCAGATGTATATCAACTAATGATAATCCATCTTTATAGGTAATATTTTTGAAAGATAATATTGATTCTTTTCCCAAATCACTTACTATTGTATTGTTGGTTTTAGTATCTTTAAGTAATTTATCTTTTAATATTCCTTCTTCTAATTTACCTTCTATAACCGCATAATATCTTTTATCTAGTTTATGAGTTCTAACTTGATCAGATAATCTTGATGCAGCTTTAGAAGTCTTTGCAAAAACCATAACGCCACCTACTGGTCTATCTAATCTATGAACCAAGCCTAAATATACATTACCTGGCTTATTATATTTCTCTTTAATATATTTTTTTAATTCATTTAATAAATCGGGATCTTTACTATCATCTTCTTGGGTAGGCATATTAATAGGTTTTTCTACTACAAGTAAATGATTATCTTCATATATAACCTTAATCATTAGATACCCATCTTCCATATATACCACAAGGTAATACTAAATTATCTCTTTTGATAGGCAAACCTACTTCACCACTCTCAATCTTTCCATTTGGATAAATTGGTAATAAAGTTGTTTTTAAAATATTATCTAATACGATATTAGATATACCAGTAGTATATGAATTAATTAAGAAAAATAATGGTTTATCACTTAATATCTTAGTACAAGCTACTATTAAATTATATAAGTTTTCTTCAAATTTCCATGTTTCACCATTAGGACCTCTTCCATAACTTGGAGGATCCATTATAATCGCATCATATTTATTACCACGTCTAGCTTCTCTTTCAACAAATTTAAGGCAATCATCTACTATGAATCTAATTACATTATTTTCTAAACCTGATAATCTCATGTTTTCTTTAGCCCATTCAATCATACCTTTAGAAGCATCTACATGTACCACATCAGCGCCTGCATAACTAGCTGCCATAGTAGCTCCACCCGTATACGCAAATAAGTTTAATACTTTAATTTTTCTACCACTATTTTGAATTTTATCAATTATGAAATCCCAGTTAGTAGCTTGTTCAGGAAATAAACCTGTATGCTTAAAATTAGTTGGGCTTACTTTAAATTTTAAATCTCTATAATTAATAGTCCAATATTCATCTAACTTCTTATTAAAATCCCAGTAGCCACCACCTTTATTGCTTCTATGATAGAAGCCATCTGGTTTTTTCCATAAATCAGTATAGTCTACTTTCCACATAGCTTGAGGATCTGGTCTTCTTAATATTACATTACCCCAACGTTCTAACTTTTCACCATTACCTGCATCTAAGCATTCATAATCTTTCCAATTATCACTTATTTTTAACATATTATCACCTACCTATAATATTTTTTTAATCTTTTAACAGCTTTTTTAAATGCCGGCTTATTATCAAGGCATTCATTTAATTCAGAGTCATTATACCAACCATCATATTCTTTATTAAGAATATCTATAAACTTATTAAATAATTTTTCTTTTTCTTCTTTAGAGTAGAACAACCAATGTTCCACTTCCTGTAATCTATATAATAAATGGATAGTAAATATTGATTTATATTGTTCTTCATAGCCCTTTGGCATACGTGACTTTAATTTATCTAATGATTTAAATATATCATCAATATTTTTTATAACTCTAAATTGGTCTAATACAGAAGTACTTAAATTAAATCTATAATTATATAAAGCCTCATTCATGAAATAAACTTTACCAGATTTAGCTAATATAGCTGGTACAAAAGCTAAATCTTCCCATTTAATACCTTCACCAAAATTAGTATCTTTAAGTAAATCTCTTTTAATTAACTTATTACCGATACCTGCAGTTTCTTTTACTATATAATTTTTATCTTTAGTAGTATCTATAACGCCATTTTTTCTTTTGTAGTAATTATGGAAATCACCCAATTTAAATGGTCCTATAATGGTTCTATAACTGCATCTAACTATACCTGCATCATTTTCTTTCGCTTTATTATACATTAATTCTAAAGCATTAGGTTCAATATAATCATCACTATCAACAAATTTAATATACTCACCTTTAGCTAAGCTTATACCTTTATTTCTTGCTTTACCAACACCACCACGATTCATTTGGATAGCTGTAACATTATCATAATTGTTATCATAATATTTCATAATTTCAAAAGTTTTATCAGTAGAGCCGTCATCAATCAATATAATTTCTATATCTTTTAAAGTTTGATTAAGTATACTATCAATACATTTTTTAATATATTTTTCTTCGTTGAAAGCCGGTATTATAACACTAACTTTAGTCATAAAATCACCATCTAAATTATAACATTTTTTATAGAATAAAAAAAGAAAAACCCTTGAATTAAATCAAGAGTATACATTAAGTATATACTAAAATTTACATTAATGCTTTCAATTATTTTTTTGTACCTATAGTTTTAGTTTTCTCTAAAGGTAATTTATAATGTTGTAGCCCATTATGCTCCTCACATGTTCCCATAACGTCAAAACCTGGCCCTGCATATTCTCTGATACCTTTATCAATAACTTTATTATTAAGCGCGATTAACTCATTTTCTAATGTTTCATTTCTATTAACTGATACACCAAAATTCCAACCGATAAAATGATCTAAAAAATGATTAATAAAATATTTGTTTTCCTCTTCAAAATTATGCTCATTCAATCTTAGATTTCTAATTGCGCGTTCAGTTATTAATAAATCAGCACGGCCATGATAATTTTCAGAAACCTCATCAGTTAATTTAAGCATAAAGCAATATGGATCTAATACAATACCTTTATCAAGTGAAGCATTATATATTCTTACCAATTGCAAAATAATATCATCTAAATTAGCTATTTCACTATAATTTTTATAATTACCAATAACTAATTCATCATTTTTATAAAATCTAAAATTACAAGTTGGGCATCCATCATTTAAAGGATATAAATAAATCAAATTTTCATCTGTCATTTCGTATGCAATAATACCACTCATTTTTATTTTACCTAAATTATATGCATGGTACTCTAAGCCTAAATCTTCAGTGACAGACTTAATTTGAGCTGATTCCCTAGCTAAAACAAATTTTCTAAATAAATTGCTCATAAAATTTCTCCTCACATAGTGATTTATTATACAAAAGTATCGAATATATTACAATAAAAAAGCATAAATTTATGCTTTTTTAATTATTTCATTATACATTTCAACTATCTTATCTACATCATCACGATTCATATGATCTAAACTTGATTGATAAGTTAAATTTAGATTCTTATTATCTCATAAATCAACATCATCATTTATTAAACTTTTAGAATAAATTCTACAATCATAGGATAATTCTTCAAGAGTATATTTTTCGCCTACAAATCCTTCTTCTTCATATAATTTAATCGCATCCTTATTATCAATAAAATCAGTATATAATCTCATAGTTTTAAAATTCATAGTTTTCACTTTAGATACTGTATTTCTAAGAAGTTGCCTACCTAAACCATTATTTCTAAATTCTTTTAAAATACCAAACCAAGCAAGCCAAGCATTATCTGAATCATAATAATATATACCTGTTATTCCAATATAATTATCATCAACCTTAGCTAAATAATACTTAACATGATCATCCACATAATCTAATCCTGTTTTTTCTATAAATAAATCCCTATCTAATGACGCTAAAATATTTAAAGCACCATCTTCTTTTGGAAATATCATACGTTGTATTTCTATTGCTTTTTTATAATTATTTTTATCAACTAATATTAATTCCATAGAGACTCCTAACTATTTTAATAATCTATCTAAATCATATAATCCATCCGGATTTTTATCTTTCATCAAAAGAGCTATTTTTAAAATATCAGAAGCTAATTCTTTGAATCCTATAACACGACAATGTAAATTTCCTACTCTCCAGTCATTAATTAATTCGTCATATTCTAAAAAAGATTTTATATTAACTATTTTACCTGTTTCATCCAATACTCTTTTGGCTATTACTTTAGCTGTTTCACTTGGTATCTTTTTTGTCTTATAATGTGTTTCTACTAATTCAATTTCACTATCTTTAGTTTGTTTAGCATATTCAACTACAGAATCTATGAATTCTTTAACTTTATATCTAAAATTACCACCCCTAAATACTGGTATTATTTTTGATGCTTCTTCATAAGCTTTTACTTGTTCTTCGTCTAAACCAGATGTACCTATTATTATTGGCTTTTTAACCTTTAATGCGAAATTTAACATTTTATAAAAACTATCTTTATGTGAAAAATCAACTATTACATCAAATTCTTCTTTTATTTCATCCAATTGATCATAATTATAAAAATCACTATTATTTCTGCATACGCCAGCCACTATTTCTACTTCTTTACTTTGTTTAGCTAATTCATATGCTTCTTTTCCAGTTCTTCCTGTTATACCACTCCATAATATTCTAACCTTATTATTCACAAAATCACCTACATAGATTATATCACAAAAAAACTCGCATAAGCGAGTTTTGAAACACAATATTATCTCTTTGAGAATTGAGGCGCACGACGTGCTGCTTTAAGTCCTGGTTTCTTTCTTTCTTTCATTCTAGGATCTCTAGTTATGAAACCAGCTCTTTTTAATGTTGTTCTATAGCTATCATCATTACCTTCATTAGCTTCATCATATTGTAGTAAAGCTCTTGTAATACCTAAACGAATAGCTCCAGTAGCTCCTGTAAAACCACCACCTGTAACATTTGCTTCAATATCAAATGTTTTTTCGTTATTAGTTGCAACTAATGGTTGCATTAAATCCATAACATTAGTTTCGTAAGGGAAGAATTCTCTAACGTCTCTACCATTAACAGTAATTTTTCCTGTACCAGGAACCATTCTTACTCTTGCAACAGTAGATTTTCTACGACCTGTTCCAGTATAAACCTTTTTCATTTAACCCTCCTACTTAACTTCCATAGCACTTGGTTTTTGAGCTGCATGTGGATGTTCTTCACCAGCGTATACAAATAATTTTTTAATCATTTGTCTACCTAATCTTCCTTTTGGAAGCATTCCTTTAACTGCTCTTTCAACCATTTCTACAGGATAATTTTCTTTCATTTCACGTGCTGTTCTTTCTCTTAGACCACCAGTGTAACCACTGTGATTGTAATAAATTTTGTCATCTAATTTGTTTCCAGTTAAATTAACTTTAGAAGCATTGATAACAATTACATTATCTCCGCAATCAACGTGTGGAGTATATGTAGGTTTGTGTTTTCCACGAAGTACATGAGCACATTTAGTAGCTAAACGACCTAAGTTAACATCTGTAGCGTCGATAACATACCAATTTCTCACTACTTCTTCTTTCTTTTGCATATATGTATCTTTCATGCTTAATTTTCCTTTCTCCATTATATTAAGTGGATGTCCCAAGTCCACTTATATGGGATTAAAAATGTACCAGTATTAATTATATGTGAAAAAGCAAATAAAGTCAACAAAAATATAGCAAATTATTAATGAAAATTCCTATTTTTACACTTTTTGAACTAATTCATTAATAATTATATCTTTTATTCTATCAATATCAGACATAAACAAGTTAATTCCATGCGTTTTAAGCCTTAGCATACGTCTTAAATTCTTATCAATTCTAACTTTTAACGAATTTATAGCTTGAATTTCTACCCCATCAATATTATGAACATGCGCGACAAATTTTTCTATACACGGGAAAGCATTTTGTAAAAGTATTGCTTGTTCAGTACCAAATATTTCACTAACAATGATCGTCTCACAATAATTATGTTTTTTTCTTTTTGCTAAAATATTCTTATACTTCTCTATTCTAGATGATAGTGGTACAAACCATAATGTACCGTCTATTTTAGCTGCATAGTAAGTAGGTCTGGTATGCCCGTTTTCATAGTTTTGCATTAATTTATTATCGTCTACTAAATTAAAGAAATTATCTTTGATATGATATAAATATCCAATCTTTATCTTCATATATCCTCCTATAAAACAAAAAGAAGGCTTTGTAAAACACAAAACCTTCTTATATTTACAACCGGGATATTTTGTTACTCGCACCACCCGAGAGCGAGATTATTTACGACCGGGATATTTTGTTACTCGCACCACCCGAGAGCGAGATTATTTACAACTATGTGCCAAGCACACTATTAATATACTATAATCAATTAATAATGTCAATAATTAACATTTTTTAGATATAATCCACATGCTGGAGCTGTTTTACCAGATGCTTTCCTATCTTCTTTTTCTAGTATTGTTAAAACATCACTAGCTTTTCTTTTACCTTCACCCATTTCAATAAGTAATCCAACCATATTTCTAACCATATATCTTAGAAAACCAGTTCCTACAAACGAAATAGTCATTATATCATTTTCTACTTCTATATTAGCAGATATAATTTCTCTATCATAGTTATCTCTTACATCATCAGCTGCCACTAAAGATTTAAAGTTATGCATACCTATAAAGTATTTTATACCCTTATTCATTGCTTCTACATCTAGTGATTTACCATATTGATAAATATAATCTTTTTCAATTGGATTATATTCACCTAGATTAATCTTATAAACATATTCTTTAGATTTAACATTAAATCTTGCATGGAAATTACTATCTACTACTTCTACATTCTTAACATATATATCATTAGGAATTAAACTGTTTAAAGCCATTTTAAGCTTATCGGGTGTAATATTAATATCTAAATCAAAATGAGCTTTTTGATTAATAGCATGTACACCTCTATCAGTTCTACCAGAAGCAACAACAGAAGTTTCTTTATTATTTAATTTTGTTAATGCAGTTTCTAATTCGGCTTGTATAGTATTAATATCTAATTGTTTTTGATATCCACCATACTTAGATCCATCATAGGAAAAAGTAATTAAATATCTCATAATACCATGAAACTCCTAACTATTAATGTAAGCATTAAAACCACATGAATAGATACTAAATATGTATCATAGAATCCCCATTTATTTTGTCTAAAGTTAGTTCTTTTTCTATAAATACTAAATAATCTAACTTCCATAGCGTCAGCTAATTCATCAGCTCTTTTAATAGTTAAAACAAACATAGGAACAATTAAAGCTTTAATAGCTACTAATTTATCTTTAATATTTGAACTATTATAATCAATACCTCTACATGCTTGAGATTTAAGGATTTTGTTACCTTCATCGATGATAGTTGGGATAAATCTTAAAGCAATTGAAATTGATAATGCCATTCTATTAACTGGTACTTTAAATACTTTTAATGGAGATAAGAATTTTTCTAATCCATATGTAATCTCAGTAGGTGGAGTCGTAAGTGTTAATATACTAGTATATAAAACTAATAATATTAATCTTGATAACATAATTAATGTTGTTTCAAAATATATATTTAATATCATATTAAATATAATTGTAAATAGTAATATAAATCTTAAAGACCTAATTGTCTTAAAGAAATACTTAACTGGAATATGTGAATTTATAATCATTAAGATTACTAATATAAATAGCATAGCATTCATAAGCATACTATTCGCGAATAGACACATTAATACAAATGTAATTGTACAAATTATTTTAGATAATGGATTCATTAAATGGACACGACTTCTTACAGGGTAATATTTGCCAATAGTTATATTATTTAGCATATCTATATATATCCTTTAATAAATCATTAACATCGTCCCTGTATCCCATTTTAATTCCTTTATCCTTAAGTGCCTTATATGAAAATTCCACTATCTTTGGCATTGGTATATTATAATGTTTTAATGCTTCTGGATTAGCTAATATATCATATTTATTACCAGTTATTATTAAATTACCATTATCAAGTAATATTACATAATCTGATATAGCATGTATAAAATCTATATCATGTGAAATGATTATTACTGTTTTATTATATCTATTTTTTAACATTCTAATTAGTTTAACTAAGTTTTTCTTACTATCATAATCCAAACCAATAGTAGGTTCATCAAAAACTATTACTTTTGGATTGAATACTAATATAGATGCAATAGCTACTTTTCTTTGTTCACCATTTGAAAGTTTAAATGGATCTCTTTCAAGATAACTATCATCTAATCCTACCATTTTAAGTGCATCACTAACTCTTTTATCAAGTTCATTAGTTCTATAATTAAAACTAAGTAAACCAAATTCTATTTCTTTTTTAACTGTTAAGTTAAAGAATTGTTCTTCAGGGAATTGAAATACTATTCCTACTTTTCTTCTTAAAGCATTTATATTTTTTATACGACTTTTAGGTCCTATTAAATCTTCATCTACTTTTACCTTACCTTTTGTAGGTACTAAAAGTGAATTGATTAGTTGAATTAATGTTGTTTTACCTGAACCAGAAGTTCCTATTAAAGCATTAACTTTACCTTCTTGAATAACTAAATTAATATCTCTTAAAGCAACTTTCTTTAAAGGTGTCTTTGCATTATAAGTATAACTTACATCATCAAATTTTATTTCCATATTAAATTCACCAACTCATCTATATCTAAAACAATATCATCAACTAAACCATAATATTTTAACTTATATGATAAATCTACAACGAAAGGTAATTCTAAACCATTATTCTTAAATAGTTTTTCATTTCTTAGTAACTCTTTTGTTTCACCTTGATCCATAACTTTACCATCATTCATAACAACAATATCTGTACCATATAATAATTCTTCTGAATTATGTGTGATGTTTATAATAGTTAAACCTTTCTTATTTAAATCAGTTAATACTTTTAAGACATCATCTCTTCTATTGTTATCAATCATGTCAAGAGCTTCATCTAAAACTAATATTTTAGGATGTGTAGCAAAAGCACTAGCTAAGGCAACTAATTCCTTTTGACCACCACTTAGACTATGTGGTTCTTTTTCCATGATAGATTCAATATCAAGAAGCTTACCTACTTCTTTTACTCTTTCTCTAATTAGTTTTTTATCATAATTCATATTTTCTAACGCAAAAGCAATTTCATCCATAACTGTTTCAGCTACAAATTGATTATCCGGATTTTCAAATACAAATCCAATTTTACTTCTGACTTCTTTATACGTTTCTTCAGATATTTTAATTCCATCTACTTCTATTGTACCTTCAGCTTTATATAATCCAACAATCAATTTCATTAATGTTGATTTACCAGATCCATTTGGTCCAATTATAGAAGTGAAACTTCCTTTCCTAATATTTAAATCAAACTTATCAAATATTTTTTTATCTTCATAACTGAATTTTACTTTTTTTAATTTAATAATGTTCTCCATATTATCACCACTATAATCATTATACTATAATTACATTTACTTTAAAAGAAAAAAGTTCTAATAAGAACTTTGTACTGCATCCTCTATTATAGGTAATACAGGTATTTTATTAAATTCATTGGAAGTAGTTCTATAAGATGATCTAGAAGCACTCTTAACTTTTACTTTAGAGACTTTTCTTTCAGCAGGTATTTCTTTTAATAATGTAGGTTTCATATTATAAACCTTAACTAAATTATAAGCATTTGTATAAATGTCTGGTAAACTATCTTCCTTTTCTTCTATATCTTCCTTATAATTTTGATATTCCCTTATTTTTTCTTCCATTTCTTCTTCAAATGTTTTAATTTTTTCTATTGGTTCTTCATCCACTATAGGTTCTATAGATTCTTTTTCTTTTGGTAAATCTACTGATACTTTTTCAGCCATATATCTTTTCATTATATTTATTTGATTTACCTTGTTTGTATATTCTAATTGAAGGGCGGCCCTAGTAGTGTCGTCTTCAACTTCAGATATCATTTTTTCGATACGGTCTAAGTAACTTTCATCACTATCAACACTAATATAAGAAATATAACTTCTTATTTGACCAGCCATTTCAATCACTTCCTTTTCTGACTATTATAAGATATTTTAGCTAATAAACTATCTGGAACTAACTTAGAGAATGTTTTAGCTAATTTCATACCAAATCCTGGTACAATTATCTTTTTATTTTTAAACATTCTTTTAATCGCATATCTGGCAACATATTCACTATCCATTTTTTTAGTTTTAAATTCTACATGTGCGACACTTTCAAATTCAGTCTTAATAGGTCCTGGACATAACGCCCCAACATAAACTGGAATACCTTCTATCTTAAGTTCATAATTAATTGCCTCTGTAAGTCTTAATAAATATGCTTTAGTGGCATAATATGTAGCCATCATAGGACCTGGCATAAAAGCCGCCATAGATGCGACATTTAAAATATAACCGTAGCCACGTTTTTTAAAATCTTTTAGATAAAGTTTTGTTAATACATGAGCAGCTTTAATATTTAAGTCTATCATATCTAATTCTTTATCAATATTTGTTTTAGTGAATTCACCAAATAGACCAAATCCAGCATTATTGATAACTACTTCAATATCTTCATCTTTTGTTTTTTCATATAGCTTCATACAATTATATGTACTACATAAATCCATAGGAATAATAGTCACATTAGTATGTAAAGACTCTTTTAATTCCTCTAATTTATTTTTTCTTCTAGCTACTAGAATAAGATCATAGCCCATTTCGCTTAAAATACGTGCCATTTTTAGTCCTATTCCACTACTAGCGCCAGTTACCATAGCTTTCATATAACCACCCTATTATAATTATATACTAAATATTAATTTTTAACAATATTTCTTATTCTAACGACAAAAAAAGATGCTATTTAGCATCTCCTTCAACTAATTCTAAAACAACTTCTAAAGCGTCATCGCCTTTTCTTTCAGTCATCTTTAAAATTCTTGTATAGCCACCATTACGTTTAGCGTATCTTGGAGCTAATACATCAAATACTTTCTTAACAGCTTCAGTATCATTTTCTAAGAATGCTAATGCATTTCTTCTAGCTACTAAAGTACCTTTCTTACCATAAGTAATCATCTTTTCTACAAATTTACGTGCTTCTTTAGCTCTTTCTTCTGTAGTTACGATTCTTTCGTTCATGATAACACTTTTAGTTAAATTAGCTAGCATACTTCTTCTGTGTTTATTAGTACGTCCTAATTTTCTATAAGCCATAATTATCCTCCTTAACTACTAATCTTCGTCACGGAATCTAAGTCCCATATCTTTAATTTTATCAATAACTTCTTTTAAAGACTTTTTACCTAAATTACGTATTTTCATCATTTCTAATTCTGATTTTTCAGTTAAATCACCTAATGTATTGATATTAGCTCTCTTTAAGCAGTTATATGCTCTTACTGAGAAATCTAAATCATCAATTGGAGTTTCTAATTTCTTAATTTTGCTGTCTTCTTGTTTAGCGTTCATAATTCCTGTCATATCAGAAATATCACTTAAATTAGTTACGATATTAAAGTGTTCAATTAATATTTGTGCACCTAAAGCCATAGCTTCTTCTGGACGGATTGAACCGTTTGTAGAAACATTCATAACTAATTTATCATAGTTATCATTTTGACCAACACGAGCTGGTTCAACTTCATAACTGATATTATCAATTGGTGAATATAACGCATCGATTGCGATATATCCTAATTTGTTACCTTCTACATATTTTTTATTTTCTGTAGATGGAACATAACCTCTACCGTTACCAATAATCATTTCAATATCAAGTTTACCACCTTTTGATACAGTAGCAATTTCTTGATCTTTATTGATTATTTCAACATCTGCATCAGTTTCAATATCAGCAGCTGTTACAGTTTTTTCTTCATGAACAGATAGATGAACTACCTTTTCTTCTTCAGAATGATTCTTAACAACTATGTTCTTTAAGTTTAAGATAATAGTTGTTACATCTTCTACTACACCTTCAATAGTTTGGAATTCATGCATTACACCATCAATTTTGATAGCTACAATTGCACTTCCTGGTAAACTAGATAACATAACTCTTCTTAAAGCGTTACCTAAAGTTATACCAAAACCTCTTTCTAAAGGTTCTAATTCAAATTTTCCATAATTATTACTTTCTACATAGTCAGTAATTTTAAATACTGGTTTCTCAAAATTTAACAAATCTAAACACTCCTCTCATTATCCACGTGGGCGTTTTGGTGGACGACATCCATTATGTGGTATAGGTGTTACATCAGAAATTGAAGTAATTTCTAATCCTGCAGTTTGTAATGATCTAATTGCAGTTTCACGACCTGAACCAAGTCCTTTTACATATACTTCAACTTTTTTCATTCCCATATCTACAGCAGCTTTACCTGCAGCTTCTGCTGACATACCAGCTGCATATGGTGTTGATTTTTTACTTCCTTTAAAACCTAAAGTACCAGCTGAAGCCCAACTTATTGCATTACCTTCCATATCACTAATTGTTACAATAGTGTTATTGAATGTTGAATGAATAAATGCTTTACCTGCAGGTACATTCTTTTTAGTCTTACGTTTTCTTGCTTTATAAGCCATACAAATAACCTCCTTATTTCAATTATTTTTTCTTATTAGCAACTACTTTTCCTTTACCTTTACGAGTACGAGCGTTTCTATTAGTTCTTTGTCCTCTTACAGGTAAACCTTTTTTATGACGAGTTCCTTCATATGAATTGATTTCCATCTTAGTTTTAATATTCATATTAACTTCACGACGTAAATCACCTTCAGTTGCATACTTATTTAATTCATCACGAAGTTTTGCGATTTCATCAGTAGTTAAATCGCCAGCTTTTTTGTTTTTATCGATACCAGTAGCATCTAAAACAGTATTAGATAAACTTCTACCAATACCATAAATGTATGTTAGAGCTATTTCAACTCTTTTATTATTTGGTATATCTACACCTTTAACACGTGCCATTTTTAACCTCCTATTAACCTTGTACTTGTTTATGTTTTGGGTTAGTACAAATTACCCTAACTTTTCCATTTCTTCTTATAATTCTACAGTTTTCACACATTTTTTTAACTGATGGTTTCTTTTTCATATATAATACCTCCTTTTATTTTCGGTAAGTTATACGCCCATGTGTTAAATCATATGTTGACATCTCAACAGTTACTGTATCACCTGGTAAAATGCGGATATAGTTCATACGGATTTTACCAGAAACATGAGCCTCTACAGTATGTTTATTTTCTAATTCAACTCTAAATTTGCCGCCAGGTAATACTTCTATTACTTTACCTTCGACTTCAATTGTATCACTTTTTGCCATTATATCACCTCTTCGTTAATATCTCATAGCCGTCTTTAGTAACGACTACAGTGTGCTCATAATGAGCTGATGGCTCACCGTCAGCAGTTACAATTGTCCAGTCATCATCTAATATGCAAACATATCTCTTACCATATGTTAACATTGGTTCTACGGCAATAACCATACCTTCTTTAAGAAGTGGTCCACTACCTGCTTTACCATAATTAGGTACTTCTGGATCTTCATGCATATCTGTGCCGACACCATGACCAACTAATTCCCTTACGACACCCATGTGATGTTTAGTGGCATACTCTTCTATCGCGTGACTAATATCACCAACTCTATTACCTGGTTTAACCATTTTTAAACCTTCAAATAAAGCTTTTTCAGTATGCTCCATCATGTACTTTTTCTTATCATCTATAGTACCGACTGCGTAAGTCCAAGCTGAATCACCATGATAACCTTTATAACAAGCTACAATATCAAGTGTAATAATATCTCCATTCTTAAGTTTCCTAGGTCCTGGTATTCCATGCACTACCTCATCATTTACTGATGTACATAGCGTTGCAGGATAACCTTCATAACCTAAGCAAGATGGAGTTGCACCCTTACTTATTATAAAGTCATAGGCTAATTTATCTAATTCCTTAGTTGTGATACCTGGTTTAATAAATTTTTCTAGATAGTGATGTGTTTCACCAACTATTTCACCAGCACGTCTAAGTAATTCGATTTCATCTTCATTTCTTATAGTGATCATTCTAATCACCTCTTACTATATCTTCGATGTTTTTAAATGTTTCTTCTGGTGTTCCATTTGCATCAACGACATATAAAACACCTGATTTTTTATAATAATCAATTAATGGTTTAGTTTTTTCTAAATATGTATTATATCTAGTTTTATATGTTTCTTCATTGTCATCATCTCTTTTAGTTAAAGATGAACCACATTTATTACATATATTCTCATTAGTAGGCTTCATCCCATCGAAATATATATTATAAGTAGCTCCACATTTAGGGCAACTTCTTCTACCACTAATACGTTTAGCTGCTAACTCTGGATCTATATTTAATTCAATTACATATCCGATATCCTTATTTAAATCTTTCAAAATTTCATCATAAGTTTTAGCTTGTTCTATATTTCTTGGAAATCCATCTAATAAATAACCATTAATAGTGTCATTGGAACTGATACGTTTCTTGATTAAATCAAAAATGATTTCATCACTTACTAACATACCAGCATCCATGATCTTCTTTAATTCTGTATTGCCATTTTCTACTTCAGCTCTTAAAAGATCTCCTGTAGATATATGAGCAATGTTATATTTTGAACATAATAACTCAGATTGAGTTCCTTTTCCTCCAGCTGGAGGTGCGATTAATATTATATTCATCTATTTCTTCTTCCTTTTCTATAACTTGTCATTGCAAGTGAACCTTCAATTTGTTTATAAGTTTCAAGTGCAACTCCAACTACAATTAAAAGTCCTGTACCACCAATGCTTACTGAAGCAGGTAGATCTTTAGCAATCATACCAAATATAATTGGTAATGCAGCTAATATTGTTAAAGCAAATGAACCTACAAAAGTGATTCTATATAACACATTGTTTATATATTTTAGTGTATCATCACCTGGTCTAACACCTGGGATATAACCACCATTCTTTTGTAAATTATCAGCCATATCTTTTGGTTTTAATTGTAAGAATGCATAGAAGAATGAAAATGCAAATATGAATATAACATATAGTGCAAATCCAACAGGTACACTTGTTACTAAATATTTATTTACGAAAGCAGTAAATGCTTCTTTCTTAGCGAAATTAGCAATCATTGACGGTATTGATAACAATGCAGATGCAAAGATTACCGGTACAACTCCTGCAGAGTTTAGCTTAAATGGTAAATAACTTTGTGCCCCCATAGATGTTGCTTGCTTATTAGAATATTGAACTGGTAGTCTTCTTTCAGCTAATTGGAAGAATACAATACCAAGTATAATTACTAAGTAAACAATTACATATATTACAAATAATGTTATTCCTCTAGCAGTGCCATCCATTAAACCTGTCCATGCTTGAGCAAACATGTTAGGTAAATTAGATATGATACCAGCCATGATGATGATTGACATACCATTACCGATACCTTTTTGAGTCATTACATCACCTAACCACATTAATACACAAGTACCTGCAGTTAAAACAAGTGAATAACTCATATAATCCATAACACTACCACCATTCATATAAGTGAATGAATAGATATAACCTTGAACGAATGCAAGTGCTATACCAGCGATACGTGTTATTTGATTTAATTTGGCTCTACCAGTTCCACCTTGCTTTGATAAATCAGCTAGGTAAGGAACAATATCCATTTCTAATAATTGAATGATGATTTGAGCAGTGATGTAAGGCATAACACCTAGAGCAAAGATAGAAAACTTTTCTAATGCTCCACCACCCATTACATTCATTAGTTCAAGAAATCCTAAACTTCTTGTACCAAGTGCGGCTTGATCGATTCCTGGAACTACAATTGCAGTACCAACTTTAAAAACTATCAAGCAAGCAAAGGTAAACAAAATACGTTTTTGTAATTCCTTGTTTCTTGGATTAAATATTTGCTTAATTGTTGCAAACATTTTAAATCACCTCTGCTTTTCCACCTAGTTTTTCTATTTGTTCAGCAGCTTTAGCTGAAAATTTGTGAGCTTTAACAATTACTTTTTTCTCTAAAGTACCGTTACCTAATACTTTGATACCAGATAATTGATTTTTAACTAAGCCCATTTCTTTTAATAATTCTGGAGTAATAACTGCTCCATCTTCAAATCTGTTTAAATCAGTCATGTTAATTACAGCATATTCAACTTTGAAACGTGCGTTTGTGAAACCTCTTTTAGGAAGTCTTCTGTATAAAGGTAATTGTCCACCTTCGAATACAGCTCTTACTCCGCCGCCGCTTCTAGCGTTTTGTCCTTTATGTCCTTTACCACTTGTTTTACCGTGACCAGAACTAGTACCACGTCCTAATCTCTTAGTAGCGTGTGTAGCCCCTTCGTTAGCATGTAAATTATATAATTTCATTAGATAATCTCCTCTACTTTCTTACCACGTAATTTTGCAACTTCTTCAACTGTTCTTTGTGATTTTAAAGCATTTAATGTAGCATAAGCCATATTAATCTTTGTGTTTGATCCAAGTGATTTTGATAAGACATCTTTAATACCTGCTAATTCTAATACTGAACGAACAGGTCCACCTGCTTTAACTCCAGTACCTTCTTTAGCTGGTTTTAACATAACTTTACTTGCTCCTCTAACTCCTACAGCTTCATGAGGAATAGTTCTTTCGTCTACAATTGAAACTCTACATACATTTTTAGTAGCAGCAGCAACTGCTTTTTTAATTGCATCAGGTACTTCATTAGCTTTACCTGTTCCAATTCCTACTTGACCTTTTTTATCTCCAACAGCTACAGTAGCAGAGAAACGGAAATGACGACCACCTTTAGTTACTTTTGTAACTCTACCAATATTGATAATTTCTTCTTCGAATTGTTTTGGGCGTGGTTCTCTTTTTGTAGTTTTTTCCATACTTTCCCTCCTTAGAATTCTAGTCCATTTTCACGTGCAGCAGTAGCTAATGCTTCTACACGTCCATGATATTGGTATCCACCTCTATCAAATACGACTTTTGTAATTTTTGCTTTTTTAGCTCTTTTAGCAAGTAATTCACCGACTTTAGTAGCAGCTTCTACATTTCCTCCATTTTTAAGTTTTAATTCTTTGTCAATAGAAGAAGCACTAACTAAAGTAACAGCTTTTTCATCATCTATAATTTGAGCAAAAATGTTACCATTAGATCTGAAAACATTTAATCTAGGTGTTGCACTAGTACCAAATACTTTTTCTCTAACACGTGCATGTTTTGCTTGACGCATTTCATTGCGTGATTCTTTCTTTATCATGAATAGCTCTCCTTCCTATTATTTAGAAGCTTTCTTACCAACCTTACGGATAATGTGTTCATCAGTATAACGAATACCTTTTCCTTTGTAAGGTTCTGGTTCTCTTACTTTTCTTATTTTTGCAGCAAATTCACCGACTAATTGTTTGTCGATTCCTTTTACTAATAATTCAGTATTACTTGGACATTCCAAAGTAATTCCTTCTGGTGTTACCATTTCTACGTGATGAGAATAACCAGCAGCGATATCTAAATCTTTACCTTTTAAAGCAAATTTATAACCAACACCTACTGCCTCTAATTTTTTCTCATAACCTTCAGTTACACCTTTAATCATGTTGTTAATGTTAGCGTTAGCAGTTCCATGGAAATTTTTATATAAATCACTATCTCTAGAAATTTTTAATTCATTTCCATTAACTTCAACCTTAATGTGTTTATTAATTTCAGTAGAAAGTTCACCTTTTGGACCCTTAACACTAACTACATTACCTTCAGTTGTAACAGTTACGCCTGCAGGTATTGTTAATATTCTATTTCCAATACGACTCATAATATCTTCCTTTCTACCAAATGTATGCTAATACTTCTCCACCTAAAGAGTTCTTTCTAGCATTCTTATCAGTCATAATTCCTTTAGATGTAGAAATTACAGCGATACCTAAACCATTTAAAACTCTTGGTAGTTCTTCAGCTTTAACATATACACGTAATCCTGGTTTAGAAATTCTCTTTAATCCAGTAATTACTCTTTCTTTCTTTTCACCATATTTTAGTGTTAAAACTATAATATCTTGTGGTTTATTTTTATTAATTTTATAATCAGCTATGAATCCTTCTTCTTTTAAGATTTTAGCGATTTCTACTTTAGTTTTTGAAGCGGGTACTTCAACTTCTTTATATCGCATTTGATTAGCGTTACGAATTCTTGTAAGCATATCTGCGATTGGATCTGTTACCATATATATCCTCCCTTCATCCTACCAGCTTGATTTTTTAAATCCTGGTATTTGTCCTTTATAAGCTAGTTCTCTAAAGCAAATACGGCAGATACCATATTTACTAAGTACAGCGTGTGGTCTACCACATCTTTGACAACGTGTATACTCACGTACTTTAAATTTAGGTTTACGACTAGCTTTAATTATCATACTTTTCTTAGCCATATTTTCCTCCTAATTTCGTTATTTCTTAAATGGCATACCGAAACCCTTTAAAAGATCATACGCTTCTTCGTTAGTTTTTGCTGTTGTAACAAATACTATATCCATACCACGTACTTTTACGACATCATCGTATACAATTTCTGAGAAAATTAATTGTTCATTTAATCCTAATGTATAGTTTCCTCTTCCATCAAATGATTTATTAGAGATACCTCTGAAGTCTCTTACACGAGGTAATGTAATACTAATTAGTTTATCTAAGAAGTTATACATATTTTCACCTCTTAAAGTAACTTTGCATCCGATAGCTTGACCTTCTCTGATTTTGAAACCAGCGATAGCTTTCTTAGCTTTAGTTACAACTGGTTGTTGACCTGAAATTAATTTTAAGTCATGTACAGCAGCTTCTAATAATTTAGCATTTGAAGCACCATCACCAACACCCATGTTGATAACAATTTTATCTAATTTTGGAACTTCCATTTTACTTTTGTATGAGTATTTACTCATTAATTCATTTACGATTTCGTTATTATATTTTTCTTTTAGGCGGTTCATATATACCCTCCTTCCAATTAATCAAGATTCTCATTAGATTTTCTTGCGATTCTAATTTTTTTACCTTTTTTATCAGTAGAATGTCCTACTCTGGTACCCTTATTAGTTTTTGGGTCAATTATCATAACATTAGATGCATTAATAGGCGCTTCCATATCAATGATACTTCCAGCGTTTTGTCCATTTGGTTTAACATGTTTTTTTATCATGTTGATACCTTCAACGATAACCTTATTTTCTGCTCTTAAAGTTTTGATTATTTTACCTTGTTTACCTTTGTCTTTACCAGTAATAACAACTACTTTATCTCCAGTTTTTAAGTTCATAATCTCACCCTCCAACTATAGTACTTCCTTAGCAAGTGAAACGATCTTCATAAAATCTTTATCACGTAATTCTCTTGCTACTGGTCCAAATACACGAGTTCCGATTGGACTTTTATCATCTTTGATTAATACACAAGCATTGTCATCAAATTTAATGTAAGATCCATCTTCTCTTTTTAGACCAAATTTACTTCTTACCACTACAGCTTTCACAACTTTTCCCTTGCCAACTGTACCAGTAGGAGTAGCTTTTTTTACAGTTACAACAACTGTATCACCAATATTTCCGAATTTTCTTTTGCTTCCACCCATTACACGGATTACTGAAACTTCACGTGCACCTGAGTTATCTGCAACTTTTAAACGACTTTCTTGTTGAATCATATTAATCCTCCTTTACTTGTTAGCAACTATAGAATAATTGCTTTTTCTACTACTTTTACTAAACGGAAATGTTTAGTTTTTGATAGTGGTCTAGTCTCAGCGATAACTACTGTATCACCAACACCAGCTACATTATTCTCATCATGTGCTGCATATTTTTTTGAATATTTAACACGTTTATGATATTTACTATCATTTACATATGTTTCTACTAAAACTGTTATAGTTTTATCATTTTTTGCACTTACAACTTTTCCTGTTAATTCTTGTCTTCTAGTTTCCATATTAACCTCCTACTTATTTAGTTCTCTCTCACGAAGAATAGTCTTCATACGAGCAACTAGCTTTCTTAATTCATTAATTCTTGAAGGTTTTTCTAAACTCCCAGAAGCTTGACTAAGACGTAGGTTAAATAATTCAGCCTTAGATTCATCAATTTTCTTAACTAATTCTTCATTAGATAATTTTCTGATTTCTTCATTAGTCATTAGTCTCACTCTCCTTCTTTACAAATTTACATCTAATAGGAAGTTTATGCATAGCAAGTCTAAGTGCTTCACGTGCTATATCTTCTGTAACCCCATCGATTTCAAACATGATTTTACCTTTTTTAACAACTGCAACCCAAACTTCTGGTTGACCTTTACCTTTACCCATACGAGTTTCTAGAGGTACTTTAGTTAATGATAAGTGAGGGAAAATATTAATCCATACTTTTCCACCACGTTTCATGTAACGTGTCATAGCAACACGGGCTGCTTCAATTTGTTGTTGTGTAATCCATGCACCTTCTAATGCTTGTAAACCATAACTACCGAAATGTAATTCAGTATTTCCTTTAGCTTTACCATCATAAGGTAGTCTATGAGGACGACGATACTTAGTTCTTTTTGGAATTACTGCCATCTACATTACCTCCCTTATTTTTACTTGGAAGGATTTCACCTTTATAAATCCATACTTTAACACCAATCTTACCATAAGTAGTATCAGCTTCTTTATGAGCATAATCAATATCAGCTCTTAAAGTATGTAGAGGAATCATTCCCTCAGTATATCCTTCTGTTCTTGCCATATCAGCTCCGCCTAAACGTCCTGATACAGATGTTTTAATACCCTTAGCTCCAGCCTTCATTGTATTTCTGATTGCTTTCTTTTGAGCAACTCTGAATGAAACACGATTTTCAATTTGGTGAGCTATATTTTCAGCTACTAAAGCTGCTACCATGTCAGGGTTCTTAACTTCCATGATAGATATTTCAACGTTTTCATCAACTAATTTTGATAATTCTTTTTTAATCTTTTCAATTTCTTCACCACTGTGACCAATTACAACACCAGGTTTAGCTGTGTTAATAATTACATTAGTCTTCTTAGCAGTTCTTTCAATTAGTATACTTGAAACAGATGCGTCTTTTAATTTCTTTTCTAAAAATCTACGGATCTTAACATCATTATTTAAGTATTTAGCAAAATCTTTATTGCCAGCATACCATTTTGATTCCCAAGTTTTATTTATTCCAATTCTCATTCCTATTGGACTAACTTTTTGACCCATCAGTTTACCTCCTTTGCATTAATTATTTTTCGCTTACCTTAACAGTAATATGACTTGTTCTCTTTTTAATTGGATCTACATGTCCACGAGAACCAAATTTCATTCTTTTTAGTACAACGCCTTCATTAGCGTATGCTTCAGAAACAATTAAGTTTTCACGTTTTAAACCTAAATTGTTTTCTGCATTAGCGATAGCTGAATCTAATACTTTAATAGTATATCTTGCAGCGTCACTATTATAATTATTTAATATGTTACGAGCTTCAACAACACTCTTACCACGTATTAAATCAATAACTAAACGAGCTTTTCTAGGTGAAATTCTAACACCTTTTGCAATTGCATATGCTTCCATTTTAGTCCTCCTTCCTGATCTCTATCTTATTTCTTATCTTCGCCATGACCACCGAATTTACGTGTCAAAGCAAATTCACCTAATTTATGTCCAACCATATCTTCTGTAACATAAACAGGGATAAATTCTTTACCATTATGAACAGCAAATGTATGTCCGATAAAGTCAGGATAAATTGTTGAACGTCTAGACCATGTCTTAATTACTTCATTCTTACCAGATTCTTTAACATTTTTTACCTTTTTCATTAAATGTGCATCAATGAAAGGTAATTTCTTACTACTTCTAGCCATTATTTAATCATCCTTTCCTATTTATTACGTCTACGAACAATTAACTTGTTACTAGCTTTTTTGCTGTCACGAGTTTTATGTCCTAAAGCAGGTTTACCCCATGGAGTAACTGGTCCTTTACGTCCAACTGGAGCTCTACCTTCACCACCACCATGTGGATGGTCATTAGGGTTCATAACAGAACCACGAACTGTAGGTCTAATACCCATATGTCTTTTTGTACCAGCTTTACCAACTTTAACTAATTCATGATCGGCATTTCCTACTTCACCTATAGTAGCTCTACAAGCGCTTAATACTTTTCTAACTTCACCACTTTGAAGTCTTAATAAAGTATATCTTCCTTCATGTCCTAATATTTGAACACTTGAACCTGCAGAACGAGCCATTTGTGCTCCCTTACCAGGCATTAATTCAACATTGTGAACCATTGTACCTTCAGGTATATTACCAAGCATTAATGAATTACCAACAATTATATCTGTTGCATCTCCACTAACAACTTTTCCTCCAACTTGTAAACCTTTTGGAGCGATGATATATCTTTTTTCACCATCTGCATAAGTAATTAAAGCAATGTTAGCTGTTCTATTAGGATCGTATTCGATAGCAGTTACTGTTCCAACAATACCGTCTTTATTTCTTTTGAAATCAATAATACGATATTTTCTTTTTTCACCACCACCATGATGACGTACGGTAATTCTACCTTGGTTATTACGTCCACCATTTTTCTTTAGTGTAACAACTAATGATTTTTCTGGAGTAGTCTTAGTTATTTCGTCATTAACGATAACTGACATATTCCTTTGACCATTAGTCATTGGTTTATATGTTTTTATTGCCATAATATCCTCCTTTTAAGATTATAGTTCGATTGAACTACCTTCACTTAATTTAACAATTGCTTTTTTAACTTTATTTGTTTTTCCAACATAACGACCAACTCTTTTTTTCTTTGGTCTAACATTTACAGTATTTACTGATTCAACTTTAACATTGAATAATTTTTCTACTGCTTGTTTAATTTCAGTTTTGTTAGCTTTTGTATCAACACTAAATGTAATAGTATTTCCTTCTTGAGCTAACTTAGCACTTTTCTCAGTTACGATTGGTGCTTTTATGATATCTCTATAATTATTCATAGTTTAGCACCTCCTCAATAGCTTTAGCTGCATCTTTAGTAACTACCATCTTATCAGCAGAGATAATATCTAATACATTGATTTCATCAGCTGTTAATAAAATTACGTTTCTAAAGTTACGACTAGCTAAAACTAAATTTTCATCTAATTCTTTAACTACGATTAAGATATTTTTATCTAATTTTAAATTAGACATTAAATCTTTAAATTCTTTTGTTTTGTTACTTGTTAATTTAATATCATCAACTACAATTAGTTCTGATTCAATTACTTTGTAAGATAAAACAGATTTTAAAGCTAAAACTCTTTCTTTTCTGTTTTGTTTTTGAGTGTAGTTTCTATTTGCATGTGGTCCAAATACTACTCCACCATGATACCAATGTGGTGCTCTTGTACTACCTTGTCTAGCACGTCCAGTACCTTTTTGTCTCCATGGTTTTGCTCCACCACCAGATACTTCACTACGAGTTTTTGTTTCAGCTGTTCCTTGTCTTTCTGCATTACGAGCAAGTCTTACTGCATCATAGATAACAGCATCGTTTGGTTCAATTCCCCAAACTTTTTCATTTAATGTTATATCGCTTGTTTTTTCTCCCTTAATATTTAATACATTAATCTTTTTCATGTTGTACCTCCTATTCAGCACTTTCTTCTGTAGTAGCTTCTTCAGCAGTTTCTACTGTTTCTTCTGCTACAGTTTCTTCTACAGTTTCAGCTACTTCTGTAACATCTTCTGTATTTTCAATTACTTCGTTTGATACATAAGTAATTAATTCTTCTCTAGGATTTACTTTATTAGGGTTTTTAACAGCGGATTTAATAACAACTAATGCATTTTTAGCACCAGGAACATTTCCTTTTACTAAAATAACATTATTAGTAAGATCAACATCAACTATTTCTAAGTTTTGAATAGTTACAGTTAATACTCCCATGTGTCCAGGTAATTTTTTACCTTTGAATACACGCATTGGTCTCATTGTTCCCATTGAACCTGGTTTTCTATGATAATGTGAACCATGTCCCATAGGACCTCTATTATTTCCATGACGTTTAACAACACCTTGGAAACCTTTACCTTTTGTAGTTCCAGTTACGTCTACAACTTCTCCTGGAGTAAAGATATCTGCCTTAACTTCTTGTCCTAAAGCATAATCCTTAATATCTACACCTCTAATTTCTTTAAAGAAGCGCTTAGGTGTAGTTTTCGCTTTATTAGTAATTCCTAATGAAGCTTTTGTCGCTAACTTTTCACGCTTAGTATCGAAACCTAATTGAATAGCTTCGTAACCATCATTTTCAATTGTCTTAATTTGTGTTACAACATTTGGTTCAACTGAAATAACAGTTACTGGAGTTAATTTACCAGATTTGCTAAATACTTGCGTCATTCCAATCTTACGACCTAAGATTCCTTTCATATTCTACCTCCTATAATTTAATTTGAATATCAACACCGCTTGGAATATCAATATGAGTTAATGCCTCAACTGTTTCCTTGCTTGGATTATTGATATCAATAAGTCTTTTGTGTGTTCTCTTTTCAAATTGTTCACGTGAATCTTTATATTTGTGAACAGCTCTTAAAATAGTTACCTTTTCGATTTCTGTAGGTAGTGGTACTGGTCCACTAACTGCTCCACCATTTCTCTTAACTGTTTCAACAATTTTAGCACACGCATTGTCTAAGCTCTTATGATCAAAAGCTTTTAATTTGATACGAACTTTTGTAGTTGCCATTATTGTATCCTCCCTTCGCCTATATCTAGTATAGACTTGCTCCGTGTAAATAACCCGATTGCGCCGTAAAGTTTTTACAACTTAACCTGGCGTATCGGCAACCTCACACATCTAAGCATGCCACACGTAATTAATTATATTACAAAAAGTGTTGGAAATCAACACTTTTTTAAACTTTTTTTAAATTTTACAGCGAGTATACTTTTGCGTCCTCTTCTTCTGTTGTGTCTTCAATAATGTCTTCATCACTTTCATAAACAAATTCAAGGGATAGATCTTCATCGGCCTCTTCTGTTTCTACATTATCTTCCACTAAGTCTAATTCAAATTCATCATCAATTTGTTCATCAACTAATATTTCATCATCAAGTAATACTTCTATGTTTTCGTCATCAATCCATTCTAAATTTTCGTCATTTAAAATTTCTACTGGTTGATTAAATATTGATACGCATTTTATTTGTATATAATCTATAGTTACACCAGACCAACCTGATATATCAATATCTTCTTTAGCACCCAATGATTCCCATTCAACACCATCGATACGTCCTCCACCAAGTCTATGACCATATGGAGTGTAGTTTCTATCGTTAGGACTTTTAGCATCTGCGATAATACAAGGAATTACTTCACCGTTAGTTAATACTATATCTATATAGTCTCCTACTCTACCAAATGTAGTAGATACAGCCACTAAATATCTTCCATTGATTGTTGCTATTCCACGGTCTGACGTTCTATCAATAGTATCCCATATATCGGCTACAGCTCTTTGTCCAGTATTAGGCATCCATCTATTATAGAAAAATGTATAATTAGTATAATTACGTGATATACCTGTTTGTTTAACTCCTGTAAAATATATTCTATTATCAGAAGTAAGTACAGCATCAGGATAATCTACTACCACAGGTGAACTAGCTACTGTAGCTTCACTTTCATTATCAACTTGATACATATATGGATCTTCAGGTAATTTACTTGGTATAAAAGGTACCTCATATATATGACTAGTTGTATCTATAGTACTAGTAGCAAACATTGATGTATCCATTAATGTAGTAATTTCGGGAGATGTTTCTTCATTAATATTATTAGCAACATACGCCGTAAATCCAGTTAAAACTAACGTTAACGTTCCGGCTGCAGCCAATTTAATAATAGTAGGAAGTTTTTTCATTCTTTTATAATCTTCTACTTTTTTATGAATTTTAAGTGCAATATCTATATCAATTCTACCTAAAACTTCACTATAGTTTTCTATCTTTAAAGAAAGTGCTTTATTTCTAAATGTTGCAAAATTACCTAATTCAATGCAATCATATATAGTTTTAAAGTTCATTTTAGATAGATACGCTAGTCCATATGCAATTTTATCTTGATCCACTACATGTGTTGTTTCCTTATCTTCAACTATTTCTAAAACAACATTATCAAGATCATTTATATAATATCTTAGTAATGCCATAGTAACTCCCCCCCTTTTCAAAACTTTTTATATTTTACTAAATAATATATGTTATGTCAAATCACAAAAAAAGCGATTAAATCGCTTATCTTGTAAATGGAATTAATGCCATAAAACGTGCTTTTTTAACTTCAGCAGCAATATGTCTTTGATGTTTAGCACAAGCACCAGTAATTCTTCTTGGTAATATTTTATATTTATCACCACTAACATATTTTTTGATTACTTCAACATTTTTATAATCTACATCTTTACCAGCACACATTTGGCAAACTTTTTTCTTTTTTCTATAAAATTCAGCCATAATTTCCTCCTTATTAATCTAGGAAGTTATCATCGATTGAAACAGAATCACCATATTCAGCATATGGATCACCTTCTAAATCAATGTCATTGCTTGGAGCATTAAACATTTCATTAGATGAATCATTTGATTCTGCACCTTGTCCTCTTGAACTTAAGAATTCAACGCGATCGGCACGTACGTCAAATGAAGTTCTTTTGTTTCCATCTTTATCTGTATAACTTCCAGTTTGGATACTTCCTTCAACGCCTACTAATCTGCCTTTATCTAAATAGTTAGCAACATTTTCAGCTTGTTTTCCCCAAACTACAACGTTTATAAAGTCTGTTCCTCTTTCACCTTGAGCATTAGCAAAAGCTCTTGTAATCGCTACAGAGAATCTTGCATATGCCATATTTGAACTTGTATATCTAAGTTCTGGTTTTGCAGTTAAACGTCCTACTAATTCAACTTTATTCATAAACGCACCTCACTAGTCTTCTTTCTTAGTAATTAAATGTCTTACTACATCTTTACTATTTCTAGCTAAACGATCAAATTCACTAATAGCTTTATCATCATTAGCAGTTAAAGTTATAACATAGTAATAACCACTCTTATTGTCGTTAATTTCATAAGCCAATTCTCTTTGACCCCATTCATTAACGTCAGTAATTTTTGCACCATTATCAGTTAAAACTTTTTCAAAAGATTTAGCAACTTTCTTTACTTCATCTTCTGCTATAGTTGTTCTAATAATGTACATGATTTCATAATTTCTCATAATACACCTCCTTATGGTCTTAAGGCTTCCTAAGAAGCAAGGAGCTCATCGCTCTAGGGGTATTATAACAAAAAAAATATATAAAGTAAATATAATTTTTTTATTATTTTACTCTATATATTTATATTAGACATTAAATCTAAAATGACAAATATCTCCATCTTGCATAATGTAGTCTTTACCTTCTAGTCTTAGTCTACCGGCTTCTTTAACAGCTTTTTCATTACCTAGATATTTTAAATCTTCAAAACTCATTACTTCAGCTTTGATAAATCCTTTTTCGAAATCAGTATGGATTATACCAGCACATTCAGGTGCCTTCATTCCTTGTTTAAATGTCCAAGCTCTACATTCATCAGATCCAGCTGTAAAATATGTAGCTAAACCTAATAATCTATATGTTGCTTTTATTAATTGATCAAGACCACTTTCTTTAATTCCTAAGTCTTTTAAGAATTCAGCTTTATCAGATTCTTCTAATTCACTTAATTCAGATTCTATCTTAGCACATACAACTACTGTATCAGCGCCTTCTGCTTCTGCATAACCTTTTACCATATCAGTATATTTATTACCACCAGCAACAATATCTTCTTCTGATATATTAGCCATATATATAATTGGTTTTGCAGTTATTAATGCAAATGACTTGATAAGCATTTGTTCATCTTCATCTAAATCTAATCTTCTTACAGGTATATTTTGTTGTAGGCCATCTCTAATCTTGCGAAGTAAATTTAATTCTTTCATATCATCTTTATTTTTACTAGTTATTGCTTTTTTCTCAACTCTACCAATTCTACCTTCAATAATTTCCATATCAGAAAGCATTAATTCAATATTGATAGTTTCAATATCTCTTATTGGGTCAACACTATTTTCAACATGAATAATATCACTATTATCAAAACATCTAACAACTTCTACTATAGCGTCTGTTTCTCTAATATGAGATAAGAATTTATTACCTAATCCCTCACCTTTAGATGCACCTTTTACAAGTCCAGCTATATCTGTAAATTCATATGTAGTTGGAACCACTCTTTCAGGTATATATAGATTTTCTAAAAACTCTAATCTTTTATCAGGAACTGTAACTACTCCTACATTTGGATCTATAGTTGCAAATGGATAGTTAGCAGCTAATATATTTTTTTTAGTAATGGCATTAAATAATGTTGATTTACCTACATTAGGTAATCCTACTATTCCTGCTTTTAAACTCATAATATCACTTCTTCCTAACTCATTATACCATATTTTTAAAAATATAAAAGAAAAAAGCGACTACATAGTCGCATAAGTATTTATTCCAAGAGGAATACCTATAATATTCCATGATACTATTAATACTAACCATACAACCGCTAATAAAAGTACTGTAGGTAATATTAATTTAATTGTACCAACAATAGTAATTTCTTTTTTATCACCATCATTATATTTTTGTAAGAATCCTAACATGATTATAAAATATATAAAGAATGGCGATATTGCTTTACCTATTCCGTCTGCAATACTAAATATAAATTGAGTAAACTCCGGAGATATATTAGCTCGCATAAATAGTGGTACAACAAGTGGAGATGCCATATTCCATTTTGTATAAGTACTAGGGATTAATATACTTATTAATATAGTAAATACAAAGAATACAATTATTAATAATCCACCTGAAAATTGTAATGAACTAACTATATTTATTAATATAGCTGAAATAACTGTTCCTATATTTGTATATTCTAATACTCCAAACATAATTGATGCAAAGAACATTAATACAAATATATATCCACAGTTTTCAAAACTTTTATATAATCCAATATTATATTCAAGTCTATTTTTAATATTTTTAGATATAAATCCATAAATACCACCACATATCATCATAGCTACCAATATGATAAACATCAAGGCTTCTTTAAATGGAGCTGTGTCACTCATAAGTTTGGCTACATATGTAGTTTGTGAGTTATCAAGTAATACTCCACCAGGAAGTATCATTAAGACTGTCGCGATTAATATTACTAATGTAGCTGCATTAGTTACCCATAGAGCTTTATTAGAAATATTAATTTCATCTTCTTCAATTTGAACTCTTTTAAATTTTGGAACTAAATATTTATTTATAATTGCAGTTCCTAAGAAAATAATTATTAATGTACTAACAATCATTATGTACATACAAGATAGTACATCATAAGAGAATGTTGGATCTACTTCAATTGTCGCAGATAACTCTGTTAATGTACCTAATATATAAGTATTATAATTATATATAATACCAGTACCATAACCACACGTAATTCCTATGAAAGCAGTAATTATACCAAGCATAGGATTTCTTCCTAAATATCTATACACCACACCTATTAAAGGTAATACAATTATAAATGCATAATCCCCAAAGAAGGTCATTGCTGCGCATATAAATAATGTGAAGAAAGTTATAACAGATGTCTTTAATTGTCTAAAAGGCATTGTCATATGTTTAATTAAACCAGATCTTTCTGCTATACTTGTTGCTATTAAAGATACAATTATTAAAGCAAGAGGTTCTAATAAACGGAAATTAGTTATTGAATTACTTAAAATGTATTTAATACCATCAATACTAAAAGCGTTTTTTATTGATACTAAACTCATTTCTAGATGTCCAAAATTTATTACTGCTTCTTCACTTTCAATACCAATAACTGAAAGTATAAAGCTTAGAATCATAAGTCCTAAAACAATAATTCCCATTACAAATATTGGACCTAATACTTTAGGTGTTCTATTTCTCTTTTTCATATTCACCACCATCTAATTTCAAAACTTTTTTAAGTTTTTTATTAAATTCTATTCTAGGTAGCATAATACTTCTTCCGCAGTTTAAACATTTAATTTTTATATCTGCTCCAACTCTTGTGATTTCCCATTCATTAGAACCACAAGGATGTTCTTTTTTCATTGTTACAATACTACCTAATTTATATTCTTTATCCATTATGAATCACCAACTGACTATATGGTATATTTATACCATTTTTATCTAATTCACTTTTTAATATTTTTCTCATTTGTCTTTGAGCATTAAAATGAGTACCACTTTTTACCTCAGCTGTTATACGATATACAATAGCTGAAGAATCTAAATTTTCTAATCCTAAAACATTAACTTCACCTTTTAAATCAGATAATTCCTTAGATATTTTTGAGCATATTTTATTCAATACTTTCTCTAATTTTTCAACGTCTTCTTCATAAGGTAATCCCACATCTACATAAGCTAATGAGTTGTTATGTGTATAATTAATAACTTCGCCAATAAGGTGATTACTAATTATCTTTTCTTCTCCTGTCCAAGCTTTTATTCTAGTTGTTTTTAGAGTAAAACTTGTAACAGTACCCATGAAATCTCCTATTTTAACTAAATCACCAATAGCAAATTGGTTTTCACCAACTATTGATATTCCAGCTACAAAATCTTTTAGGAAATCTTGCATAGCTAAAGCAACTGCGGCACCTACAATACCTAATGATGTTATGATACTTTTTGTATCTATACCATATTTATCTAGTATCATTAAAGCACATACTATAATAATAAAATATTTAGATATTGTCTTCGCTAATGATTCAATAGTTTTATATCTATTATTTTTAGTTTTATTTCTTAATTTAAATGCTTTTGTTATAACACTTTTAATAACTGTATACATTAAAATACCAACTAAAATAATAGCTATAGGAACTATTATTTTATTAATGATAGTTGTTCTATCCATATATTACTCCTTCACATCTAATATCTCTAATATTCTATTTAAATCAGCGATATTTGTAAAGTTGATTATTACTTTTTTATCTTTAATTTTTACTTTTGTATCTAACTTATCTCTTAACATATCTTCAACATATTTGAATTCGTTAGATTCCGGTTTTTCTTTTCTAACAATCTTTACTTTTTTCTCTTTATTTTGTGCGATATCTTCAAGATCATGTACAGCTAAACCTTTTTCTGCTATTTCTCTAGCCATAGCAAGAATTTCTTCTTCATTTTCAATTTTACTTAAGATTTTAGCATGACTCATAGTAAGTTTTTCTTCTGCTATCATCTTTTGTACTTCTGCTGGTAATCTAAGTATTCCTATAATATTAGTTATATGACTACGACTCTTACCAACTCTCTTAGATAGTTCATCTTGTGTTAATCCTAATCTATCAATCATATTTTTATAAGCTAATGCTTCTTCTAAAGGATTTAAGTTTTCTCTTTGAAGATTTTCTAATAATGATATTTCCATCATTTGATCATCAGTGAAATCTCTTATAATTGCAGGGATAGTTTCTTTACCAGCTAATTTAGAAGCTCTAAATCTTCTTTCGCCAGCTATTATTTCATATCCTTTAATACTTTTCTTAACAATTATTGGTTGGAATACACCGTGTTCTTTAATTGATTCACATAATTCATTTAATGCCCCATCATCAAATAGTTTTCTCGGTTGATAAGGGTTTGGTCTTAACTCATCTAAAGGTAACTCTACAATTTCCTCTTTTGGAGTAGACTCAATAACATTTTTTTCAAATGTATCTAAATCAAAATTTTCATTATTAAATAATTGTTCTAATCCTTTTCCTAAGGCTCTTTTTTTAGTTTCCATTTCTTGTAATCACCTCTTTAGCTAAATTAAGGTAAGCTTCTGTACCTCTACTTTTTGGTTCATATGCAAGTATAGGCATACCATGACTTGGTGCTTCTGATAATTTAACTAATCTAGGAATAATAGTATCATATACTCTTTCTTTAAAGTATGTTTTAATTTCTTCTACTACTTCTAATCCTAAGTTAGTTCTATTATCTAACATTGTAAGCAATACGCCTTCTATATCTAGAGTTGGATTTAAATTCTTTTGTGCCCACATAATTGAGTTTAATAGTTGCATAATTCCTTCCAACGCGAAGAATTCACATTGTACTGGAATTATTACTGAATCAGCTGCGTATAATGCATTTGTAGTTAAGATACCTAATGAAGGTGGACAATCTATAATAATATAATCATAAATATCCCTAACTTCATCAAGTCTTAATCTTAATTGTGCATTTTTATTAAATTCATGATCTAATCTGCTTTTTTCCATTAATTCAATATCAATACCAGCTAAGTTAATTGATGCGGGAATAATAGATAAATTTTTAAATTTAGTTTTAATGATAGCTTCATCTATTGTTCCTTCACCAATAAGTAATTCATAGATACTTTTATTTGTTTCTCTTTTATCTATTCCTACTCCTGTAGTACTATTACCTTGTGGATCCAAATCTATTAACAAAGTTTTTTTATTATAAGCGCCTAAAGATGCTGATAAGTTGATACTTGTAGTAGTTTTACCTACACCACCTTTTTGATTAACTAACGCAATTATTTTTCCCATAAAATCACCATTTTCCATATCAATAATATTGTATCAAATTAGACAAAATAAGTCTATATTTTAGGGCAAAAAAAGAAAAGTAACTTTCGTTACTAATCTTCTATTTCAATTACTTTTTTATTGTCAACTTTAGATGTTTTTGGAACTGTTATTGATAAGATACCATTTTTATAATTAGCTTTGATTTCATCTTCAGTAATAGCATCACCTACATAAAATGTACGGCTGCATTTACCATAAGAAATTTCTCTTCTGATATATTTTTCACTATCAGAGTTTACTTCTTTATTTTTCTCAGCTGTTACAGTAAGATATCCTTTTTCTAATTCCAATTTAATATCTTCTTTAGCATATCCTGGAACGGATATATCAACCAAATAATTATCTCCTACTACTTTTACATCAGTCTTCATGATATCACTATTTGTTTTTTCAAACATATTATCAAAAACATCATCAAAAATACTTGGTAACATATAATCATTTCCTTTCCTTCGTAAGTTTTCCTCACTTACAAATTAAGTATAGCACTAAAAATTAGCAAAGTCAATAGGAGAGTGCTAAAAAATTGAAAGTAGTTTACATTGGCTCCTTAAAGTCTTTAAATATACTTGAAAACCTTTCTTTTCTTTATCTGTAAGTTTAGAATATTCTTTCGTATTATTTATCATTAAATCTTCTATCGTTGATATACTAACATTATTAGTAATTAAAGTATATATTGTATTTATACCATTTGCTTCTAATTCAGCATTAATTGTTTCTACTAATTTAACATAATCCATTTACTTCACGCCTTCTTTATTTCATCTACAAATTCTGATGCGTTATACTTAGGAGTATATAAATAAACATACCCTTTAGTCCTTGTTAGGCCGACATAAAAAAGCCTTCTTTCCTCGCTATAAGGATAAGCATCAGCTTTATTACTAACAAGTGATAATATTTTGTTATCTTCTAATTTAGATGGAAAACCCATTATATCATTCACTAAATTAATTATTATAACAACATCAGCTTCTAATCCTTTCGACTTATGAATAGTCATATACTTGAATTTAATATTTTTTGGTATATAGACTATATTGAAGCCACTATCAATATTATAATCCTTATCTAATAATTTATAAATATCTTTATTATTCCTACCTAACACAAGTATACTATTTTTTACACTTATCTCCTCAATTAGTTTTTTAAAATCTTTTTTATAATCTTTGTATTTTATTATTTTTATAGGATCTTCCAATCTTTTGTTAGATTTTAATTCTTTATATATTTGATTTTTATTCTTCATTATAAATGAACCAGCTATATCAATTAGTTCCTGACTATTTCTATATGTATTAGTTATTTTATATATCGATGCATCTTTAAAATATTTTTTAAAGTCTAACATTATTCTTAAATCGCATCCAGCAAATTTATATATAGATTGAAAATCATCACCTACTACAAATAAAGATGAATCAGTTTTATTAAGGATAGTTTTAATTAGACTGAAGCGTATCATAGAACTATCTTGAAATTCATCAATTATTATATATTTATAGTTATTTTTTATTCCGTATTTGTCCACCATATTTCTAGCTTCTATAATTAAATCATCAAAATCTAATTCGCCCATACTTCTAAGTTCATTATGATATTTTTGATATAGAATTAAAACTAATTTTAGAAAGTAAAAACTTTTTCTTTTAAATTTATTTTTATAGAATTTATTAAAACTATATATATCATATCCATTAGTCTTCATTAATCTTATAAATTTAGTAATTAAATGTATTAATCTATCAATTTTTTTATCCGATATCAATTGCCTATATTTCTTTAATACATTTATTTTTACTGTGAATAAGTTAAAATATCTAAGTACTATATACATCATATCTATATCATTTAGAATAATATTTTCAAGATATTCTTTAACTAAATAGTCTAAGAAATCGGATGAACATATTTTATATTCTAAACTATTATTCAAGATATTCATTGATAGTTTATGAAAAGTATATACATCTACTGATTCATTTATCTCATCTATAATTTTACCTTTTAAACTTTCCACAGTAGCGTTAGTGAAAGATATACAAAGAATGCTATTTGGATCTACGCCATTTTGTATTAAATATTTTATTCTACCTATGATAGTAGTTGTCTTACCTGATCCAGCACCTGCAACAACCATTATATGTTTTGAATCACTACATACTGCATCCATCTGTTCTTTATCTAATTCAAATCCTCCAACAGTAATAGCAATCACCTCACTACATAAATTATACTATTACTTTTAGATGACTTAATTAAAAATCGTTCGACAAAATTCGACAAAATAAAACACTTTAATTAGATAAAGAGTTGTGCTATAATTTGGGTAGGAGGTAATCATATGGTTAAAAAAGTTGATCCAAAAGCTTTAAAAGATAAAGCAGTAAAAGGTGGTAAAGGATTCATCGGAGAATTCAAAGCATTCGTATTACGTGGAAATGTTATGGATATGGCAATCGGTGTTATTATCGGTTCTGCATTTGCTAGTATAGTAACTGCTTTAACAAATGATTTTATTAATCCACTAATCAATTCAATTGGTGGTGCTTCATTTGGCGGTTCTATCCATTTACCATGGACACCAGAAGGTGAAGCAGGTCAATACTTATTATGGGGTGACTTTGTTACAGCTCTTATCAACTTCTTAATAATGGCATTCGTATTATTTATTATGCTTAAGGTAGTAAATAAGATAATGAGCATTGGCAAAAAGAAAAAAGAAAAAGAAGTTAAACCAGCTGAACCATCTGCTGAAGTTAAATTATTAACTGAAATCAGAGATGAACTTAAAAAGAAAAAATAATCGATTATTCGATTATTTTTTTTCGTTGATTTCTTTTGTATTCTTGTAAATTAAGATTACTAATAATGATCCTTCGTAAATAACTCTTGCGAATAAGTTACCTAAGATTAAGATACCGAAGAATAATAATGCACTTGTACCAATGAATGCAAATGATACTAGTGTTAAGTAAATTGCTGTAATTAAGTAGAATACTTTTAATAACATTTCTAATGTTAATGTTTTAAATGATAAGAAATCATATAACCATTTAACAAAACCTGTGAATTTCTTTTCGTTTTTCTTGCTTAAGAATAAAACATATACTAAAATTCCACCAATGATTGCTAAGATTGCAGCAATAATTCCCCATACACCAGCAGCAGCTAAACTTGAAGTAGCCTTAGGTGCAGATACTGTAGTATAACCGTAAGTATACATCAAAATCACTCCTTCCTAAGATAATTATACCAAATAATTACAAAAAAAAGAAGAAATATTCTTCTTTTTATTTTGATTTTAGTATTATTGATTCATCATATTTTTTTAATAATTCTTCTGGAGATTCACCATTATATGTTTTATTAATCCCATATCTTTTAATAAATTGACTACATAATATAAATGAAATTCTATCATTTATTTCCGAATCTCTAAAATCATCTTTATAATATATATTATTAGTATAATTAGGAACAATACTTTCAATAATATTTAAGAATAAAGAAGCCATTTCTACTTTATTTTTTATATCATTGCTCAAAAGCATTCTCCTCATTCTTTGATATATTAATTTAACCATTATCGAATCCATTTCATTCTTATAATCAGCATACAATTCATTTTCTTTTAATATATCAATCATAAAGTTATATGATTCTAATATCTTACTAATACAAGTAGATGATACAGGGTCAAGTTCTCCATTAGAAGATGACGATTTTCTCATTCTATATTCATATATAATGTCATTTGTATGAACCATGTCGCCTGACTTTATTAGTGCCGGATATACTACTTCCATATCATGATATTGTGTATGAGTGGATGGTGTCTGAATAACAGGCGCTAAATCTTCATGATATATTTTATCCCAAAATGTACATGTGACATTACCTAATAAACTTTTATCTTTAATAAAGTCTATATGTTCAAGTTTCCATTTTTTATTATTCAATCCAATAGGTGAACCTGGTAAATAGCATTTAATTCTGCCATTTCCTACCATGCTGTCATATTTTTTCATTTTGTTCAATAACTTTAATAAGTTATCTACATGAGAAACATCATCGCAATCTACAAATGTAAAATATTTAGTTGTAAGAAAATTCAATCCATTCTTACGAGCCATGGCGGCACCTTGATTATCCTGATTGACTAATTTAACGTGTTTTTTACCCTTCGCAAATTTCTCAAGGCAATCAGTTGTCTCTTTATTTGAGCCATCGTTTATAATCAATACATCAACCGCTTCATTATCAACACTTTTTAAAGTCCTTTCAAGTAATGGTAATGGCGTATTATATACCGGCATAATAATCGTTAATTCTTTTCCCATATATACACCTCACTAAAGTATATTATACATATAAATATATTATTGTCAAATATATTTAGTATGATATAATGATATTGTATATAGGAGGTTTTTATGACAAAAATTGATTACAATGAATACTTTGATAGTGAGGAAAATAAGTATTATGAGCCAGAGGTAATGATGAGCCTTTTAGAAAAACTTAGTGGTAGAAATTTTGAAGATATAATATTATTTCTTACTGAAAGCGAAATAACAGTTACAGATGGGAAAATAGAAGCTTACTTAGAAGAAAGATTTAGTAAAGATGAACCAGAATTAAAAGCAAGAATAGAAGCAAGAAAAAGTAGCCGCGAGCCATCTGTTAGTATATCTTCTAGGGAATATGTCAAATGGAATACAGAAAAATTTATGGATGAGTTAGCTGCTAAAAAATACGCATATAATCCAGCTGTTTTAAATTATTATAGATGTTATTCAAGAGTATGTGCATCTAAAGCTGAAGCAATATTAACTATTATCAGTAATATTTGTAATAAGACTACTGGTAAAATACAAGACACGCTTGATGATTTAAAAATACGACTAGATGCAAGAGGAAATATACTTAAAGATGATATAATTCATTTGGTTAGACCTGCCATTCATAACATCGATGAATTTGAAAAAACAATTGAAGATGCAAATAATTTAAACACATATTTAGAAAAGAAATTCACTGAAGAAGAATTAATTGATGGCATGATTCGCTGCGAAGAAAAAGAAATACAGAAAAAAAATCTATATAACGATTTATATGAAGGCAACATACCATTAACAGAAGAGCAAAAAGAAGAAATAAAAGAAACACATTCTAAAATAATGACAAAATTTTTAAATATGATTGAAGAATAATAAAAAAGGAAGAGATAACTCTTCCTTTTAAAATACTTAAGTGGGGCGCGGTAAGGGGATCGAACCCTTGCATAACGGAACCACAATCCGCCGTGTTAACCACTTCACCAACCACGCCAAGATGTCATTGCTGACATGTAATATTCTATCAACTTTTTTACCTTTTTGCAACCCCCTTATATTACTTTTTGTTTAAATAGTTATAAACCTATACACTATTTTACTAAAACCATAAGATAATGTGGGAGGTATTTATGAATAATTACAATATAGATAGAGGATATTATAACTACATTAATAATAACTATAATATCCCAACTTATGAACAAGACATTAATAAAAATAATATATTTGATCCATATAACGGTTTAATTAGAGGTAACATGTTTCCAGATTTATATAATACTTATAAAATAGATAATCCAATCGATATTAAACCAATGAATGAACAAGCGGAGATGTTAACTTATATAGATGCCCTATGCTTCGCATGCATAGATTTAAGTTTATATTTAGATATTAATCCAAATGATAAAGACGCAATTGAACTATATAATGTCTACCGCACTAATTTAGGTGAATATATGTTAATGTATCAAAACAAATATGGACCAATTACTAAAACAAGTGATTCACTAAATGCATATCCATGGAAATGGAATGATTCACCGTGGCCTTGGGAGAAAGGAGTATAATATGTGGGCATATCAAAAAAAATTAGAATATCCTATTAATATAAAAAGAAAAGATTTAAAGATGGCAAAATATTTAATGGATCAATATGGTGGACCATATGGTGAATTAAATGCAGCATTACAATATCTAAATCAAAGATATACTATGCCTGATGAAAGAGGAAAATCATTACTTACAGATATTGGTACAGAGGAATTCGCGCATTTAGAAATGATTGCTACGATGATATATCAATTAACTAAAGATGCAACTACTGACGAATTAGAAAAAGCTGGATTAGGGTGTCATTACGTATCATTTGACCACGCAACATTCCCTGCTAATTCAAATGGCGTTCCTTATACAGCTGCATACTTGCAAACTACTGGAGATTATATTGCTGATTTAGAATCCGATATGGCTGCTGAACAACGAGCCAGATCAACTTATGAGCACTTAATGGATTTAACAGATGATCCAGATTTAATCGCACCATTAGCGTTCTTAAGACAAAGAGAAATTATACATTATCAGAGATTTAAAGAATTAAGAAATTACTATTTAAAAAATAAAATATAAGTATTAATTCAGTCATTTAGAAAATAATAATAATGGTGATTTTATGAAAAGATGGATTATATTTTTAATACCACTTATATTATGCGGTTGTTCTAAAAACGTATCCTTAGATATTCCTACAAATACTATTACTAATATAGTATATGAAGATACTGAAATTAGAAATAGTGATTTTGACAAGATAATATCTGAAATAAACGATAAAAAATTTTATGATTTACAAAATATTGATGTTGAAGGCAAAAAACTGACAATAGATACTAATGATGAATTATATAATTTAGAAGTATTTGATAACTACTTAGTTTATACGATAGATAATAAAAGATATTATACTAAAGTTGATAATATTTCTATGTATATTAATGATATTGTAGATAAATATGATAATCCAATAATTAAAGCTAATAAAAATAATTAATAAGCATACACTCTATTAGGAGTGTGTATATGAATAAAGTATTAATCTTATTTGGAGGCAATTCATCCGAACATGAAATATCATGTAAATCTGTTATAAATGTAATAGAAAATATTGATACTAATCTATTTGATTTTAAAGTTGTAGGTATCACTAAGGATAATAGATGGATAGAATGTAATAAAGAAAATATTATTAATAATAATTGGTATCAACTAGATGAAATAGAGAATATTATTAAATATCTAATAAAATTTGATATAGTTTTACCAATTATGCATGGTATTGGCGGTGAAGATGGTAAACTTCAAGGTATGCTAGAGTTATTTGATATTAAATATGTAGGTTCCAATATAGAAGCTAGTTCTATAGGAATGAATAAGTATTTATCAAAAATATTTTTTGACAATATAGGAATTCCACAGATACCTTATATTAAATATGATAATAACATAGACGAAATACTAAAACTCGGATTTCCTCTAATTGTTAAACCTTGTAATGGTGGTTCATCCATAGGTATAAATAAAGTTACTAATGAAGAAGAATTAAAAAAAGCTATAAAAGAAGCTTCTCTATATGATAAAAATATTATTGTGGAAAAGTTTATAAATGCTAGGGAATTTGAATGTGCCGTATTAGAAACCGATGAAATAAAAGTATCAGATATAGGAGAAATTAAATTCAATAATGAATTTTATGACTATGAGGATAAATATAAAAATCACGTTGATACAATTATACCTGCCGATATTGACGATGACTTAAGAGAAAAAATTAGAAAATATAGTAAAGATATATTTATTAAATTAGGCTGCAAGAATTTATGTAGAATAGATTTTTTATATGATAAAGATACAAACAACTTATATTTAAATGAATTAAATACATTGCCTGGATTTACTAATATAAGTATGTATCCAAGACTAATTAAAAATATGGGATATTCGTATAAAGAATTAATCACAATGTTAATTACAAAAAAAGATGCTAAGCACGTTTCTTAGCATCTTCTTTTTTTCTTAATTCAGTATTTAATATTTTCTTTCTTAATCTGAAACTTACTGGAGTTACTTCAACTAATTCATCACTATTGATATAGTCTAAACACATCTCTAAAGTCATAACTCTAGGTCTATCAAGTACTACTGTATGATCAGAACCTGCTGCACGTGTATTAGTAAGTTTTTTACCTTTAACAACGTTTACAGCTAAATCATTATCATGATTATGTTCACCAACTATCATACCTTCATATACTTCAGTACCAGGTTCAATAAACATAACACCACGGTCCTCTAAGGCACCTAAAGCATAAGCAGTTGCTTTACCATTTTCCATTGAAACCATAACACCAAGTTTTCTTTCACCTACGTTACCTGAAGCCATTTTTCTATATTCTTTATATGTATGATTCATGATACCATAACCTTTTGTCATAGTCATAAATTCTGTTGCGAATCCGATTAATCCACGTGAAGGAATGACATAAGTTAATCTTGTTTGTCCACCTGATGGATTCATAGAAACCATTTCAGCATCTCTCGTACCTAATGCAGTTATAATATTACCAACATATTCTTCTGGTACATCGATTTGTAAATCTTCATATGGTTCACACATAACACCATCTATTTCTTTTGTAATAACAGCTGGTTTAGATACTTGAAGTTCAAAACCTTCTCTTCTCATGTTTTCAATTAAAATAGATAAGTGTAATTCACCACGACCAGATACTATAAATGATTCATTATCAGCTGGTTCTACTTTTAAAGATACGTCTCTTTCAGTTTCTTTCATTAATCTATCTTGAATTTTACTAGCTGTAAGAAGTTTACCTTCTCTACCAGAAAATGGAGATGAGTTAACACCAAATGTCATTTGTAATGTTGGTTCATCTATTCTTAATATTGGTAAGGCATCTTCTTTTCCTACTGTACAAACAGTTTCACCAACTGAAATATCAGGAAGTCCAGCTATAGCTATAATATCACCGGCAGAAGCTTCTTGAATTTCAATTCTTTTATATCCTAAGAAGCCATACATCTTTTGGATTCTAAATTGCTTAACTGAACCATCTAGCCTCATACAAGAAACCATTTCATTAACTTTTACAGAACCTCTTTTAACAACACCGATACCAATTCTTCCTACGAAATCAGTATAATCTAATAATGCAGGTTGGAATTGTAATCCTTCACCTTCATTTATTTTTGGATCAGGAATACTTTCTAATATTGTATCTAATATAGGAGCCATAGTTTCTTCTTGAGTAGCTTTATCAGGATTATAACTAGATGTACCTGCTAATGCTGAAGCATAAATAACAGGGAAATCTAATTGATCAACATCTGCGCCTAAGTCAATAAATAACTCCATAACTTCATCTACTACTTCTTTTGGTCTAGCAGATTCCTTATCTATCTTATTTACTACAACAATAGGAGTTATTTTAGCTTCTAATGCTTTTTTAAGTACAAACTTAGTTTGAGGCATTGGTCCTTCATAAGCATCTACTACTAAGATTACACCATCAACCATATTCATAATACGTTCTACTTCTCCACCAAAATCAGCATGGCCTGGAGTATCAACTATATTAATTCTATAGTCTTTATAATCAATAGCTGTAGTTTTAGCTAAAATTGTAATTCCTCTTTCTCTTTCAATCGCATTTGAATCCATAGATAAATCATCGATATTTTCATTAGCTCTAAACATACCAGATGATTTTAATAATCTATCAACTAATTTAGTTTTACCATGATCGACATGGGCAATTATCGCGATATTCTTTATTTTTTTCATAAAAATCACTCCACAACTGCATAATCATACCACAACAATCGAAAAAAGTAAACATTTGTTGACTTTTTAAACAAATTTATATATATTATATCGTGGAGATGACAAGCATGATTGACGCAAAAAAACACTTAGTAACAATTATATATAATCCAGCATATGAAGATATTAAAGGTATCACTATGTATGGGGATGATGAAACATATAGTCATGCCAATGCTATTAATAATATCGAAAGAAAAATGGCTTATACATATGATTGGCCACAAATTACTTATAAAGAAAGACTAAGTCAAATTAAAATATATAAACATTGTGATTATAACAACATCGTTATAGCGAATAACGGATTTAATGGAGTTCCAGTTTTATATGTATATTTACCTGAAAATATTGATGATGATAGAATAGAAATGATAAAAGAATTCATTAATGAAAATAGAGAATATATTAAAGAAATAGCAATATGTAACTCAACTGAAGAACAGAGAATAGATATTGATAGTTTTTTACATAATAAGACTAAAAAATTTACAATTATTGAACACATTAATCGATTAAGATAAAAGGATAAGAAAAAAGACTAAAATTTCATATTTTTTAGTCTTTTATTTGCTTTATATTAGGTAATATTTTCCTAAAACATGCTATTTTATGATATTTTTTAAAATATAATCCATTGTTATCTTAACATCAGGAAAAACATCCATAGTATCTAACTCTTCTCTAGTGAACCAGCCAGCACTAATGCATTCATTTTTATCAATTGTTATTAATGGATCGTCATATGGAACAGCTGCATAAATTACATCGACATGAGTTATATCATCACGATAATTTTTTTGAATTCCTAAAGGTCTTATAAAATCACTTTCTCTAGGAAATCTATCTCCAACTATCTTTATTCTAACACCTGTTTCTTCAAATACTTCTCTTTCAGCTGTTTCTTCAAATACCTCATCACCTATTACATGTCCACCTGGTTGCATCCATTTATTATAGCTAGAATGTTTAACCAATAATATCTTTTTATTGCTCGGATTTATTACATAAGCAGATGCACAAAAATCTCTTCTCATATTATCACCTATATATATTTTATCATAAATAAAAGAAAAAACTCAATTAATGAGCTTTCTTTTTAATTTTATCAACTATTTCTTTTTCCTTACTTGGAAAATCAAATATTACATCAGTTGTTAATACAAATATTATTACAACTACCATTAATATACCATACATTATATATCCTAATTTAGGACTATATAGTAAATATATAATAATTGCGGCACTGAATAATGCTTGTACTGTATATATAATTAATACAGTTTTCTTTTGTGAAGATGTTCTTCTAAGAATTTGATGATGTATATGAGAAGCATCAGGTGTAGCTATACTTTCACCTTTAAGCTTTCTTCTTATAATCGCGAATATTACATCAAGTAATGGAATTATTATTATTAAAAATGGTATTACAACAGAAGTTAATACTACACTTTTATACCCTAATAAAGCAACTACACCAACCATATATCCTAAGAACATCGATCCAGAATCACCTAAGAATATATCAGCAGGATTGAAATTATGTATCAAGAATCCTATTGTACATCCTAATAATATTAATGAGATTATATAGTATATTCCAAATCTGCCCATTACAAAACTTATAATACCAATAGTTAAGAAATATATCGCACTGATACCAGATGATAAACCATCCATACCATCTATTAAATTCATACAATTAATACATGTTAATAAAAATAATATTGTAAATGGAATCGTTAACCATTTAAAATCTATTAAATATCCAAATACTGTTAACTTAGATATATTGATATTACCATATAATACAACTACCAATACAGCGATGAATTGAAGCAAAAATTTTACCTTAGCAGATATCGGCTTAATATCATCAATCATCCCAGTTATAACGATAATAAAACTTCCTATTAAGATTGAATTCATAAGTACGCTTGGCTCACCAAATAACATATATCCAAGTAAAAATCCTGATACAATAGCAAGTCCACCTAGTCTAGGAATTGGTTTTTTATGTATTTTTCTTTTATCTGGTATATCCAAAGCATTTATATGCACAGCAACTTTTTTTATAATAGGAGTAAATAATGCCACAAATAATAGTGGTATTATTACATATAAAAGAGAGTCTTTTAACATTGTATAATCCATCTATATCACCTATATAAATTATACCATAAACGAAATTGTAAATACAATAAATTATTTATTTAAATACTTTAATCTTGTTGATTCGCCACCTCTTATGTGTCTTATATCTATATGATGTTTTAAAATTAAATTTACTTTATTATATAATTCTATATTTATTTCTTTTAGCCTATCACGTAGATCTTTATGAACAGTACTTTTTGATACATTAAATATCTTAGCGATATCTCTGACCGTATCATTTGTAGATATAATATATAAAGCTTCTTTTATAACCCTATCAGAAATTATCCTATTCACATAATCGCCTCTAATAAAGTATATATATTTTATCATTTTTTATAACAAAAAAGAGATATTCATTATATCTCATTTATATCTTTGCCATAATAATCTTCTGCATCAACTATACTATCGTGTACTAATAATTCAAAATACAGTTGATATTTTGTATTATCAGTTATGTTGGAAATACCACTTTCACCAATTTTATCACCTTGTTTAATTGTCTTGTTTGGTGTAACTGATGTGGTTTCTAAAAAACGATATACACTAACTAAATTATCATTATGTTTTACTGTAACAACTTTACCAAATAAATTACCATCTTCTACCTTAATTACTTCGCCATCTGCAATAGCTATTACATCAAATTTATTATCTGTTCCATATATATTTCCAGTATTTTGCATATAAGTATTATCATAATAAATTATTGAATTAAGCTGTTCGTCATTATCTGATTTATAATCATAAAAACTATTTAATATGGCAACATTTGAATCAGTATATGGCCTTATTATTTTTTTATTTTCTGATAAAACAGGTATTACTTTTTCTAATACTTGATCATTAACTGGTTGTAAGTTTTTTTCTTCCTGTAAACTATTTTTAATCATCAATCCACCAGTAAATATACCTCCCACTAAAGTTAATACTAAAACATAAATCAAAGATTTTTTATACTTTCTTTTCAAATTATTCACCTCTATTTAAAGTGTGAACAATAATTATTTTTTTATACTATAAATTTGATATTTCAACATTTGTGTAATAATGTTTTAATATCTCCTTATAATTATATCCTCTTTTAGCCATAGCTAATGCTCCATACTGACTCATTCCAACACCGTGTCCATATCCTTTAGTATTAATATATACCTTATTTCCATCTTGTTCTATTTTGAAAAATGCTGATCTTAAAGATAGTTTAGACGCGACTTCACTACCTGTATATTCTTTATCATTAATTTTTATTTTTTTAATTCTACCAGTACTTGTTGTATCAATTATTTCCATCTTAATATCTTCAGCGTATGGTAAATCAAGTCCTGCATAAAAATCATCCAATGTATACTCTTTTTCCACAGCAAAAACAGGAGATACATCCTCATCCCATGATGAATCTACACTGACTAGATATGGAAGATTCCCGCCAAACACATCTACACAATTCTCCGTTTTACCTACACTTGTAGAAAAAAAGAAAGCATTTACTACTTCCCCATTATATGTTAAATATTCACCTCTTGTTGATATAACAGCCTCTTTTACTTTATTTATATTCACATCATAGTTATTTCCCCAATTAGATCTTAATTTATTATCATCTAAATAAACTTGATTACTTATTGTATCTACCACATCATAATCATTTTTAAAATTTTGTTTCATCTTCGTAAGAACATAACTACGTGCAGCTACAGCTTGAGCTTTTAAGGCTTCTATATCAAAACTTGCAGGCATTTCACCTGCAACTACTCCTATTATATATTCTTCAAAAGGAACTTTATCTATTATTCCTAAAGATTCTCTTTTAACTCTAACATATGTATTTTCATTAAAGTTAAATTTATATTTATCTAATATTTGTTCTTCAAATAAGATATTTACTACATAAATCATTAAAACTATTACTACAGAAATGAACAATAGTTTTTTCATAGTAACTCCTTATAGTCTTAAAAAATCATATATAAAATTTACAACTAAATAAGATAAAGATAATGTGATAAACAAATATATTATTCTGGATTGAATGTATCTATTCTTTTTAAATATTTCATTTAGTCTAACACTATCTAATGCCCATAGAGTTATACAAGAAATAATTAAATAAAATATCGTCTTAACCATTGTAACTATCTATCATGTTAACTCTTCTAACATGCCTTTCTTCTTCTGATGGTTTTGTACTTAAATATGTATCAATTATTTCATAAATAGCATCTATATCTAAATTAGCAGAAAATGCGATTGCATTAGCATGATTATGTAATGAAGCATACATCGCATCATTTTTATCTACTACCCTAGCACATCTAATTCCTTTTACTTTATTAGCTGCAATTGACATACCTATACCAGTTCCACACATAAGTATGGCTTTATCTATTTCCCCAGATACAACTGCTTTACTTATATTAAATGCGTATTCAGGATAATCTACACCATTGATATCATCAGTACCAAAATCTACAACAGTGTATCCCTTACTTTCCAAATATTTTTTAATTTCATTTCTTTTTTCTATACCATGATGGTCAGAAGTTATACCTATTTTCATAAAATCACCTAACTTAATTATATTATAAATTAATCTTATTATCAATAATTGTCGAAAAAAAGAAGCTTATGCTTCTTTTCCATTGTTTAATCCATATTTACGATTGAATTTTTCAACACGACCTGTTTTCTTAGTAGCTCCTTGTACACCTGTATAGAATGGATGACATTTATCACATACTTCAACATGTAATTCTTTAACTGTTGATTTAACAGTAAATTCATTACCACAGATACAAGTTACTTTTGTATCAACATAATCTGGATGAATATTTGCTTTCATACTATTTCTCCTTCCGCCATGACCTTTTTTGGCCATAGATATTCAAATGCATTTGTATTATAGCACACATTCACTTAAAATAGCAATACATTTTTTATTATTTTCTTTTTATATTGTCATCAATTATACATCTAATTCTATCAAATATAATATGTTCACCTTCTATAGTTATGTATTGGTCTTTAATATAATTAGTAATATCTGATATATCAACATATTCGATATTATATTTTTTAGTTAATTCTTCTACTTTTAAATTTATATATTTAATTATCTCATTATATTTATTATCATACGGATTATAATATCCTAACATAACTATTTTTTCTTTATCAAATTGCCTTAATATATTGAACAAATTATCTAAATCAATTAAAAATGTATCAATATAACTATACATATTATATATACTGTATTTATCTATTTTAGATATCAAGTCATTATATCCTATAGATAAAGTTAGTAAATCTGCTTTAATTAATATATTTTGAAAAGTCTTATCTCCATATACTTTATTATCTTTTATATTTCTTATAATATCTGTTATCCTATCATCTAAATTAGATATATCAGTGTGATTTTCCAATATATTTAATTCATCTAAATAATCTTTAATATAATCTTTATAAGTATAATTATCAGAGATATTACTTATTGATACATAGTAAATCTTATTGTCTTTAAATATATTATATATTATTACTATAAGCATGATAATTAATGTAGCCACTAAAATTTTTTTCATAAACGCCTCCAAAAAAAGTAGATTATCAAATCTACTTAATTTTATGCATAATTATTATTAATTATCAATTAAACTTATTGAAGCACCTACATCTGTTAATTTGCCAATAATATTTTCATATCCTCTTAAAATATATTCGACATTATCAATTGTAGTTTTTCCTTTAGCCGCTAATCCTGCTAATACTAAACATGCACCAGCTCTTAAATCCGTAGCACTTACATTAGCACCCTTGAATTCAATAGGTCCATGAATTTTTATTATTCTATTTGTTATAGTTTCAACTGAAGCTCCCATTTTTTCTAATTCAGGAATATTTTTATATCTATTTTCATATATTGTTTCTTCTAATTTACTAACGCCTTCGCATGTACATAATAATGGTGTAATAGGTTGTTGTAAATCAGTTGCGAATCCAGGATAACCTAATGTTTTAATATTGACAGGTTTTATACATGGCGTTTTAGATACAACTACATAATCAGTACCAACTTCTAATTCAACACCCATCTCATCTAATTTAGATAAGAATGCATCAATATGTTTAGGTATTAAGTTTTCTACTCTAAGTTTATCACCGCATAAAGCACCTGCAACAATATAAGTACCTGCTTCGATACGATCTGGAATAACTTCTGTAAAACAACTACCTAATTTATCTACACCAGTAATTGTTACTACACTTGTACCCGCACCTTTAATTTTGGCACCCATATTATTTAAGAAAGTTGCGACATTTACTATTTCTGGTTCTTTTGCTGCATTATGAATTACAGTTACACCTTCTGATATACAGGCAGAAAGTAATATATTTATAGTTGCACCTACACTAGGCATATCTAAATATATATCATCACCTTTTAATTTAGAGGCTTTTACTGTTACTTTATCTTCAACTTCAGTAACATTAGCACCTAATGCACGATATCCTTTTAAAGTTTGATCAATAGGTCTAGCACCAATTGAACATCCACCTGGAAAATACATAGTGACATCTTTAAATCTACCTAATAGAGCTGACATAAAATAATATGATGCCCTTAATTTATTACTTAATTCTCTAGGTATTTCTTTGCTTACTACATTTGATGAATCAATTTCCATCAAATTGCCTTCATGTTTTACTTTTGCACCCAAAAAAGTCAATATATCTTCTAATGCTTTTACATCTGATATATCAGGTATATTATCTATTTTTACAATTCCGCTTGATAGTAATGCTGCAGGGATTAAAGCTACAGCACTATTTTTAGCACCACTAACTTTAATTGTACCTTTTAATGTTTTACCACCATCTATAACAATTTGTTTCATACTACCTCCACTACTATAAAATATGTAATTAATCTATTACAGTTACTTATATGTATAATAATATTATATAAGTTTTAAGAATCTTTTGCAACCATAAAGCAACATAAAAAGCCTTTATAAAAAGACCGTTATTTATTTAAACAAATATATTACACCTAATATAACTAACACTAATCCACCTATTAAGTTAGAAATTTTTCCGATTTTCTTACCTATTATTTTACCAAATGATAAACCTATATATGTTAGAATTCCACTTATGAGCATAAATACTATACTTGATGTTAATACATTATTAGTTAGTACATCAAAGCCTATTCCTATACCAAAACTATCTATACTCACGGCTAACCCAAATAATAACATTCCACTTATACTAGTTATTAAATTATATTTAGTTTCTTTAAGACTATCAATTATCATGTCTATGCCAATCAAAGTAAATATTATTGTAACTAATGTATGAAGTTGAATAGGAAATATTTCTAATATAAACTCGCCTATGATATATCCTAATAATGGCATAATAAAATGAAATAAACCTACTATTACTGAAAGAATGATTTCATTTTTCTTAGATAAACTATTCACACCATATATTAACGCTAAGGAAAAAGCATCCATTGATAGACTTAACGCGACTAAAAGTATCACCATATATATCACCTATATAATAATACGTTTATTTAAAATATTTATTAATTAAATCCTTTATTAACCATCGATATTCTATATCTGTCGTACCATTATCATGTGCTTCTATAAGGCAAAAAGGAGGAAACATAACGCACCACCAATTATCCCCCTTACCACTGCCTAAAGTTACTACTACTGATTCATACATACCTTCTTCGTATTTTATTCCTTTATACTCTTTCTCCGGAAAATAATTATATCCAAAATTTATATTGTGGCCTAGCTTATAATCTTTAGATTTTAAAAAATCATCTATTTTAGTATCTAAATTGATTAAATCACTATTTATTAATTTTCTTGCATTATTTATATCTAATGTATCTTTTAATAAATAATACATCTCATCTTCAACTATATCTTTCACTTCATTTTTAATATTTTGATCATATTCTTCATTAGAATTAGCTATTACTCTAATTCTTATTGCTTCTTTTGGTATAACTATTTTATCTTTCATCGAAAAAAACATAAAAAATATTATTAATATACTTATTAAAAATCTTTTAATAAAAATCACTCCCTAATATATAGTGAGTGATTTATTAATATTTTATTCAATTATTTATGATAAGTTTCATTATTTAAAATTTTATAACTTCTATATATTTGTTCTAATAAGATAATTCTAAATAATTGATGAGGAAATGTCATTTTTGAAAATGATAACTTATAATTACTGATTTTCTTAACTTCATCTGATAGTCCATATGAACCACCAATAATAAAGGTAATATCTGAATTAGTATTAAATATATTATCCATTTTTTTACTTAATTCAACTGAACTAAGTTCATTTCCATCTATTTCTAAAGTTATAATATAAGACTTATCTTTTATTTGTTTCAGTATTAATTCGCTTTCCTTTTTTAATATTGTATTTATATCTGCATCAAAATCTGGTAGTTCAACTATTTCTAATTTAGTATATTTACTTAACCTTTTTTGATACTCTTTAATAGCATCAGTAAAATATTTTTCTTTTATTTTACCTACACAAATTATTCTAATCATTAATATAGCGAGAACGGATTAATACGACAATGCTCACAGTTTTTCCAAACTTCAAAATGCAAGTGTGGCCCTGTTGCCCAACCAGTACTACCAATATAGCCAATAAGTTGACCTTTCTGTACTATATCGCCTTCATCTACATCAGCTGCAAATCTAGACATATGTCCATATAAAGTCCAATAACCATTATTATGATTGATTAAGATATAATAGCCATAATCACCTTTATATCTTTCAACTTCAATTGTACCATTATTAGCGGCATATATTGGTGCACCATATCCTAAACCAGAAATATCTATTCCTGAATGGTGTTCACGAGCACCGGTAATAGGATTTGTACGCCATTCGAAATCATCAGTTATAGTATAACCTGACATAGTTGGCCATGCCCAGTTATTAAGATCTCCTATATGAGGTATTTTATGATTACCAATTAATACAATTTTACTAATAGGTTGTTTAACTTCTACACGGTCGATTGGTTCGATATATGTAATAGAGCCATTTATTGATTGAACATTTTGAGATACTCTAATTATACCATTAACCCCCTCTTGAATTACTTTAGTTGTACCTATATTCATTTCATCGTCATATCTTTCTTCAACTTGATATGCACTTTCTTTATCAACTACTTGATACTCTTCTACAACTACTTGAATTTGAGGATTTGGAACAGCTATAGTCACAGTTTCACCTACATGTAGTAAATTACTTTTATCAGTAAAAGAGGTATTTGCAATTAAAAATTCTTCTGTACTTATTTCATTTTCTAAAGAAACACTACTTATAGTATCTCCTACTTTTACAACATATTCTTTAGTATTAGCATTATCTCCATATAATAGATATTTTGATAGAGATGATGCACTGCTAAATATTTTTTTACTGACAGGTATACGCATTTTTTTAATAGTTATATCATTTTGTACATATATATTCTCTATTATTTTACCTGTATCCAATATTTCTGCTTGACTGTTTGTGTCATATAATTTATATCTATCTGATCCTACATAAGTCTTAATTAAATCTATTACAGCAGTTTTAAATATATCTTCCTCTGTTACATATATATGCTTGATATCATCGCCACTTTTTAAAGATATTTGATAACCTTCAATTGTTAAATCAGCCTTCGATATTATAGTTCTATAAACCTTAGATACTTCTGATACCTCTTGATTATAAGAAGTTAATTCTTCCATTATCAATCCTTCAGGTGCATATACAGTATCAACACCATATTTTTTCTTTATACTTTCACCTTCAGCATCAATAAATTTTTCTAATTTGCTTTTAGATTGAATAACTCCTATAACTTCATCATTTAAATAAACTTTGTAATAATTATTAGGACTTTTAGTATCCCTATAATCATAGGCAAGGCAAAAAGTAATTACGGATAATATTGTTACTAAAATACCACATAATACTTTTTTCATTATTCCCACCTCTATTCTTCATTTTCCATTTTATTATAATTCGCGAATGTGGATGTATCGCGTTTAAATATTAAATCTATAGTTGGAGTTCCACCATTACGGTTCTTAGCAAAGATAAATTCACTTTTACTTGTAAATTCATCAATAGCTGCAGATTTATTGTAGTAATCATCACGATACAAGAACGCGACTACATCGGCATCTTGCTCGATAGAACCAGATTCCCTTAAATCACTAAGTAATGGTCTCTTATCTTCTCTTGATTCAACACTACGTGATAATTGCGCTAATGCAACGATAGGTATTTCTAATTCCATTGCTAAAGTTTTTAATGAACGTGAAATTTCAGCAACTTCTTGTTGTCTATTTCCACCCCATCTATCGCTACCTGAAATTAATTGTAAGTAGTCGATAATAATTAGATCTAGTCCATCTTTAGAAGAAGCCAATCTTCTACATTTAGCACGAATTTCACTAATACTCATACCTGGTGTATCATCAATGTACATCTTAGCGTCTGCAAGTCTAGATATACCTTCATTTACACCCTTCCAATCATTATGTTCTAATCTACCACTACGTAATTTACCTTGATTAATTTGACCTAAGTTAGCAAGCATTCTCATTGCTAATTGTTCAGCACCCATTTCCAAGTTAAATAAGGCAACTGTTTTACCAGTATTGATTGCAACATTAGTAGCTAAATTTAGGGCAAAAGCAGTTTTACCCATAGCTGGACGAGCTGCTATAATGATAAGTTCGTTTTTTTGCATACCAGATGTAACTCTATCAATATCTTTGAATCCTGTAGCTATACCAGTAATATCACTTTTTGATTGAGATAATTTTTCTAAATCAGCCTGAGTTTTTACAAGTACATCTTGAATACTTCTAAACTCACTACCTTTTCTAGCTTTAACAACAGATAGCATTTTCTTTTCTGCGTCATCCAATACATCAGATAAACTAGCAGTTGATGTATAACCTTCTGTTGCTATATCTGTAGCAGCATCAATCAAGCGTCTTAATACCGCTTTTTCTTCAACGATTTTAATATATTCATCAATGTTAGCTGCAGTAGGAACATAATCAATTATTTCTGCTAAATAACTAACATCACCTATTGATTTTAATACTTTTTGCTTATCTAATTCAGCTGTAACTGTAGTCATATCAATAGGAATATTTTTGTTTGTTAAATCACATAATACTTCAAATATTTTTCCATTAGCATCTAAAAAGAATGATTCTTTTGTAAGTGACTCCATCGCTTTTTGTAAGGCATACTTTGTCAAAAACATTGAACCTAATACTGATTTTTCTGCATCTATATTATGTGGTAATACTTTTTCAGCCATATTCTCTACTCCTTACTAACATTTACTTTTAGAATTGCGACTACTTTTTTATGTAATTCTATTTTTACTTGATGAACACCTAAACTAGATATTGCATCTTCAATTAAAATTATTTTTTTATCTATATTAAATCCTTTATTTTTAAGGGCTTCTGAAATTGCTTTACTACTTACACTTCCAAAAACTCTACCATCATTTGAAGCTTTTACTTTAAAATCTAAAGTTATTTTAGCTAACTCTGATTTTACTTTTTCACATTCTTTAATTCTAGCTTGTTCTAAAGCATCTTCCTTAGCTAATTCTCTATTATGAGCTTTCATATTATCTTCACTTGCTGCTAATGCATAACCATTCTTTATTAAGAACGCAGCATATCCATCTTTAACTTCTTTAATATCGTTTCTTTTACCTTGGCCCTTTAAATCCTTTATAAAGATTACTTTCATAAAATGCCTCCCAACTCATAAACGTCTATTAATATTATACTAAATTAATATCAATAAAACAAGAAAAGACAACCATTTTTTAGTTGTCCTTACTTCTTATCTTATCGGCTAAATCTTTTATTTTTTTAAGTCTATGATGCAATCCTGATTTAGTAATAGGATTTCCTGTTTCAATTGATATAATTTCACTTAATTCTTGAAGTGATACCTCAGGATATTTTTTTCTATATATAGCAACTTCTTTTACTTTATCGTCTAATAAATCTAACCCACCTATTGATTCAATAAGTTCAATGTCAGATACTTCTTTAGATGCAGATGCAATCATCTTATCTACATTAGCTTGTTCACAGTTATTTAATCTATTAGTCATGTTTTTATGATCACGATATATTCTCATATCTTCGAAATAAAATAACGCAGTTGTGGCATTAATAATTCTTAAAAAATCTCCTATTTTTTCGGCTTCTTTGATATATACCATATATCTATTTTCATGTTTTAAATATTTTGCGTTTAAATTAAACGTATTAAGTAAATCTGTTAAAAATGAAGCATATTCTTCACTACTAACTACAAATTCTAAGTGATATCTTGATGTTTTTGGGTCATTAATGCTTCCACACATAGTGAATACACCTTTTAGATAATATCTAGATATCTCATTATCATCAGTTATAAATGACTTAGGTATTATGCCATTATCTAAACCTGTATCTCTTAAAATAATATCTTTTTTATCTGTTATTTCAATTATATATAATAACTTTTTATTATAATTATAACCTTTTCTGACTGTTACTTTAGGATATATTGTATATAATTCTTTTACTAAATTATATACATATCTAGCCACAGATGCATTTTCTGTAGAAATTTTTATATTATCACCAATTGAACTATTACTAATAATAGCTGATAATAATGAGATATTACCAGCTTCATTAAATTCATGTTTACTTATTTCGTTTTTAACATCGCCTGTAAAAGACATTATTATCACCTACTAACTTTTATTCTGTTGAATTATATTGATCTTCTAATTTAAAACCCCTTAATTTTATTACAATTAAAATAATTCCAACAATTATCATAACGATTGATATTAGTTGCGCCATTTTAATATTTCCCAACATTAAACTATCAGTACGCATCTTTTCAATAAATAATCTTCCAACTCCATACCATATAAAATAAGTACCTGTTATTTGACCAATTTTAATATATTTTAATCTTCTTATTATAAGTAATACTATAAATCCTATAAAACACCAAATTGATTCATATAAAAATGTTGGTTCATAGTATACACCATTTATATTCATTCCTTCAACTATAAATTTAAATGGAATAAATTTTGATAAAGCTTCAGCCGTTGTTACAGCACCATAAGCTTCACCATTAAAGAAATTACCCCATCTACCTATAGCTTGACCTAAAATTAAACTTACTACTAAGATATCAGTCATTCTACCGATGCTTATGTTATGTTTTAAACAATATAGCATAACAAATAGTAAACCAGCTAAAATACCTCCATGTATAGCAAGTCCACCTTCCCATACTTCAAGTATTTCAATTAGATTTTGACTATAGTATGACCAATTAAAAGCAACATAATATAATCTAGCTCCTATGATTGATATAGGGATTAAATAGAAAAACATATTAATCATTTTATCTTCACTTATATGCCATTTCTTACCTTCATGAAGGGCTAAAGTGCCACCTATTAATAATGCGACAAAAATTAATACTGAATACCAATATATTTGTATAAATCCAAAATCAAATAATACACGATTCATATAATCATCTCCTATTATATTATACTATGATTCGCTTTGCATTTCAAACAACGCATCACGTAATTCCATAGCCCTTTCAAAATCAAGAGCTTTAGCTGCTTTTTTCATTTCATTTTCTAATTCAGCCATAATTTCTTCTTTTTGTTTCTTAGTTAATTTTTGTTCTGTTTTTACAGTATCTTTTATATTATTAGATATAACATCTTTAATATCTTTAATAATTGTTTTTGGAATAATATTATGTTCTTTATTATATGCTTCTTGAATAGTTCTACGTCTATTAGTTTCTGTAATAGCTTTATTCATAGAATCACTCATCTCATCAGCATACATGATGACTCTACCATTAGCATTTCTAGCAGCACGACCAATAATTTGGATTAAACTTCTTTCACTTCTTAAGAATCCCTGTTTATCTGCATCCATAATCGCTATTAAACTTACCTCAGGAACATCTATTCCTTCTCTAAGTAAGTTAATACCTACTAATACATCATATTTTCCTAATCTTAAATCTCTTATAATTTGTAATCTTTCTAAAGTCTTTATTTCATTATGTAAATACGCTACTTTTATATCTAATTTTCTTAAGTAAGTAGTTAATTCCTCAGCCATTCTTATAGTTAAAGTAGTAATGATTGTTCTTTCATTCTTTTTAACTTGAGCATCTATTTCACTTACTAAATCGTCGATTTGACCTTCTATTCTTCTAACATCTATTTTTGGATCTAATAATCCTGTAGGTCTAATTATTTGTTCATATACATGTCCTTTAGATATTTCTAATTCATAATCTCCCGGTGTAGCTGAAACATATATTGCCTGATTTAATTTCTTTTCAAATTCATCAAATTTTAATGGCCTATTATCCAAAGCACTTGGAAGTCTAAATCCATAATCAACTAAAGATTCTTTTCTGGCCCTATCACCATTATACATACCTCTAACCTGAGGTAGTGTTACGTGAGATTCATCCACAACTAAAAGGAAATCTTCAGGGAAGAAATCTATTAATGTTGTTGGTGTATCACCTGGATTTCTAAGCGATAATGGAGCTGAATAGTTTTCTACACCCCTACAAGTACCTGTTTCTTTTAACATTTCTATATCATAATTAGTTCTTTCTTGCAGTCTTTGATATTCTAGTAATTTATTATTTTCTTTGAAATATTTAAGTCTATCCTCTAATTCTTTTTCAATTCTTTCAATAGCAACTTTTAATTTATCTTCACTTGTTACGAAGTGTGTAGCTGGGAATATTGATACACTATTTTTTCTATTAACAATACTACCTGTAACAGTATCAAATTCAACAATCGAATCAACTGTATCACCAAAGAAATCAATACGATATCCTTTATCATGCATATTAGCAGGTATTACTTCTAAAGTATCACCATGAACACGGAATGTTCCTCTTTTTAAGTCGATATTATTTCTTTCATATAACATATCAACTAACTTTTCCATGACAATATTTCTATCAACTTCATCATTAAGAGAAAGAGTTAACATATGTTTTTCATAATCTTCTTTTTCACCTATACCATAAATACATGATACAGAAGCAACTACAATAGTATCTCTATATTTTAAAAGTGAAGATGTGGCTGAATGTCTAAGTTCATCTATTTCATCATTAATTGATGCATCTTTTTCAATATAAGTATCTGATTTAGCTACATATGCCTCTGGTTGATAATAATCGTAGTAGGAAACAAAATATTCTACATGATTATTTGGAAATATTTCCTTTAATTCAGCATATAATTGTCCAGCTAAAGTTTTGTTATGCGCAAGTATTAGTGTTGGTTTGTCTACTTCTTTGATAACATTAGCTATCGTAAAAGTTTTACCTGTACCAGTAGCTCCTAATAAAACTTGATTTTTAACCCCGTTATTAATACCTGATACAAGTTCACTTATTGCCTTTGGTTGATCACCACTAGGTTTATACTTCGATACTATCTCAAACATATTATCCCTCCTTTCTTTAATATGTGCGTTTTTAATATTTTATCATAAATTAAATAAAAAAGGATGTTTTTAACATCCTATTTATCAATTTTAATTATTACTTGATAGATTGAATCTAAATCAATTTCATCAGCATCAACAGAATAACCTAATGATTCTAATTTAGATACTGCTTCCCTAATAACATTAACTGCTGCCATAACATTTTTCACTTGTGGTTTTGGAGCAATTATTTCATCACTTGAATTACTTGAAAGATCAACTTCTCCAGGAATTAATGTTGATGTGTTATTTGATACTTGTGCTGTTGGAGTTGGAACTGTTATAGTTGGTTCCGGCATTACAGATGCTGCAGTATCATTAAAGTTTGTATATTGTGTAGGTGCTGGGATGATAACTTCTTCATCCTCAATTTTAGTTTGTTTTGCAAACATATCATCAAAATTAGGAACTGCAACCGGTTCTTGTGGTTTTGGTTCAGCTTCTACAAAATTATTGAAATTAAATCCTACACCAGGATTAACTTGTGGTTTTTCCTCTACTTTTTCTTCTACAGGTGCGAAATTAAAGAATCTATTTGTAGATTGCTCTGGTGCTGGTGCAGCCTCTTCTACTACTGGAGCAGGTGTTGGGGCAACTACGTCAGATTTTAATAAAGCATCCATATCTGCAAGTGGTTTTTCTTCAAATACTGGTGCTGCCTGTGATTCAATTTTATTTAAATCTGTTTGTTCTACATTAATATTTTCTACCTTTTCTGCTTGTTCAGATGATATCACAGTTGATTCATTAGCTCCTGTAACAGCTTTCATAGGCTCTACTGGTGCACTAAATCCAAATATTGAAGGCGCAGCTGGCGTCTCATTTATTTCGATTGGTTTTACTTCATTTACTACTGGAATATCAGCTATAGGTTCTTCTACAACTGGTGCTTCTTCTACAGTAGGAATTGATGCAACTGGATTCATATTGTTAAAACTATTCATATTATCACTATTTAACATCTTTTCAATCTCCTCGTCTGTTTTTCTAACAGTTAATCTCTCATTTATAATTCTTTTTAACATGATTTTTTGATCAGCATTATCTTTTAATTTTAATAATGATCTAGCATGTCTTTCAGATATTTTATTTTGAAGTAATGCTTCTTGAACATCTTCATCTAAATTAAGTAATCTTATTTTATTAGCTATTGTTGATTGAGTTTTACCAAGTTTTTGAGCTAAAGCTTCTTGTTTGATATAACCCATATCCAATATTTTTTTATAACTAATTGCTTCCTCGATTGGAGTTAAATTAGCTCTTTGGACATTTTCTATTAATGCCACTTCTACCGTATCTTTATCATTTAAACTCATTATAATAGCTGGTATAGTTGTTTTATTTGCTAAGACACTAGCTTTATATCTTCTTTCGCCGGCTATTATTTCATATTTATCTCCTATTGGTCTTACTAGTATTGGTTGAAATACCCCATGATTTTTGATTGATTCACTTAACTCATATATAGAATCATCATCAAATTTAATACGTGGTTGGTATCTATTAGGCAATATGTCATCAATAGGCAAATCTATAACTTTTTTTACACTACTATCATCAGCCATACGTACTCCCCTTTTTATCTATTCTAATAATAGTTTACCCTATTTTTTAAAATAAAGCAATATCTTTGGGAAATATTTTGGGAAATATTTTTAGCCCTTAAAAAACCACCTATTATCTAAGTGGTTTCTTTTTAATTTCAACATATTTCCTGGGAAATACCTTGTTTGTAATACTTATTTTTTTAAATTTCATTAAAGCCCTATTACTATTTTCAAATGGCAATAAAAATGTAACTATTTTATCTAACTCTATATTTAATTTTTTATAAATATCTTTTAAATCATTTAATTCATCTTTACTACTTTTCATAGCTATAAAGTATCCATCTACTTTTACTAATGGTATAGCGTATTCTAATAAAACAGGTAGACTAGCAACTGCTCTAGCTACTACTATATCATATATTTCCCTATTTTTAACACCATATTCTTCTATTCTAGCAGAAATAGTCTCAATATTTTCTAATTTTAATTCTTTTATAACTTCATTTAAAAAGTTAATTCTTTTATTTAATGAATCTACTAAAGTTACTTTTATTTCTGGAAAAACTATTTTTATAACTAATCCAGGAAATCCAGCACCTGTACCGATATCACATAATGTCTCAACTTTATTTAAATCTATTACTTTCATTAAAGTTAAACTATCATAGAAATGTTTTAAATAGACATCTTCCTTTTTAGTAATACCGGTAAGATTCATCTTAAGATTCCATTCAACTAATAATTCAAAATATCTTTCTAAATTAGATAATTTTTTATCATCTAGTTCAATTCCTATTTTAGATAATTCTTCGATAAAATCATTTATGGTCATAATGATACTCCTTTTTTAAATATATCATTATAAGTGATATATCTGTAGGGTTAACACCGCTTATTCTTAAAGCTTGTCCTAAAGATGTAGGTCTTACTTCGTTTAATTTTTGTTTAGCCTCTGAAGCTAAATTATGAATTTTGGTGTAATCAATATCTTCTGGTATTTTTTGGTTATCTAAATCTTTCATTTTAGCTGCTTCTTTATAAGCTTTAGCTATATATCCCTCATATTTAATACTAATTTCTACTTGTTCTTTTACCTCTTCATCAAATGGAATTTCACATACTTTTTCTAAAATTTCCATAGTAATTTCTGGTCTTCTTAAAATATCATATAATGTAATACCATCTTTTAATGTAGTTGAATTAATACTTTCTAAAAACTCATTAGTTTTAGCTGTAGGAGTTAATTTGTTTTTCTTTAAATAATCTTTTAATTCTTCTATTTTACTAAGTTTTTCATTTAATCTATTATTTTGTTCTTCACTAATTAATCCTACTTGATAACCATATTTTCTAAGTCTTAAATCAGCATTATCATGTCTTAATAATAATCTATATTCAGCTCTTGAAGTAAGTAATCTATATGGATCTCTTATACCTTTAGTTACTAAATCATCTATTAATACACCAATATATGCTTCATCTCTACCTAATATTAATGGTTCTTTACCTTCTACTTTTAATGACGCATTTATACCAGCCATCAAACCTTGACATGCTGCTTCTTCATATCCTGATGTGCCATTAATTTGACCTGCTGTAAATAAGCCTTCAATTAATTTAGTTTCTAATGATTGTTTTAATTGTGTTGGATATATTGAATCATACTCAATGGCATAAGCATATTTTAATATTTTAGCATTTTCTAATCCTTCTAAACTATGTACCATTTCTTCTTGTACATCATAAGGCATAGATGTAGAAAAACCTTGAATATAAATTGTATTTCCATATGTTGGATCAGTTAAGACATTACTTTCTGGTTCCAAGAATAGTTGATGTCTTTCTTTATCAGCGAATCTAACTATCTTATCTTCTATAGATGGGCAATATCTTGGACCTACTCCTTTAATATCATCAAGTCCACCATACATAGATGCTTTTGATAAATTATCTCTTATTATTTTATGTGTTTTGGCATTAGTATAAACTAAATGACATGGAACTTGTTCTTCAATCTTATATTTAGGTTTATCATCAAAACTAAATGTATGATATTCTTGATCGCCTAATTCTAATTTAGTTTTACTATAATCTATTGAATCTTTATCTACTCTAGCTGGAGTTCCTGTCTTAAGTCTTACAATTTTGAAACCTAATTTAGCTAAGTTATCTGATAAATGCATAGATGGTCTTTCACCATGTGGTCCTCTTCTAGTTCTTGTAGATCCAACTAATATATCTGCTTTTAAGTATGTACCTGTAGTTAATACGACAGCTTTAGAAGTTATTTTAGTACCATCTTCTAAGATAACTCCCTTTATTTTATTATCTTCTACAATTAAATCCTCTACTAAAGATTCTTTTATATCTAATGTCTTTCTAGATTTTAATACTTCTAACATTTTAGCTGGATATGTTACTTTATCGCCTTGTGCACGTAAAGCACGTACTGCTGGACCTTTAGCTGAGTTAAGCATTTTAATTTGAATTAATGTCTCATCAGCTACTTTACCCATCATTCCACCTAAGGCATCAATTTCTCTCACTACTATTCCTTTAGCAGAGCCACCTATTGATGGATTACATGGCATATCAGCGATATTTTTAATATTTCCAGTTACTAATAATGTCTTATGTCCTATTTTAGATGCAGCTAATGCAGCTTCACACCCGGCATGTCCACCACCTACAACTATAATTTCATAATCCATAAAGGCACCTCCTTTTTAACCAAAAGTATTATACTATAATTATTTATTTTTAACAATGAAAAAACTTACTATTGTAAGTTATTTTTATTTATCCTAATGTTATATCTAAAATCATCATTATTATAAAACCTAATATTGTAAATAATGCCATCAAATCCTTAGATTCATTTTCTTGACTTTCTGGTATTATTTCTTTAACAACTACATATATCATAGCACCTGCAGCAAAACTTAAGAAAAATGGTAATATATATCTTACTTTTAATACTAATAATGTTCCTACTATTGCAGCTATAGGTTCAACTATACCACTTAATGTACCTAATAAAAAGGATTTTAATCTAGAGCATCCTGCTCTTCTTAAAGGTAGACTAATAGCACTCCCCTCTGGAAAATTTTGAATACCAATTCCTATAGCAAGTGATATAGCTGATAATAATGTAGTTCCTGGAATTCCATATTTTAAAGAACCAAACGCGACACCTACCGCTAAGCCCTCTGGTATATTATGTAATGTTATAGAAAATATTATCATAAATAATTTTTTATTTTTATTATTACATTTACCTTTTAAACTATATATTGCATCACCTAAATATAAAAGTAATGATCCCGTCAAAATTCCAAGTAATACAATTAATGTACTATTTAAATTTAATGTATCAGCCATTGTTATAGATGGCTCTAATAATGACCAAAATGTGGCAGCTAACATTATACCAGCTGATAAAGCTAGCATACCATCCATAAATGTTTTATTAGTTTTACGAAAGAAAAAGACTATACCAGCACCCATACTCGTTAATGTAAACGTAAATAAACTTGCTAGTAAAGTCTTTATAATTAAACTTTGGTTAATAAACCAATCAAGCATATAATCACCTTATTTACCTAGACAAAATTGACTAAATAATTGATTTATTAACTCATCTTCATATGTTTCACCTATTATTTTACCAAGTGAATTCCATATTTCTTTTATATCTATTTCTACCATATCTATTGGTACTTCATTTTCTATTCCTTTTTTAACATCATTTAATCTAGTTAATGCTTCTTTTAAAATCGCTATTGATCTAGCGTTTGAAATATAAGTTAAATCACTAGTTTCTAATTCTTCTAAATTGAATAATTTTCTTATTTCATCTAATATTTTATTTATATCTTCTTTATTTCTAGTTGAAATATAAATAGGATTTAGTGAATCATTTATATCAATATTTTTAGCTAAATCATTTTTATTAACTATAATGATATGTTTTTTATTATTAATTTTATTTAATAATTCTTTTTCTTCTGAAGTAATTTTCTCATTATTATTTAATAGTAATAAGATTAAATCAGCTTCTTCTATCATTTTTAAACTTTTATCAACGCCTATTTTTTCTACTACATCAGATGTTTCTCTTATACCTGCTGTATCTATAAAATTAAGTAAAATACCATCTAGATAAATACTACCTTCTACATAATCCCTAGTAGTACCTTGAATATCAGTTACGATAGCTTTATCTTCATTAATTAAAGCATTAAGTAAACTTGATTTACCAACATTTGGTTTACCTAAAATAGCTACTTTTATACCTTCTTTTATGATTTTCCCGTTTTCACTATTCTTAAGTAATTCATTTAATTTATCCTCTATATTTTCTACTTTTGGCTTTAAATCATTAATAGTCATCTCTAATATATCTTCATATTCTGGATAATCTATATTAACTTCTATATTAGCTAAAACTTCTAATATATCTTGTCTTAATTTTTTAATTAATGATGATAAATTACCATCTAATTGATTTATAGCTAATTTTCTTGCTTTCTCACTTTTAGCATTGATAATATCCATGACACCTTCTGCTTCAAGTAAATCTATTCTTCCGTTCATATAAGCACGTTTAGTAAATTCACCTGGTTCTGCTAATCTACAACCATTAGAAAGTAATAACTCCAATATTTTATTAGTAGTAGCTATACTACCATGAGTATTAATTTCTACAGTATCTTCAGTTGTAAAAGTTTTAGGTGCTTTAAAAATAGATACCAATACTTCATCAATTATATTAGTCATTTCTATTATATGACCATAATGAATAGTATGTGTAGGTACTTTCTCTAAATCATCACCTTTAAATATCTTATTTACTATTTTTATAGATTCAGGTCCACTTACTCTTATAATTGAGATAGCCCCTACTCCTAAAGGTGTAGCTATAGCTGCTATTGTATCATTCATATTATCACTTCCTATCTGTGTTTTCTTGAAAAGAATGAATATAATATTTTATAATCTTTTATTACATCCATAGAAACATATTTATCCGCTAAAGTAATTAACCACCCTTCTTTATATTTAGGTGGAGTTATATTAAGTGGAAACATATGTCTTTCTATAGCGTTTAATATTCTATCATTCATATATTCTTTAAAATATTTTAAACTATTATTTTTTGCTTCTTTAGCATGAACAAATCCATGTTTTTTAAAGAATGGTCTATTATCTTTTATTTTAGTCCAATCTTCATAATAAAAATCATGTAACATTCCTGCTATAGCAACATTTTTAACTGTTTTTCTTTTTAAATGTAGTTTTTTAGCCCATATATATGCATAATATGAAACAGCAAATGAATGTTCATATAAACTTGTTTCACCATGATGTTTAAATTTTTTTCTTTTTAAAAATTCTTCATTATTTAATATATGACTTACTATCTTTAAAAATTCTTCTTCATCTGATATACCATTATTATCATAGTCCATTTTTGGTTTATATTTTGCTTTATATACCATATCTTTTCTGGCTATTTCACTAAAAGTCGGTCTCCATCCATAAAATTTATAAAAATATCTTTTTGGTTTTGGAGATTTTATTTTTTTCCCATCTTCTATATTTATTTCTTTAATTAGTTTTCCATCATAATCTAAAAATTTTATATTATGTATTTTCATAGTCTCATCCCTTGCAAGCAAAATAATTATATCATTTTAATTATAATAAGTAAAATTAAAAATATTAAAGAAAAAGAAGATAATTATTTATCTTCTTCAACATACTTAATAACAATATGTCTATCTTTACCTTCGCCTATACTTTCAGTAGTAACGTTAGGTATTTGATCTACCATATTATGTATTTCTCTTCTTTCATATGAATTCATTGGTTCTAAAGCTACATCTACTTTAGTTTTTTGAACTTCATATGCTATTTTTTTAATTTCATATGCTTTTCTTCTTAAATTCTTTTCTTTATAATTAGCCACATCTACATTTACTTTTATTGGAAAATGTAATTCGTTTTCTAATGATTTTCTAAGTAATGTTTGGATAGCTGCGATTGTTCTTCCATCTTTTCCAATTAATATAGCATTATTATTTGAAACTAATTTAACACTATAACTTCCTTCATATTCTCTAATTTCAACATTAATATCAATATTCATATTTTCACTTAATGTAGCAACATAATCTTTAATATAATGTTTAATATCAGCTTTATCAACTACTTCAATCTTACTTACTTCATCTTCTTCAGTAGTTCTATCAATAATTAATAAATATTCTTCATCTAGATTAAAATAATCTAATGCTTTATCAATAGCTTCTTCCTTTGTCTTTCCTTCAAATTTACTTATATTAAGCATGCTTTGTACCTCTCTTTACTAATAAATTTTGTACTACAGTGAATCCACTGTTACAAATCCAATAAATTGCGATTGATGTAGATATTGTAAATGAAGCGATTGCAATCATACCAATAGACATGTTAGTCATCATCTTCATACTAAATCCATTTACATCTTCTGTTGTTGCAGTCTTATTTAATTTAAATGATAAATATGTCATTACTATAACTAATACTATAACAATTATATAAAAGAAATTTCCTTTATACATACCATTTAATGGACTCATACCTAAATCTAAACCTAAGAATGTTCCTTCAAATACTAATGGTAATCTATTCATTGCTTCATAGAACGCAAAGAATAATGGAATTTGTATTAAAGCAAATATACATCCACTCATTGGATTTATACCATATTTTTTATATACCATCATTATTTCTTGTGAATGAGCCATTTGATCTTGTTGTGATGTCTTATTTGCGTATTTCTTTTCTATTTTATCAATTTCAGGTTTTGCCTTTGCCATCATTTCAGATTGCATAGCTGTTTTCTTAGTTACTGGATATAATATACCTCTTATTAATAAAGTAATTATTATAATAGCTAAACCGGCATTTTTAACTAAACTAGTTAATTTTATAATTATAAATGCTAATGGCTTAACAAAGATAGTTGTCCAAACACCTTCATAACCATTTGATGTTATTTTAAAATCATTACATGCAGGTACATTATTTAAATCTATATTATTTTCATTATATAAATTTATTATGTTTTCCTTTGTTGGCTTACATAACATATTTGAAACTAATCTTTCACCAGTTTCATTATCCATTACTACTTTTTTATCTTCTGTTTTAACATATTGAGTACATCCTGCAAGTGGTAAAACTAGAAACGCAAGTAATAGTACTAATATAATTTTCTTTTTTTTCATTATTTATCCTCCTTAATTATATTTAAATTTTTAATAGCAATATTATAGTTATTTTCCATTTCTTCAAATGTTCTTTCTAATATTCCCTTGCCTACTATTATAATACAATTAAAGCCATTTTTATAGTGTTTTTTGTCAATTATACTTTTTAATCTTCTTTTTACTTTATTTCTAGTAACAGCATTACCTATTTTTTTTCCAACAGATAAACCAAAATGATATTCTGAAGAATCATTATATTCTATATATATTATATAATCTTTAAATTTCGTTGGTTTTGTACTATGTATTATTCTATCAAAATCCGTACTTTTCTTTATAATATTATTTTTTTTCATATAATCACCTATCTATAAAATAAAAAGCCACTGTGAAAAAAGTGACTAACGTGATAATACTTTACGGCCTTTTCTTCTACGACGAGCAACAACTCCTGATTTAATTCTAGCTAAAAAGCCCATTTTCTTACTTCTTCTATGATTATTAGGTTGATAAGTTCTTTTCATAATTGCACCTCCACTTGCTTTTGACCACTTAATTATATATATTTTTACCTGTTTTGTCAATAATTAAGAGCGAAACTTTGACATTTGTGTAAAACTTTTTATATTTTTTATAAAATAACATATTTATACACATTTTTTTCCACAATTATAAGCCCTTATAAAATAAATATAAAAATAACTTTTCCACAATAAATGGTTAATAACTTTTTCCCATGTTTATTATTTTTCTACATTTTTCCACATAGGATGTGTATATCTTTAAAAAATCTAATAATATTTACCGTTTGTAAAAAAAATAGTTGTGGAAAAAATAATGCCTTTTTTCGACAAATTGTTGAAAAGCCCTTTTATTTTTTGTAAAAATCTTTTATAATAGTATGTATCATGAAATGAAAGGTCGGTGTTATAATGAATTCTGAAAATTTAAATAATATATGGAATGAATTTTTAAATAAGATTCAAGAAAAATTACAACCCGTATCTTTTGATATTTGGTTTAAAGATACTAAATTAATTGAATTAAATAATAACACGGCTAAAGTATTAGTTCAATCTGAAATATATAAAAAAGAAATGATGAGAAATTATAATCAATTAATAGAAGAAATATTTACAGAAATAACTGGAACTAATTTTAAATTTGAATATGTAACGGAAAATGAAATAACTAATAATATATCACTTGATCCTGATAAAGTAGGGGTTCCAAGTAATGCTATATTTGAAACAAATTTAAATGAAAAATATACATTTGATAATTATATAACTGGACCTTCTAGTACTGATAAGAATACTTTTTCAAAAGCGATTGCTATTTCAGTAGCTGAAAATCCTGGACAAATGTATAATCCATTATATATATATGGTAAAAGTGGATTAGGTAAAACACATTTGATGCATGCGATTGGTAATTATATAGTTGCGAATAGTAATAAAAAAGTATTATATGTATCTAGTGAAACATTTGTTGATGATTTCATGCAAATATATAGAAGAAAAAGTGATAGTAATTCATTTAATGATGATATATCTTTATTTAAGAAAAAATATAGAGATTTAGATGTATTAATTATAGATGATATTCAATATTTAGAAGCGGTAGGGGGAATTCAACAAGAATTTTTCAATACTTTTAATGAATTACATGATAAAAATAAACAAATAGTATTAGCTAGTGATAGATCTCCAGATGATTTAAAAAAATTAGAAGATAGGATAAAAACAAGATTTAAGTGGGGTATGTTAATAAATATTTATCCACCAGATTTTGATGTAAGATTAGATATTATTGATAAAAAGATAGAGGATTTTAATTTAAATGTTAATTATCCTAAAGATGTTAAAGAATATATTGCTAATAATTGTACTTCTGATGTCAGAAGTCTAGAACAAGCTATTAAAAGAATATTTGCATATGCCACTATGATGGGTGGAGCTGAAATAACTTATGATCTTGCTAAAGAAGCATTAAAAGATATATTACCATCTAATATTATATCTAAAAATAAAATAGAATTATTACAAAATATAGTATGTAATATGTATAATATATCAATAGAGGATTTAAAAGGTAAAAAAAGAAATGCCGAAATTTCTTATCCTAGACAAATAGCTATGTTTATTGCAAGAAACTATATTAATGAATCATATCCTAAAATAGGTAGTGAATTTGGTGGTAAAGATCATACTACAGTAATGCATTCCGTAAACAAAATTGAAAATGAAATTAAAACTAATAAAGATTTGGAAATACAAGTGGAAAAAATAATTAATAAATTAAATGTTAATAATTAATAATTTTTAACAACTTTTCCACAATAAAAAGACATGTTCGCGCTTTTAAAATAAAGGAAAATCAAAAGTTTTAAACATTTTCCACACATATAATAAAAATAATAATTTATAATTATTAAATAGGAGGTTTTTTATGAAATTAAAAATTAAACAAAATGTATTAATGAATTATTTAAATTATGCAATAAGAGGAGTATCAAGTAAAAACTTAATTCCTATACTTAATTGTATTAAATTTGAATTAACAAATGAAGGATTATATTTAATAAGTACAGATAATGAAATTTCTATTAAAACATTTATTTCATCTAATAAAATAGAAAAAATTGAAAGTTTAGGAGAAATAGTAGTATCTGGAAGATTTATATATGATATAGTTAAAAAATTACCAGGAGAAATTATTGATTTAGAAGAAGTAATGGATTCTAAATTATATATAACTACTAAAAATTCATCATTTACTTTAAATTGTAATGAAGTTAATGATTTTCCTAATATTAAATTTGAAGAAGTAGAAGAACCAATTATTATAAATAATAAAATGATAAGAAATATTATAAATGAAACTATATTTGCCACTTCTACACAAGAATCTAGACCGGCATTAACAGGTTTAAATATGAAAATTGAAAATAATAAAATGGAATGTACTGCAACTGATTCATTTAGATTAGCTAAAAAAATGATTGAATTAGATAAAACTGTGGAAAATAATATAAATATAATTATTCCTACTAGAAGTTTAAATGAATTAATAAAAATGGTAGAAGATAATGATGAAAAAATAGAATTACATATATTTGAAAATAAAGTATTATTTAAGAGTGAAAATATTATGTTGATAAGTAGTTTAATAAATGGTACTTATCCAGATACATCTAAATTAATACCTGAAAGTTTTGAAACTATATTAAGTGTTAATTTAAATGATTATTTTAATGCTATTGATCGTGCTTCATTACTTACTAATGAATCTGATAAAAATACAATAGTATTAGAAAGTAATAAAGATGAAGCTATTATTTCATCTAATATACCTGAGATAGGTAATGTTAAAGAAAATATTAAAATTAATAACTCTAAGAGTGAAGAAATTAAAATTGCATTTTCATCTAAATATATGATGGATGCTATAAAAACATTTAATTCTGATGAAATAGAATTATGTTTCAATGGAGATATAAAACCTATCATTATTAGAAGTAAAGAAGATAATAGTTTAATACAATTAATAGTTCCTATTAGGACTTATTAATTATATTAATAAATGGTTATGATGTATAGAAAGGGAGAATATGAAAGAAGATTACGTCATTAATAATGAAACAGTAGTAGTGATGTCAGTTGGAAATTCATGTTGTAAAGTTTTTGAAAAAGATGAATCTTTTGAAGTTAATATGTCTTTAAAAGATATCCTAGAATTAAGTTGTAACTATTTTGGAAGTTCTTTTGAGGGAAGAATAGAAGGAAGCAAATACCATTTAGAATATAATTATAAATTACCTATAATTATAGATGAAACTAGAAATATAATTGTTTTCCCTACAAAATCTTATAGAGATATAACAAATAGTATTATATGTGTTAATCAAATATTAGATTATGAGAAAAGAAATAATGATATATTATTATATTTAAAAAATGGTAAATGTATTGAAATAAACGATTCTTATGGTATGTTTGAAAATCAATATTTGAAAGCTCAAAAGTTAAATATGAAGTTAGATAGAATAAAAAACACGTCTTTATGAGGTGTTTTTTTATAATTTTGTTTAAAATAGGCTAATTTTGTGATATAATTATATATAGGTATAGGTAACCGCGAAAACTATAAAAATTAAAATAAGGGCATTATAAATGAAATTAGAGGCAATGGTATGTATGTAAAAAGTGTAAAAATTATAAATTTTAGAAATTATAAAGATGAAATTTTTAACTTTAATAAAAATATTAACATAATTTATGGAAATAATGCTCAAGGAAAAACAAATTTATTAGAAAGTATTTATTTTTTAGCGTTAGGTAAGTCACATCGTTCATTAAATGATAAAGACTTAATTAAAAACGGAGAAAATGAATGCAAGGTTGCAGCTGATACCATAATTAAAAATTTATCTACATCTATGGAAATAAAGATTATTAATAATCGTAAATTATATAAGATAGATAATAACAATATTAAATCTTTAAATGAATATTTATCAAATTTAAAGGTTATAATATTTTTTCCAGAAGATTTAGATATTATTAAAACATCGCCAGATGTAAGAAGAAGATATTTAAATATTCAAATAAGTCAATTAAATAAAAATTATTTTAAAATATTAAATGAATATAATAAATTATTAAAAATAAGAAATGATTTATTAAAAAAATATTTGAAAGATGGATATTTAGATAATCAATATTTTGATATTATAACAAATTATTTAATTGAAAAGGCATGTTATATATATTGTATGAGAGATAAATATATAGAAAAGATAAATAAATTAATAGATAAATATTATGAATCTATTTCTACATATAAAAAATTACATATTAATTATATAACTAATGTAGATATTAGTAATTATGATAATGTTAAAAATAATATGGTGGAAAAGTTTAATAAATTAAAACAAGCTGAATTATCTAGTGGAATTACATTGATAGGTCCTCAAAAAGATGACTTTGAATTTATATTAGATGATAAGAATCTTAAAAATTATGGATCACAAGGTCAACAAAGAATGGCTGTATTAGCACTTAAACTTACAGAAATAGAAATATTTACAAAAGAAAGTGAAGATACACCAATATTACTATTAGATGATGTATTTAGTGAATTAGATGATTATAAGAAAAATAATTTATTAAATTTATTAGATGAAAATATTCAAACAATTATAACTACAACAGATTTGAATAATATTGATAAAAAAATATTAGATAAAGCAAATCTGATTGAAATAGAAGATGGAAAGTGTATAACGAGAGGTGAATAAAATGGAAGAAAAAGTAGAACACTCATATGGAGCATCTGATATACAAGTATTAGAAGGATTAGAGGCAGTTAGAAAAAGACCTGGTATGTATATAGGCACAACTGATGTTAAAGGTCTTCATCATTTAGTATGGGAAATTGTTGATAATTCCATAGATGAAGCTTTAGCTGGATATTGTAAACATATTGAAATTGTTATTAATAAAGATAATTCAATAACAGTTAAAGATGACGGTAGAGGTATTCCAGTTGATGTACATCCAAAAACTAAAATTTCCACAGTAGAAACAGTTTATACTGTATTACATGCCGGTGGTAAATTTGGCGGTGGTGGATATAAAGTATCTGGTGGATTACATGGTGTAGGTGCATCTGTAGTTAATGCTTTATCTAAATGGGTAGATGTTAAAGTATATAAAAATGGAAAAGTATATTATGTTAGATTTGAAAATGGTGGACATACTGTTGAACCATTAAAAGTAATTGATGAATGTGAAGAAATAAGAACAGGTACAACAGTTACATTTAAACCAGATCCAACAATATTTGATACTGATATATATGATTATGATACATTAAGAACTCGTGTTAGAGAATTAGCTTTCTTAAATAAAGGTTTATCTATTAATTTAAGAGATGATAGAAATGAAGAAGATACTACTGGTGAAACATTTATGTATGAAGGTGGTATTTCTGAATATGTAAAATATATTAATGAAAATAAGACACCTATATGCAATGATATTATTCATTTAGAAGGTGAAGAAGATAATATTATATTTGAAGTAGCATTACAATATACAACTGATGAAAATACAAGAATTTATTCATTTGTTAATAATATTAATACTCATGATGGTGGTACTCATGAAGAAGGAGTTAGAAGAGCTTTAACAAGAATTATTAATAGTTATGCTAAAAAAGCTAATATATTAAAAGAAAAAGATGAACCTTTAACTGGAGATGATGTTAAAGAAGGCTTAACAATGATAGTTTCATGTAAACATCCAAATCCACAATTTGAAGGTCAAACAAAGGGTAGATTAGGTAACTCTGAAGTTAGAAAAATTGCAGATAATGTATTTAGTGAAGGATTTGAAAGATTCTTAATGGAACATCCACAGGAAGCAAGAATTATTGTAGAAAAATCAATGTTAGCATCAAGAGCAAGAATAGCTGCTAAAAAAGCAAGAGAAGCAACAAGAAGAAAAAGTGATTTAGATATAGTTAACTTTGCTGGTAAATTATCTGATTGTAAAGAAAAAAATCCAGAAGTAGCAGAAATATTTATAGTCGAGGGTGATTCAGCTGGTGGCTCTGCTAAATTAGGTAGAAATTCATTAACTCAAGCAATATTACCTTTAAGAGGAAAAATATTAAATGTAGAAAAAGCTAGAATTGATAAAGCATTATCTAACGAAGAAATTAGAACTATTATAACTGCTTTCGGTACAGGAATAGGACAAGAATTCGATATTAGTAAATTAAGATATCATAAAATAATAATCATGACTGATGCCGATGTTGATGGTTCACATATTAGAGTTTTATTATTGACTTTATTCTATAGATTCTTTAGACCTATAGTAGAAGGTGGATATGTTTATGCAGCTCAACCTCCACTATATAGATTCCAATATGGTAAGTCTAGAAAATATGTCTTAGATGATGAAGAAAGAGATGCATACATGGCTTCATTACCTGATAACGTTAAATCACGTGTTATAGTTACACGTATGAAAGGTTTAGGAGAAATGGATGCTGATGAATTAAATGAGACAACAATGGATATAGAAAAAAGAGTTTTAAGAAAGATAACAGTAGATGATTGTGTTGAAGCAGATAAGATGTTTGAACTTTTAATGGGTGAAGAAGTTGAACCTAGAAGACAATTCATCGAAGAAAATGCAGTATATGCTGATGTAGACATCTAGGAGGTATAGTATGGAAGAAAATAATGAATTAATTGAAAGTATAAATACTAATGATAATGTAGAACATGATAAACTTTCAGAAAACAATATCGTAGCTGAAATAAAGAAATGTTTTATAGATTATTCTGTCAGTGTTATAACTGCAAGAGCTATTCCTGATTTAAGAGATGGGTTAAAACCAGTTCAAAGACGTATTTTATGGAGTATGTATGAATCAGGTTTAACTCCTGATAAACCTCATAGAAAATCTGCTACTACAGTAGGTAACGTTATGGGTACTTACCATCCACATGGTGATTCATCAATTTATGAAGCCATGGTAAGAATGGCACAAGATTTTAGTTATAGACATATGTTAGTTGATGGTCATGGTAACTTTGGTAACATTGAAGGTGATGGTGCAGCTGCTATGCGTTATACTGAATCAAGATTATCAAAAATATCATTAGAATTACTACGTGATATTAAAAAAGATACAGTAGATAAAATTGATAACTTTGATCAAACTACACAAGAACCTGCAGTATTACCATCTAGATTTCCAAATGTTTTAGTAAATGGAACAATGGGTATTGCAGTTGGTATGGCTACTAATATTCCACCACATAACTTGGGTGAAGTAATAGATGGTTGTATAGCTTATATTGATAACCCTGAAATAGATACATTAGGATTAATGCAATATATTAAAGGTCCTGATTTTCCTACAGGTGGTGTAATCTTAGGTAATTCAGGAATTAAAAAAGCGTATGAAACTGGTAGGGGATCAATTACTATTAGAAGTAAAGCTATGATTGAAGAAGATGGTAATCATCATAATATAGTAATAACAGAAGTTCCTTATGGTGTTAGAACTAGTGAATTAAAAGAAAGAGTAGCTGAACTTGTTCATAATAAGACAATCGAAGGTATTTCAGATTATCATACAGATTTAAAGAATGGTGTAAAAATAACTATTACACTTAAGAAAGATGCTAATGCTCAAGTAGTATTAAATAATTTATATAAGCATACTAATTTTCAAGTATCATATGGTATTATCTTCTTAATGTTGGATAATGGTACACCTAGAACATTACCTCTTAAAGATATAATAGCTAAATATGTTGATTATCAAAAAGAAGTAATTATTAGACGTACTAAATATGATTTAAAACAAGATGAAGATAGAGTTCATATCTTGGAAGGTTTAAAAATAGCTCAAGATAATATTGATGAAGTAGTTAAAATTATTAGAGGTGCAGATAGTGACGATGAAGCTAAAACTAAGTTAATGACTAGATTTGGTTTAACAGAAATTCAAGCTAATGCAATTCTAGAATTAAAATTACGTAGATTAACAGGTTTGGAAAGAGATAAGATTGAAGCAGAATTAAAAGAATTAATGGCTGAAATTGAAGAATTAAAATCTATCTTAGCTTCTGAACAAAAAGTATTAGATATTATTAAGAAAGAAATGCTAGAAATTAAAGATAAATATGCCGATGAAAGAAGAACAGATATCGATATGACAGCAATCGACTATATTGAAGATGAATCTTTAATTCCAGTTGAAGATATTGTTATTACATTAACTAATAAAGGTTATGTAAAACGTATGAATAGTGAAAACTATCGTGCGCAAAACAGAGGTGGAGTAGGAATAAAGGGTATGTCAACAAATGAAGAAGACTTTGTTGAAAATATCGTGTCAATGACTACACATGATGATATATTATTCTTTACAAATAAAGGCCGTGTATATCGTATGAGAGGTTACGAAGTACCGCTTTATAGTAGACAATCTAAGGGCTTACCTATTATTAACTTATTACCGCTAGCAAGTGATGAATTAGTTCGAGTAATGCTTAAAATTACTCCATCCGAAGCAGATTCAAACAATAATCTTGTATTTTGTACACAAAGTGGTTTAGTTAAAAAAACATCATTAAAAGAGTTTGAAAACATCAGAACTAACGGAAAGATAGCTATTACACTAAAAGAAGATGACGAATTGATCTCTGTTAAGAAAACTACAGGCGATGATGAAGTCTTGATAGCAGCTGATAATGGACGTATGGTAAGATTTGTTGAATCAGAAATCAGAAATATGGGTCGTACAGCAGCCGGTGTTAAAGGAATAGATGTTGGTGATGGAAAAGTTATCGGATGTGAAGTATGTAATGGTGATAAAAAAGTATTAGTTGTTACAGAAAATGGTTATGGTAAGAAAACTGTAATTAGTGAATATCGTATGACACATCGTGGTAGCAAGGGCGTTAAAGTTCTAAATATGACTGAAAAAACTGGTAATATAGTAAGTATTAAGATAATTGAAGATAATCAAGATTTAATGATAGTAACTGATAGTGGTATTATTATTAGATTGCCATTAGATCAAGTATCAAATACTGGTCGTGTTACGCAAGGTGTTAAATTGATTAATTTAAAAGATAATCAAAAGGTTAGCACAGTTGCAATTATTGAACATGCAGATGAAGAAGAAACTGTGGAAAACGTAGAAAATACTGAAAATATAATAAAAAACACTGAATCAGATACTAATAATTAATAAATAAAAGCAATGTTCCACGAGCAACATTGCTTTTTTGTTATTATGTTCACGAGCAACATTATCAAAATATATTCAATGTTCCACGAGCAACATAAATTTCTTGCATTTTATTTTTATATATTATATATTAAATATGCACAACACTTATATTGGAACCAGGTCAGGATCGGAAGATAGCAGCCTTAACATTCAATAAGTGTGTGTGCTTTTTTGTAGGTGAAATTATGGAAGAATATATGTTAAAAACTATTAAATTATGTGATAAAGCTTTAAAAAACAATGATATACCAGTAGGGTGTATGATTTTAAAAGATAATAAAATTATATCTAAATCATATAATAAAAAGTATCTTTTACATGATTCTACTGCTCATGCGGAGATATTAGCAATAAGAAAAGCATGTAAAAAACTTAAAACAACACATTTAGATGAATGTACCTTATATGTAACGCTTGAACCATGTATGATGTGTACAGCTGCGATTATTCAATCACATATAAAAAAGGTTGTATATTGTTTAAAAAGTCCTAAATATGGGCATTTATTAAATGAAGCTAAAAAGAATAAAATAGAATGTGTTCAAATATATAATGCAGAATACGAAAAGACTCTTAAAGATTTTTTTATAGAAAAAAGATAAATATTTATGAAACAATGTTCCACGAGCAACATTGTTTTTTATGCTATGTTCCACGAGCAACATTATCTAAAATATACCATGTTCCACGAGCAACATTGCTTAGTTTTTTAAGCGATATGTGATATAATTGTTAAGGAAGGTGAAAGTATGTATAAAGCACTGTATAGGAAGTATCGCCCTAGTAATTTTACAGAGGTCATTGGGCAAGAAGTAATAGTACAAACATTGAAAAATGCGATCGAACAAAACAAGATTAGTCATGCATATTTGTTTACCGGTCCTAGAGGTACAGGTAAGACTAGTGTAGCAAAGATTTTTGCTGAAACTGTGAACTGTGAAGACCCAAAAAATTGTATTCCATGCGGTAAATGTGTATCTTGTACACAAACTAAAAATAATCAATCTCCTGATATCATAGAAATTGATGCAGCTTCAAACAACGGAGTTGACGAAATAAGGAATTTAAAGGGCAAAATAACTTTAGTACCTACAAATTCTAAATATAAGGTCTATATTATCGACGAAGTGCATATGCTTAGTACAGGTGCTTTTAATGCCTTATTAAAGACTTTAGAAGAGCCTCCAGCACATGTCATATTTATCCTAGCTACAACAGAACCACAAAAGCTTCCTGCTACCATTTTATCGAGATGTCAAAGATATGATTTTAAGCGTATATCAGATGAACAAATTGTAAAAAGATTGGAAGAAATTTGTAAAAAAGAATCAATTGACGTGGATGAAAAAGCGCTTTATGAAATTGCGAGAATTTCAGATGGTGGAATGAGAGATTCAATTAGTATTTTGGATCAAACAGTGTCATATAAAAATGAAAATATTAGTATAGAAGATGTACATACAGTGAATGGTACTTTAACACAAAAAGATCTAGGAATTTTTTTGGGAAATATTTTTAATAGAGATGTTGATAGTACTTTAAACTTATTAGATAAATATAATAATGACGGAAAAAATATTTATAAGATAATTGATGAAATAATTTATTTTATGAAAAATTTATTAATATATAATATAAGTCCTACCTATTTTAAAGATAAGAAAATTGACACGGAAGCTTACGAAACCGCTGTTAAAATAACGAATATTGATGATATATATGTATTAATTAGTAGTTTAAATCAATTAAAATATATGGTAAAAGATACTAGTAATATAAAAATGTTATTTGAAATAGAATTACTAAAATTTTTGGGAAATAATACTAAAACTATTTCCCAGGAAATTAAAATAGATAAAAAAGATGAAAAAGTTATATCTAAACCAACTATAAAAAAAGAAGAAGTTATACCTACAGAAGAAAAAGTAGAAAGTAAAGATATAATAAATGAAGAATCAAATAAACCGTCATTTGATAGTAAACTAAAAGATATAAGAATATCAAATACACTTTCAAAATTTAATAAGAAAAACATGTTAGAATTAAAGAAAAAACAAGATGCAATTAGATTATATATATTAGATGATGATTGTGGTAAGTATGCAGCATTACTATTAGATGGTGAAATAAAAGCAGCTAGTGATGAATATATAATATATGTTTATAACAGTGAAGAAGATTCAACATTGTTTAATAATAATTTATTAGCCCTTGAAAAATTATATGAAAGAGCTACTGGATTGAAGTATAAATTAATATCAGTATCTATTTCTGATTGGGAAATAATAAAAGATGAATTTAATGGTAAAAAGAAAAAATATGAATATGTAGAAGAAAAAGAGTCAATCCCAGTAAAAAAAGGAAAATCAAATGTAAATCTTGATATAGATAATTTATTTGATGGGATTGTAGAATATACAGAGGAGGAAATAAAATGAATATTCAAGCAATGATGAAACAAGCACAAGCAATACAAAAAGAAATGATGAAAGCAAAAGATGAAATTGATAGCAAAACGTATACTGGAGTATCATCTTTTGTAGAGGTAAAGGTAAAAGGTAGTAAACAAATTGAATCAGTTACTATCAACAAAAAAGAACTAGATGAATCTGATGTTGAAATGTTACAAGATTTATTAGTAGTTGCAGTTAACGATGCAATGAAACAAATTGATAAAGAGACAGAACAAAAATTAGGTAAATATACTCAAGGGATGCCAGGTTTATTCTAATGAATTATCCAACAACAATAGCAAATCTTATAGAGTGTTATAAGAAACTACCTGGTATAGGTGGTAAGACAGCTGAGCGTTTAGCTTTAGCTACATTAAATTTACCTGATGAAATTACTGATGTATTTTCTGATTCAATTAAAAATGTTAAGAATAATACAAAAAGATGTCAAAGATGCAACTCTTTTTGTGAAAATGATTTGTGTGATATATGTAAGGATAAGACAAGAGATGAAAGCGTTATATGTGTAGTAGAAGATCCTAAGAATGTAATTCTTTTTGAAAAAGTAGGAGTATTCAAGGGTGTATACCACGTATTAAACGGTTTGATATCTCCATTAGATGGTGTCTCTCCTGATGATATAAACATAGATGCTTTATTAAAAAGAATAAAAGATGAAAATATTAAAGAAGTAATAATCGCGGTTAAACCAACAATTGAAGGCGAGACTACCGCGTTATATATTTCTAAATTATTAGAAAAAGAACCTGTTATGGTTTCAACAATCGCACATGGAATTCCATTAGGATCTGAAATGGAATACATGGATTCTCTAACTTTAGAGATTGCAATTCAAGAAAGAAAGAAAATATCAGACAAGCAATAATAATTTATCATCATAAGAATATAATTAATTGGTGATAATATGAAACTAATATTTAAAGTAGTAAAAAAAGTAGTATTCGCGTTTTTACTTTTGTATGGTTTTAATTTACTATATGGAACATTTAAAATTAATGTTCCAATAAATTTATATACTATTGGTATAACAACCATATTGGGTTTTCCTGGTTTTTGTGGAATAATACTACTTTCTAAATTACTATTCTAGGAAGGATAAATATGTTAGGCAATTATAAAGATACACAACCAGTTATATATGATATTTTGTCAAACGAAATTAAAGATGGCAAAGTAAAACACGCATATCTATTTGACGTTTCAGTATGTCATAATAGTATTCTTTTTGTGTATAGCTTTATAAAAAGCATATTATGTCCTGATAGAAAATTAGAAAATGATGGATGCAGTAAATGTAATTTATGTAAAAGTATCGATGATGGTAGTTTCCCTGATATAATAACAGTGGAACCAGATGGTATGGTTATAAAAAAAGATCAACTTTTAGAATTACAAGAAAATTTTATAACAAAATCATTATATGATAATAAAAAAATATATATAATTAAATATGCAGAAGATTTACATCCTGCAGCTGCAAATTCAATATTAAAGTTTTTAGAAGAACCAGAAGCCAATATTGTCGCGATATTGTTAACTAAAAATATAAATAATGTCTTACCAACTATTGTATCAAGATGTGAAGTGTTAACTTTATTAAAAGATAATGAAAATGTAACATCAAAAGAACGTATTGGACAAATTATATTTGATGATCAAGAAGACTATGATAATTTTATTAATAGTGAAGATGATTCATATATTAAGGCAGTTATTGATTTTGTAAATTACTATGAAAGCTATGGTGTAGATACATTATTGCATACATCAAGTCTATGGTTTGAAAAATATCCAGATAAAAAGAATAATATAGTTGCATATAATCTTATGTTGCTATATTATAAAGATGTAATTAATTATAAATTAAATAGACCGATTGAATTTTTTATGGATTATAAAGATTCTTTGGATAAAGTTGCATCTAAGAATGACTTAGATAAATTATATAAAAAGATATATATAATAGTATCTGCGTTAGATAAAAATAAATTAAATATTAATCTCGCACTTAATCTTGATAATCTAATACTAGAAATGGAAGGTATAAAATGATAGAAGTAGTAGGTATAAGTTTTAAAAATGGTGGAAAAGTATATTATTTTTCACCTGGGAAATATAAATTAAAATTGGGTATTACTGTTATAGTTGAGACAGAACAAGGGACACAATTCGGTAAAGTCGCAGAAGAAAATAAAAAAATTGATAGAAATACAATCAGAGGTGAACTAAAAAGTGTACTTAGGATAGCTACTAAAAATGATTATCATAAACATATGCAAAATATTGAAGATGCAAGAGAAGCATTAACTAAATGCCGTGAATTAGTAGAAAAATATAAACTTAACATGCAAATAATTGAAGCTACTTATACATTCGACAGAAATCAATTAGTATTTAGATTTATATCTGATAATAGAATTGATTTTAGAAATTTAGTTAAAGATTTAGCCGCATTATATAAAACTCGTATTGAACTTAGACAAGTTGGAGTTAGAGATCGCGCTAAAGAAATTAGTGGATGTGGTATATGCGGTCAAAAATTATGTTGTTCTAGATTTTTAAACGACTTAGATGCCGTATCTATTAATATGGCGAAAAATCAAAATCTATCATTAAATCCAACTAAGATTAATGGTGCTTGTGGTAGATTATTATGTTGTTTAAGATATGAAGATGATACATATACTAATTATAAATTTAATTTACCTTCAATGGGATCAACAGTTGAAACAAAAGAGGGTAAAGGTAAAGTTGTTGCAGTTAATATATTAAGAAGAAAATATAAAGTTGATATACCCGATAAAGGAATAATAGAGGTAACAGTTGATGAAGAAGACTAATTACTTATTAGGATATAAAGATTTATATATTGTACAAGATAATGATATGTTTAAGTTTTCTTTAGATTCAGCTTTACTACCTAATTTTGTTACAGTAAATTTAAAGACAAAAGATATATTAGATATAGGTTGTGGAAATGCACCTGTACCTTTAATATTATCTAGACGTACAAAAGCAAATATAACAGGTGTAGAAATACAAAAAGAAGTATATGAAATGGCTTTGGAATCTGTTAAAATAAATAAATTAGAAAATCAAATTAATATAATTAATGGCGATATAAATAAAATATATAATAAATTAGATAAAAAATATGATATAATAACGTGCAATCCGCCATATTTTGAGGTTAGTGATAGTAGTAATAAAAATGATTCTTCATATAAAACTATCGCTAGACATGAAGTAATGTTAACATTGGAAAATTTAATAAAGATTAGTAAGTCATTATTAAAGACCAATGGTACGTTAGCTTTAGTTCATAGACCGGAAAGATTAGTGGATATATTAACTTTCATGCGTCAAAATAATATTGAACCTAAAAAAATTCAATATGTATATCCCAAAAAAGGTAGTGAAGCTAATGTATTGTTAATTGAGGGTACATTAAATGGTAAAAAAGGATTAAAAGTATTAGATTCATTATATGTATATGAGGATGGAAAATATACTAAGGAAGTAGAAAAATATTTTGTAGAGGAATAGAGGTGATTTTATGAAGCTTATAGTTGGACTAGGCAATCCAGGTAATGAATATAAAAATACAAGACATAATGTTGGATATATGGCATTAGAAAAATGTAGTGAAAAATATAATTTTGAATTTAATAAAAGTAAATTTACTGGGAAATATGCAGATACTATAATTAATGGTGAAAAATATATATTTTTATTACCTGAAAAATATATGAATTTATCTGGAGAAGTATTAATTGAATATGTTAATTATTTTAAAATTGATATAGAAGATATATTAATAATAAGTGATGATCTTGATATGCCAACTGGTAAGATTAAACTTAAACCAAATGGTTCATCTGGTGGACATAATGGTCTTAAGAATATTGAGCTTCATCTAGGTACACCTAATTATAAAAGGGTAAAAGTCGGCATCGCGAATAATAAACTTATGGATACAAAAGATTATGTATTAGGTAAGTTTACTTCCGATGAAAAAGAATTAATAGATGCTGCTATAAATAAAGTAGTATCAATTGTATCTGATTTTTCAGTATTAACATTTGATAAATTAATGAGTAAATATAATAGTACTAAATAGGTGATAGTATGGATAATATATTAGACTTATTAAAATTTGATTATAGTGAAAAAAATATAAGTGGTCTTAACAATGAGTTGAAATCACTCTTTTTGCTTGGACTACTAAAAGAAACAAATAAATCAATTTTAATAGTTACTAATACATTATATGAAGCGAATACATTATATAAAAGTATAAGTAAAGATTATCAAAATACTTATTTATTTCCTATGGATGATTTTTTAACTAGTGTCGCAATCGCGGTCAGTCCGGAATTAAAAGTTAATAGATTAGAAACATTAAATTCATTACTTGAAAATAATAAAAGTATTGTTATAACTAATTTAATGGGATATTTAAGATTTTTACCAACTAAAGATTCATATAAAAATAGTTTTATAAAATTATCTAAAGGTGAATCATATGATATAGATAAATTAGTAACTAACTTATATAATATTGGTTACCGTAGAGAAACAATTACTAATACAACTGGGGATATGTCTATAAGAGGATATGTTGTTGACTTGTTTCCTATAGGTATGGATAACCCTATAAGAATAGAATTCTGGGGTGATGAAATAGATTCAATCAGAGTCTTTGATGTAAACACTCAGTTAACCATTAAAAATATAGATGAAATAACGATTAATCCTAATACAGAAATTATTACAGATAGTAAATTAAATGATTTTGAATATTATGATATAAAAAATAATAAAGAAGTTTCTAATATCTTATCTTATTTGGATAATGGCATAGTAGTATTTAATAATTATCATGATATTAAAGTTGGATATGGGTTGCTATCTCAAGAGATGCATGAATATACATTATCATCTTCACTACCAACTGATACAAAATTTATGTATAGTATGGAAGATATTAATGTTGATCCATATATCTTTGATGAATTTGATAAAGCTACTAAATATAAATATTATGAATGCTATGATGTAGAACCATTTAAAGGTGAATTATCTAATACATTAAAGAGATTAAAAGAATATAGTAAAAAATATAAATTATTAGTTTTATGTGTAAGTAGTAGATATCAAGTTAATAAAATATTAGATTTAGATGATAGTATTTTATTCACTGATATAAATAATTTAGTTCCAGGTAAGATTAATTTAATAGTAAAAAATATAAATTCAGGTTTTATTTATAATGGTATAGTTTTGATATCTGAAAATGAATTATTTAATAAAGTCGATAAAGAATCAGTATATCATTCTAAATTTAGAATTGGTACAAAGATACGTGATATAACAAAACTATCAGAGGGTGATTTTGTAGTTCATCAAACTCATGGTATAGGTAAGTATCTAGGAATAAAAGTATTAATTAAAAATGGTTTAAAAAAAGACTATTTAATGATTGAATATCGTGGTGGAGATAAATTATATATTCCTGTTGAAAAGATAGATAATATAACAAAATACTCTTCTAATGATGAAATAGTTCCTAAATTAAATAAATTAGGCGGTGTTGAATGGTCAAAGACGAAATTGAGTGTTAAGAAAAGAGCTGCTAGTATAGCTAAAGAGTTATTAAAACTATACGCAGAAAGAGAAAAGAAAATTGGTTTTGCCTTTGCACCTGATGGAGAAGAACAAATAGAATTTGAAAAAGAATTTGTATATGAACCAACTATAGATCAAATTAGAGTAACTGATGAAGTTAAAAAAGATATGGAAAGTAAACATCCTATGGATAGGCTTATCTGTGGTGATGTTGGATTCGGTAAAACAGAAATTGCGTTTAGGGCTATTTTTAAAGCGATAATGTCTGGTAAGCAAGCTGCTATATTATGTCCTACAACAATTTTATCTGAACAACACTATCAAAATGCATTATCAAGATTTAGTAGTTTTCCTTTAAATATTGCTATATTAAATAGATTTGTTACGCCTTTGAAAGTAAAAAAGACTTTAGAAGCTTTAGAAAAAGGTGAAATAGATTTAATTATAGGTACACATAGAATACTAAGTGATGATGTTAAATTTAAAAACATAGGATTACTAGTAATTGATGAAGAACAACGTTTTGGTGTTAAGCATAAAGAAAAGATTAAAGAATATAAAAATAATATTGATGTTTTAACTTTATCTGCTACACCTATACCTAGAACATTACAAATGTCTATGTCAGGTCTTAGAAGTTTATCACTTTTAGAAACACCACCTCAAAATAGATATCCAGTTCAAACTTATGTCTTAGAAAATAATAATACAGTTTTAAAAGATGCGATTTATAAAGAGTTATCAAGGGGTGGCCAAGTATTTGTTTTATACAATAGTGTAGAACGTATGGAAGCAAAATATGTGGAAATATCAAAATTAGTACCAGAAGCTAGAATTGTCATGGCTCATGGTCAAATGAGTAAGGCAGAATTAGAAAGTAAAATGTTTAGTTTTATAAATCATGAATATGATGTCTTACTATGTACTACAATAATAGAAACAGGAATAGATATACCAAATGTTAACACATTAATTATTATGAATGCAGAAAACTTTGGTTTATCTCAACTATATCAAATAAGAGGTAGAGTTGGTCGTTCGGATAAAATAGCATATTGCTATTTAATGTACGATAAAGGTAAAATTTTAACTGAACAAGCTACAAAGAGATTAAAAGTAATAAAAGAATTTACAGAATTAGGTAGTGGTTTTTCTATCGCTATGCGTGATTTATCAATAAGAGGTGCGGGAAATATTTTAGGTAGTGAACAATCCGGATACATTGATAGTGTAGGTATAGAATTATTTATGAAGATGCTGGATGATGCAATTAAGAATGTCAATAATGATATTGATATAGAAACTATAGTAGATGCACCGGTATCAAATAATGAATCATTAGTAGAAGTTGAAACAAACATATCTGATGATTATGTCAGTGAATCAGAATTGAAAATCCAAATTCACAAACTTATTAATAATATTAATTCTTTAGATGATATAGAAAAAGTTAAAACTGAATTAACCGATAGATTTGGTACATTACCAGAAAGTATTGTAATTTATATTTATGAAACTTGGTTTGAGAAGAAAGCTTCTGAATTAGGTATAAAAGATATTAAGCAAACTAAAAATTCTATAGAGGTAATATTACCTAAAGAATTAACAAATCAAATAGATGGTGAGAAATTATTTGTAGAATTATATAGTCTTTCTAATATGTTTAGATTATCAATGAAATTACAAAGATTAAGTATCATCTTAGATATTGTTAAATTAGATAAACATTTTATATATTATTTAATTGATATGTTAGATATTGTTAAAGAGTCAATAAAAAAATAGTTCTTAGAACTATTTTTTTTCTATATATTCCATAATACTTGGTATCATTTGTTTCTTTCTTGATACCATATTTTCCATATAATAACCTTGGGAAATATTTTTAAGATTATAACTTTCTTTTAATATATCTTTTGAATTATCAGAGAATATTATATAAGAGCCCTCTTTAATTATATCTGTTACAAATAAGGCAAGAACATCATATTCATTAATTTTAGCTAATCTGTTGATATTTTCTACATATTCTTCTAAGTTATTTAATATTTCATTAGGGTTAGTTGAAGTAACTTGGGAAATACCAATTTTCTTATTTTCAATATTGAATTTTTTGAAATCTCCAAAGATTATTTCTTCTATAGTTTTACCTTCTAATGAACTACCTGCTTTAAATATTTCAGTCGCGTATTCTTTATAATCAATTTTTGCTATATCAGCTAATTTTTCTACTGCTTTAATATCATCAAAAGTAGTAGTAGGAGATTTAAATAGTAATGTATCAGATATGATACCTGAAAGCATAATCCCCGCAATATCTTCAGATATTTCAATATGATTTTCTTTAAACATTTTATATATTATTGTATTTGTACTACCAACTGTCATATTTCTAAAGTTAATTGGATAGGCTGTTGTTGTATAGCCTATTTTATGGTGGTCTACAATTTCAATAATATCAGCTTCTTCAAGTCCATCCACACTTTGTTCATATTCATTATGATCAACTAAGATAACTTTTTTTCTATTAGTTTCATGAATATTTGAATATTTAATAATACCTAAACATTCGCCTCTTCTACTTAATACTGGATAATTACTTCTTTTAGTTTTACTCATAATATTGATAAAATCATCAACATAGTCATATTCTGTTACTGTAATTATGTTTTTATTAGTAATATTAGTAATATAATTGGTTAATGGTAATAATCTTGTTGTTTTATAAGAGAAGAATGGAGTTTTTATAATGTTAACATGATTCTTCTTCGCGATTTCTATATGTTCAGGTTTAACATTACCATTACCAGTTACAATAATTAATTTTACACCTTGCATAACGGCATATTCAATAATACTATGTCTATCACCAACAACTAATATAGTATTTTTATCTAATTTAATTGTATCAATGAATGTAGTTGATTTAAATGCTGCAAATATGATATTACCTTCAATTTCATTATCAAATTTTAATACTTCTTCGCCATCTAATGTATCAACTATATTTGAATATGATGTATTTAATGTATCTTGTTCACTATCAACTAAGTATCTCGCGATTTCTTTCATTGAAACTGCACCTATAAATTTTTTCTTATCATCGATTATAGGTAAAGTACTTATACCTTCTTCATTCATATATTCATAACATCTATAGATAGAAGTTATAAAAGGCGCGTTTATATTTTTATCATAATTTAAATCTTTAATTTGTAATTTAACATCATTTAAATATTTAGGTTCTTTAACTTTAAAATATTTTAAAACAAATTTAGTCTCATTATTAACATTTCCTAATACATAAGGTTCAGCTTTAACGCCTAAAGCATTTTTTAAATAGGCAAGTGCAATGGCACTAGTTACCGCATCTGTATCAGGTTTTTTATGTCCAAAAATTAGTACACTTTGCATATTACCAATCCTTTCTATTCTTAAAATATTATATCACATAAGGTATATCTAGAAAAGTATAAAATTTTAAAAAATAGACAATATATTTGTAGGTGATTCTATGAAAAATATTGGAATAGTAAGGAAAATAGATAGACTTGGCAGGGTAGTTATACCAAAAGAAATTAGAAATACTTTACGAATTATAGACGATGATAATTTGGAATTATTAGTAGATGGAGAAAATATTATATTGAAAAAATATTCATATATGAAAAACTTTGAAGATATCTCTAAAAATTTAATTAATAGTATGAATATAAAGGATGAAACGGTAGTACTATACGATAGTAAAAGTATTATATATAGTATTGGGAAATATAAAAATATAAGTAATCTATCAAATGAATTATTGGAATATATGAATACTTATGAACCTGTTTTAGGAAAAGGTAAAATCAAGATAAATGATGAATTAACCTTAGATATTACTTATTATATTAAGCCAATTTTATCTAACGGAATTGTTATTGGAGTATTATTACTTTTTTCTTTAACTAATTTAAATGAAAAAGATATTAATATAATTAATTATATAGGTGATTTCCTAGGTGGATATATTTATAGTTAATATAGAAATTATATCAGATAAATGGTATAATTTTTTTGGTGATTAATATGATGATAGATACACATTGTCATTTATGCGAAAGTGATTATGACAATTTAAAAGAAATAATAAATCATATGGGAAATAATATTATGATATGTAGTGGTGCGGATAACGAAAATAACTTTTCCACAATAAAACTAATAAATGAATATGATAATATATATGGAACAATAGGATTCCATCCAGATGAAGTAGATAACTATGATTTAAAATTTATAGAAGATAATATAAATAATCCTAAGATAGTTGGAATAGGAGAAATTGGATTAGATTATTACCACGATAGTGATAAAGAGTTACAAAAAGAATTATTTATTAAACAACTTGATTTAGCGAGACTTTATAATAAACCTGTTGTTATCCATAGTAGAGATGCTGCAGAAGATACTTTTAATATATTAGAAAATTATAAAGATTTAAAAATAGTATTACATTGTTATGGTTATAGTTTAGATATGGCAAAGAAATTTTTAAAGTTAGGATGCAAATTTGGAATAGGTGGAGTATTAACTTTTAAAAATGGCAAAAAATTAGTAGAAGTAGTAGAAAATATAGGTATTGAAAATCTATTATTAGAAACAGATAGTCCATATTTAACACCAGAACCATATCGCGGTAGTAAAAATGAACCATATAATATAACTTTTGTGGCAGCTAAAATAGCTGAACTTAAAAATATGAAAATCGATGAAGTATTTGAAATTACAACAAAAAATGCTTGTGAAATATACAATATAAAGATATAATATCAGTGATTGGAGGGGTACCATGAATTATTCACCAACTAAAACAAAAGAATTATTAAGTGAAAATGAGTTTAGTTTTAAGAAAAAGTTTGGTCAAAACTTTATTGTAGATGAAAATACTATTGATAGTATTATTAATAAAGCTAATATTGATTCAGATACTTTAGTAATAGAAATAGGTCCTGGTGCAGGGGCATTAACATATAAATTATCTAAAGTAGCTAAAAATGTATTATGTTATGAAATAGATACCACATTGGAAAATATATTAAAATCTAATTTAGGTGATGCATCTAATGTAGATATAATCTTTGATGATTTCTTAAAAAGAGATGTTAAAAAAGATATAGCTAAATATAATTATAAAAAAATATATGTTGTAGCTAATTTACCTTATTATGTAACAACACCTATTATAGTTAAATTAATAGAAGATGATTTAAATGTATCAAGAATAGTAGTCATGGTACAAAAAGAAGTAGGCGATAGGTTTAAAGCAAATGTAGGTAGCAAAGAATATAATTCATTATCAATATTCTTAAATTATTATTATGATATTAAGAAGATAATGGATGTATCTAAAAATGTATTTATGCCAATGCCTAATGTTGATAGTATTGTCCTTTCTTTTGATAAAAAAGATGAAACATATTATTTAGAAGATAAAGATGTATTTTTTAAATTAGTAAGAGATAGTTTTAAACAAAAGAGAAAAACAATTAAAAATAATTTAAGAGATTATAATTTAGATGTAATTGAATCTGTTTTGAAGAAAAATAATTTAGATTTATCTACAAGAGCTGAAAATATTGAAATAAAAGTATTTGTAGATATAGCAAATGAGTTGGTGAAAAATGATAGGTAATGATTGGGATCAAATATTAAAAGATGAATATGAAAAACCATATTTCAAAGAATTAATTAAATCAGTTAATAATGAATATTCTAAAGAAATATGTTATCCAGAAAAAGAAAATATTTTCAGAGCTTTTAGATTAACTCCTTATAAAAATGTTAAGGTAGTTATATTAGGACAAGATCCTTATCATGGAGAACATGAGGCAAATGGATTATGTTTCTCTGTTTATAATGGTGTTAAATGTCCGCCATCATTACTTAATATATTTAAAGAATTAAATAATGATTTAGGTATTAGAAGAGACAATACAGATTTAACTGATTGGGCTAATCAAGGAATACTTATGCTTAATACTATAATGTCTGTTTCTAAAGATAAACCTTTATCACATAAGGGATTTGGTTGGGAAATATTTACTGATCAAGTAATTAAAAAGATAGCAGAAAAAGATGATAAAGTAGTATTTGTACTATGGGGTAATTATGCGCGTAGTAAAAAAGAGTTTTTAAAAGGTCATCCAATAATTGAAAGTGCACATCCTTCTCCTTTATCTGCGTCAAGAGGATTTTTTGGCAGTAAACCATTTTCTAAAATAAACAAAATATTAAAAGAAAATAATAAAGATATAATAAACTGGTAGGTGATAATATGAATAAAATTAAGGAAATTAATAAGTTTTTAAAAGATAACATTAAAGCTAATGATACCTTAATTTTAGCGTGCTCAGGTGGACCAGATTCAATGTGTCTATTAGATTTATTATTGAAATTTAGAGAAAAAAATAATATAAATATTGTTATAGCTCATGTACATCATAATGTTAGAAAAGAAAGTGATGATGAATTAGTTTTTGTAAGAGATTATGCAGTTAATCATGATGTTATTTTTGAAACAATGAAGATTGAAAACTATTCAGGAAGTAATTTTGAATGTGAAGCTAGAGATAAAAGATATACATATTTTAGTAAGTTAATCGAAAAATATAATGCTAAATATTTATTAACCGCGCATCATGGTGATGATTTAATGGAAACTATTTTGATGCGTATAGTACGTGGTTCTAATTTAAAAGGTTATAGTGGTTTTGATAGAGTATCTAATCAAGGTGATTACAAAGTATTAAGACCATTAATCGCATTAACAAAAAGTGAAATCTTAGATTATAATAAAGAGAATAATATTCCATACGTTAATGATTATACAAATGAATTAGATGTTCATACTAGAAATAGATATCGTAAATATATTCTTCCTAAATTAAAAGAAGAAGATTCTAATGTAAATTTAAAATTCTTAAAATTTAGTGAAGTATTAAAAGAATATGATGAATATATTGAAAAAGAAGTATTAAAAATTATTAATAAGGTATATGTAAATAATATATTGGATATATCTAAATTTATTAAGTTAGATAGTCTTATTCAAACTAGGGTAATAAGTAAAATTTTAAGTAATATATATAAAGATAATATTGTTTACTTAGACGATAAAAATATTTTAAGTATTAAAAAACTTATTTTAAGTGATGCATCTAATAGTAGCCTAAATTTACCTAAAGGAAAAGTAGCTATTAAAAGTTACAATAACTTTTATATTAATGATAATAAAGATTCGGAGTCATATTGTTATACATTTAAAGATAATGTAACATTACCAAATGGTAAGATAATCGAAAAAATTGATAATACTTCATCAAATAGTAATTATGTATGTAGATTATCATCTAAAGATATTAAATTACCTATTATTATTCGCAGTAGAAAAGATGGGGATATGATAGAAGTAATGAACTTAAATGGTAGAAAAAAAGTAAAAGATATCTTTATCGATGCCAAAGTATCTATGCGTGATAGAAAAAGTTGGCCGATTGTGACTGATAGTGATGGTAATATATTGTGGATACCTGGAATAAAAAAATCGAAATATAATAAACAAATTAACGAAAAATGTGATATAATACTTACGTATCATTAAAAGGGAGGCAAAACATGAATAAGAACGCTTTAAGAAAAAGTTTAATACCGTATTTAGTAATTTTTGTTGTAATTGCTTCAATAGTTTTATTTGCGGATATATTTGATCGTAAGGTTAATACATTAACATATGATCAATTAATAGCAGACATAAATGCAGGTTTAGTAGAAAAAGTAGCTATCACACCTAATAAAAATGCTGCTGTATATAAAATCGCTGGTGTAGAAAAAGGCTATGCTAGCAATGAGACATTTGCTGTAAATGTCCCATTATCTGATGAAGTAGTTGCCAAACTATTATCATTACAAGAAGAATATAATTATGAATTTAAGACTAATGAAGATCCTAATGCAAGTGCTATATTTGGATATATTATTAATATAGCGACATTAGCTATTCTATTAGGAGGGGCATGGTTTATTTTAACTAGACAATCAGGCTCTGCTAGTAAGTCTATGGACTTTGGAAGAAGCCGTGCGCATTTAAGTACAGGTCAAAATAAAGTTACATTTGATGATGTTGCTGGATTAACTGAAGAAAAAGAAGAAGTAGCTGAATTAATAGATTTCTTGAAAGATCCAGGACGTTTCCAAAAGATGGGTGCTAGAATACCAAAAGGTGTATTACTAGTTGGTCCTCCAGGAACAGGTAAAACATTACTTGCTAGAGCTGTTGCTGGTGAAGCTAATGTTCCATTTTATTTTATAAGTGGATCTGAATTCGTTGAATTATTCGTAGGTGTAGGTGCATCAAGAGTTAGAGATATGTTTAAACAAGCTAAACAAAATGCACCATGCTTAATCTTCATTGATGAAATAGATGCAGTTGGTAGACAAAGAGGTACAGGTTTAGGCGGAGGTCATGATGAACGTGAGCAAACATTAAACCAATTACTTACTGAAATGGATGGTTTTGGAGCTAATGAAGGAATTATCATCATAGCTGCAACAAATAGACCAGACGTGCTTGATCCTGCATTATTAAGACCGGGACGTTTTGATAGGCAAGTTCAAGTTAACCTACCAGACGCTAAAGGTAGAGAAGAAATATTAAAAGTACATGCTAAAGGTAAGAAATTTGCATCTTCAGTATCATTAGAAAACATTGCTACAAGAAGTGTTGGATTTAGTGGGGCTGATTTGGAAAACTTACTTAATGAAGCTGCGTTACTTACTGTTAGAAGAAATAAAAATGTAATTACTATGGCAGAAATAGATGAAGCTCATGATAGAGTTTTAATGGGACCTGCTAAAGTAACTAAGAAATATACAGAAAATGATAAAAAATTAGTTGCGTACCATGAAGCTGGTCATGCCGTTATTGGAATTAAGTTATCACATGCTGATGTAGTACAAAAGATTACTATTATTCCAAGAGGTCATGCAGGTGGATACAATTTAATGCTTCCAAAAGAAGAAAGATTTACTGCAACTGAAAATGAATTATTAGAAAAGATTACTGGTTTACTTGGTGGTCGTGTAGCTGAAGAACTTACTTTTGGTGAAGTAACTACAGGGGCTCAAAATGATTTTGAACAAGCTACTAAGATAGCTCGTGCGATGGTAACTGAATATGGTATGAGTGATTTAGGACCTGTTCAATATGAAAGTAACGATGGAAGTGTATTCTTAGGTAGAGATTACAATAAGAGTAAAAACTTCTCTTCACAAGTTGCTTTTGAAATAGATCAAGAAATTAGAAAAATTATTGATAAGTGTTATAAAAAGGCTCATGAAATCTTAAAATCTAATAAAGATTTAATGAAATTAATAGCTGAGACTTTAATTGAAAAAGAAACATTAACTAAAGAAGAAATCGATTATTTAGTAGATAATGGATGCCTTCCAAAAGAAGAAATTAAAGAAGTTTCTTTAGAAGATTTAACTATTTCAGATTTAAAAGAAATGGCTAAAGAAAAAAAGATTAAAGGTTACACTAAAATGACTAAAGAAGAATTAATTGATAAATTAAAAGATTAATTCTTTTTTTTGTGATATAATAACATCTGTGGTGATGTTATGAAAAAATATTTATTTGCTATACTTTTATCTATATTATTTTTAACTGGATGCACAAATGGCGGAATGATTAATTATAATAATAACGATGAAACTACTAAAATAATAGAAAGTAGTGGTGTTACAGAAGATAAGAATGTAGGAGTATTCCAATTTACTAATGCTTCTTTAATGTGGAAAGATAATAAATGGTCATTAGAAGCAACAGTTACAAATACAAGTGATATTGATCAAAAATTATCATATTTCGTTGTTGATTTTTATGCAGAAGATGTTTTAGTTACAAGTGCTAATAGTTTGAGTTCACCAACTATAAAGGCTCACGAAGCTATTTCTCTTCATATTACTTCTAATGAAGATTTATCTACTGTAACAAAAATTAATTATAAAGTTGAAAGATAGATTCTATCTTTTTTCTTTTATTAGAGTATATATTATGATATAATTATATAGGTTAGGAGTGTATGAAAATGAAAAAAAGATGGTTTGCATGTGCAATATGTGTTGTACTATTTATAGTAATTTTAGTATCAATACTAATGGGAAGAGAGTTATATATTGATAATTTAATTAGAAACATTATTCCAAATTTAAGATTTGATTTCTGTACTAAAATAGTAAAGGTACTTACATATCTAGGAGATAAATATTTCATGGTATTATTAGTATTAGCTATATCAGGAATATTATATTTGAAAAAATATAAAGCTCATGCTTTTGTATCATGTTTAAATTTATTTAATATTGTTATATTAAATAAAGGAATTAAATATTTAGTAAAGAGAGAAAGACCTTTAGATATGTTAATTGAAAAAGATGGTTATAGTTTCCCTAGTGGACATTCTATGTTATCAATTGGTGTATATGGTTTATTAATCTATTTTATATGTAAGAGCAATATGAGTAAGAAAGTTAAAACACTACTTGTAACAATTTTATCAATTATAATTGTAATAGTAGGTTATACTAGATTATATTTAGGTGTACATTATCCAAGTGATATCTTTGGTGGATATTTAATTACTGCTGCATACTTAATAGTATTCATTAGTATAATAGATACTAAATTATTTAAAAAAGTTGCAAAAAAATAAAAAAGTGATAAAATATTTTAGGTCATGTGAGGAGGGGTAGTATGAAAGTTGAATTAAATAGAATTGATCGTGTAAAAACAATATTCAAAGAAGATCAATTAAAAATTCAAAATAATACAAAAGAAAGAGTAAATCAAAATAATTTATCAAAGGATTTACCATTATATGATTTACCTCTTAGAAATCCAAACATTGTATATGATTCTGAAGATGGAATAGTTGTTAGGAAAGATAACAATATTAATCCGGTAAATGAAAAAATAGAAGATATAAATATAAAGTAGAACTCTATTTAGAGTTTTATTTTTTTAAGGAGGATATATGAAAGTAGTATTAGTAACAGGGGCCTCAAAAGGAATAGGTAAAGCTATCGCGATTAAATTTGCTAAAGAAGGTTATAATGTTGTAATAAACTATAATACTGATTTAGATGGTGCATCTAAAACTTTAGAAGAAGTAAAAAAATATAGTGATGGTATTACTATTAAGTGTGATGTTAGTAATGAGTTAGAAGTAAAAGAAATGGTTGATGAAGTAATATCTACATATGGTAATATTGATGTTTTAGTTAATAATGCTGGTATAGCTATTGATTCAGCATTTGATGACAAAAAAATATCTGATTTTAAAAGAATATTAGATGTTAATTTAATAGGAACATTTATAGTATCAAGATGTGTAGGCAATATTATGATGGAAAATAAAAAGGGTAGTATAGTTAATATTTCTTCTACTAATGGTATTGATACATATTATGAATATAGTCTGGATTATGATGCATCAAAAGCTGGTGTTATATCATTGACTCACAATTTAGCTTCACATTATGCTCCATACATAAGAGTTAATGCTATATGTCCTGGTTGGGTTATGACAGATATGAATAAGGAATTAGGCGATGAGTATATTAAAGAAGAAAGTAAAAATATTAAATTAGGAAGATTTGCTGAACCATCTGAAATAGCTAATGTAGTATATTTTGTGTCTTCAGATGAAGCAAGTTATGTAAATGATAGTATTATAAGAGTAGATGGTGGTGAAACTGCATGAATAAGAAAGTCATAGAATTAGTAAATAAAGCTGAATTAGAATTAAAAGAAGAATTTAGTAAGATAGATGAATTATGCTTTTTTAATAGCGAAAAAGTATTAAAAGCTTTTAAAAATAATCATGTTAGTGAATCATGCTTTAATAGTACAACTGGTTATGGTTATAATGATCTAGGTAGAGATACAATTGAAAAGATATTCGCTGAAGTATTAGATAGTGAAGATGCATTAGTAAGAAGTCAATTTATATCTGGATCGCATGCTTTAACAGTATGTCTATTTGGATTATTAAGACCGGGTGATACACTACTTAGTATATCTGGAAAGCCATATGACACATTAGATGAAGTTATAGGTATAAGAGAAAATCCTAGTTCATTGAAATCATTTGGTGTTAATTATGAACAAATTGATTTAGTGGATGATGATTTTGATTATAATAAAATAGGTAACTTTATCGAAAAAAATAATGTAAAAGTTATAGAAATTCAAAGAAGTAAGGGTTATTCAACAAGAAAAAGTCTTACCATTGATAAATTAGAGAAAGTAATAAAATTCATAAAAGAAAAAAATAAAAATATTATTATTATGGTGGATAACTGCTATTGTGAGATGGTTGAAAAATTAACACCTACATCTGTTGGTGCAGATATTATGGTAGGTTCTTTAATTAAAAACTTAGGTGGTGGTATTGCTCCTAATGGTGCTTATATAGCTGGACGTCATGATTTAGTAGAATTATGCGCTGAAAGACTTACATTACCTGGTGAAGGTAGAGAAGTTGGACCCACTTTAGGTATAAATAAATCAATTTTACAAGGTTTATTTATGGCACCTTCTGTAGTAGCAAGTGCACTTAAAGTAGCTATCTTAACAAGTAAGGTTATGGAAGATTTAGGATACAAAGTAGAACCTAAATATAATGATCATAGAGCTGATATAGTACAAAATATTATATTTGAAGATCCAGACCTTTTAGTTAAATATACTCAAGGTATTCAAGCATATAGTCCGATTGATAGTGACGCTATGCCTATTCCTGCACCTATGCCTGGTTATGATGATGAAGTTATTATGGCTGCTGGTGCGTTTACTCAAGGTTCATCAATCGAACTTTCATGTGACGGTCCTATGAGAAAACCTTATATTGCATATCAACAAGGTTCACTTACATACGAATATGGTAAATTAGGAGTTATGTCTGCTATCAGTAATATTTTAGAGTAATTTGACAATTATTAATAATTATTATAAAATTATAACTGATTTAGGAGTTTAGCTCCTCTTTTTTAACTAGAAAGAAAGGTGATAATATGAATTTAATGTTAAAATATCAAGTCGCGATGAATGTATTATGTAATGATATTGATACGTTAATAAATGAATATGTTAATAAGTATAATTATAACCCAGTAAATCATACTGAACATAGAATTAAGACTTTAAAAAGTGCTTATGATAAACTTGATAGAAAAGGTTATGAACTTACTGATGCAAATTTATTTGAACAGGTTCGTGATATGGTTGGTTATAGAATAATTTGTAACTTCTTATCTGAAGTTCCTGATGTTGTTAAAATGATTGAAGGTTCTAAACAACTTAGAATTATTTCTAGAAAAGATTATATTACACATCCAAAAGAGACTGGTTATTTAAGTTACCACTTAATAGTGGAAGTACCAATATACTTAAGTACAGGTGTTGAATACATTAAAGCTGAAATACAAATTAGAACGTTAGCAATGAACTTCTGGGCTGCCTTAGATCATAAGATACAATATAAGTTCCCAGATGAGGCTATTCCACAAGAAGTATCAGATGAATTATATGATATATCCATGAAAGTTAGAGATCTAGATAATCGTATGGTATTATTAAATGATATCATGAACAAATATAAAAAATAGATATGGCAAAAGAAAAGTTAAAAATTTTATTTGAAGATAAAAATATCTTAGTTTTAGTAAAAGAAGCTGGACTACTTACTATAGGAACAGCTAAAGAAAGAGAAAATACTTTATATCATAAGGTATTAACTTATTTAAACAAAAAGAATCAGAAAGTATATATTGTTCATAGGTTAGATAGAGATACTTCAGGAATTATTGTATTCGCGAAATCACAAAAAGCAAAAGAGATACTTCAAAATAATTGGGAAAAAGTTATTAGAAAATATTATGCCATTACATATGGTAATATAGATGATAAAGGTACTATTAAAATTAAATTAAATGAATCAAAAACATTCCAAACATATTTAGATAATAAAAATGGTAAATTATCTATAACAAACTATAAAAAAGTTATAAGTAAAGGTAAGTATAATTTATTAGATATTAATATATTAACTGGTAGAAAAAATCAAATTAGATTTAGTTTAAGTCATATTGGATCACCTATTGTTGGTGATAAAAAATATGGTGACGCGCCAAATCCATTAAGAAGGCTATGTTTACATGCATATTATCTTGAATTTGATCATCCTATAACACATGAACATTTAAAATTTGAAATAGATATACCTAGCTCATTTAATAATTTAATTAAATAAGAATATGTCATATATTCTTTTTTATTGTCTTTATATTTGATATAATTGTAATGGTGATACTATATGAAAATGGATGAAATTATCAAAGATAATACTATCATTATTTCAAATAATCATATTAAAAAAGAAATATTATTATATTTAAATACTATACCTAATTTATATAGTATATCTTTTATGTCTTTTGATGAAATAGAAAAGCATCTATTTTTTGATTATAGTAAAAAAACAATCCATTATCTAATGAAAAAAGGTATGCCATATGAGGTGGCAGAAACACTAATTAAAAATATGTATTATGTTTGTGATAAAGTTTACAATAATAAGAAACTAGATGAACTAGTCACTTATAAAAAAGAATTAGAAGATAATAAATTATTAATAAGAGATGAATTATTTATAAATTATATTAAAAATAAAAACATAGTAGTTTTAGATAAGTATTTAACCAAATATCAAAAGTATATTATAGAAATATTAAAAAAATATACTAATGTTACTATATATGAATATGAGACTAATAATTATAGTCATGATATATGTGAATTTAAAACTATTGATAATGAAGTTGAGTATGTCGCGTATTCTATATGTGAACTTATTAATAAAGGGGTTAATATTAATAATATTAAAGTAGCTAATCTAGATGATGATTATACAAATGTCATAAAAAGAATATTTGGTTATTTTAATATACCTATTAATTTACCAAGTAAATCATACATAATAGGTACTAAAATTGCGAAAGAGTTTTTATCTAACTTTAATAGTGATATTTCTATAACTATAGATTCAATATCTTCATATAAAGGTAATCCAATATATGATTTAATCATTGATATAATAAACAAGTATACATTTGTAGATGATTATAATGAAGTATACGATATGATAGTTCACGATTTATCAACTACTTTAGTACCACGAAAAAAATATAAAAACGCGATTGAAGTAATAAATTATGATGAAATGTCTCCTAAAGATTATATCTTCTTAATGAACTTTAATTTAAAATCAATACCCCGCGTATATAAAGATGAAGATTATTTAACTGATAATATTAAGCCAGAATATTTAGATAGTACTAAAGAAAAAAATATACGTGAAAAAGAATTAGTAAAAGATGTAATTTCAAATGTTAAAAATTTAGTATTAACATACAAATTAGTCACACCAACTGCAGAATTTTATCCAAGTATTTTAGTTAATTCAGCTGTTAAAAAACCAACAATTGATATTTATAATTCATATTCTAAAATTAATGACAAATTAAAATTATCATCATCAATTGATAAATTAATTAAATATGGTACTAAGGATGATTATCTAAATGCACTTTTATATAATTATAAATTAGAAAATAAATATGATAATAAATATCATCAAGTAGATCTAGATAAATTGCATAAATTTATGAATAATGAATTATATTTATCTTATACATCTATGGAAAAATATAATGAATGTCCATTCAGATATTATATTGAAAATATCTTAAAATTAAATGTATATGAAGAAAACTTCGCGGCTATTTTTGGAGATGTTTTCCACCATATTTTGGAGCTTGGATGTACAAAAGAGATAGATATTGATAGTGAAGTAATTAATTATATTGAAGAAAAGTATCCAAATAGGGTGTTTAGCAAAAAAGAAACCTTTTTTATTGAAAACGCGAAGGAAAATATGAGGACTATTTTAGCTGTAATAGCTAGACAAATGCAAAAATGTAAACTAGACGTCATAAAAACAGAGGTTCCAGTGTCTATTGATAAGTCAAGAGATGGTATTAAGATTACATTCACTGGTAAGATAGATAAATTACTATATAAAGAGTATAATGATAAAACTATTGTAGCTATAATTGATTACAAAACAGGTAATAGTGTTGATATAAATTTGGCTTATAAAAATGAAGGTATAGGTTTACAACTTCCTATCTATTTATTACTTGCTAAAGAATTAAAATTAAAAGATATAAAGTATGCAGGAATCTATTTACAAAAAGTTATGCCTAATATTGATAACTTAGATGAAGTTAAAAGTATTGATGATAAATTAAAATTAGAAGGATATTCTAACTTAGATGATGAAATAATAGGTGATTTAGATATCACGTATACAGACAGTTCAGTAATCAAAGGATTAAAGAAAACTGCAACAGGGGAATTTAGAAAAACATCTAAAGTAATGAGTGATATGGAGTTTGAAGAATTAGTTAAATTAACTAATGATGAAATAGAAAAATGTATAACTAATATCTTAAATGGTAAGTTTGATATCGCACCAGTTAAAGAAGAAGGTAAAGATGATATTAAGGCATGCCAATTCTGTAAATATAAAGATATATGTTTTATGACTAATAAAGATATTAGAATTATTAAGAAAGATACAGGTGATTTAGATGAGTAAGTGGACAGAAGAACAATTAGATGCGATTAAATCATCTGGAACAAATATTATTGTATCAGCAGGTGCTGGTAGTGGAAAAACAGCTGTATTAACTGAAAGAGTTATTACTAAATTAGAAAATACTTCAATTGATAAATTATTAGTATTAACATTTACTAATGCTGCAGCAGCTGAAATGAAAGAAAGAATTAGGAAAGCTATTGAAGAGAAAGAAAACTTAAAATGTCAACTTGATTATATGGATTCAGCTTACATAACTACCTTTGATAGTTTTGCTCATTCTATTGTAAAAAAATATCATTACTTACTTAATATTCCATCTAATATAGAAGTAGTTGATAATACTATTATATCTATAGAAATTAACAGGATAGTTGATGAAATATTTGAAAGAAGTTATGGTGAGGATAAATTTAATAAATTTATTTCTTCATATTGTGTAAAAGATGATAATAATCTAAGAGATTTTATTATTAAATTAAACGATAAATTGGATTTAAAAATCGATAAGGTATCATATTTAAATGATTATATAAGTAATAATTTTAATGAATCATATATTAATGATTTAGTAGATGAATATACTAAATTTGTTATGGAAAAACGTCTTAAATTAATTGATTTATATAATGAATTTACTCCTTATTTGAATGGTAAGCAATTAGATGCATATAAAAACTATGTAAGTAGTATTATAGATAATGATACTTATGATGAGATTATTAAACCAGATGGTGTTACCAATCCAATTATAAGAAGATTAGATGAAGAAGCAAAAGAATTAAAAGATAAGATAAAAACTTTAAAAGATAGTATTAAAAGTGAAAAATATACAAAAGAAGAGCTTAAAAATAACTTATTATTAATTAAAGATAATGTAGAAGTTATTATATCTATTATTAAAGAGTTAGATGAAAGATTAACTATATTTAAAAAAGAAAATAATGCTTATACTTTTAATGATATAGCTAAAATGTCTATAGAAATTTTAAATAATGAAGATGTGAGGGAAGAACTAAAGAATTTCTTTGAAGAAATAATGGTAGATGAATATCAGGATACAAACGACATTCAAGAAGAATTTATAAGTAGAATTTCTAATAACAATGTATATATGGTTGGTGATATTAAACAATCAATATATAGATTTAGATATGCCAATCCTAAGATATTTAAAGATAAATATGATAATTATTCTAAAGGTATAAATGGTAAAAAAATTGATTTACTTAAAAACTTTAGATCAAGAGAAGAAGTACTTAAAAATATAAATACTATATTTGATTATATAATGGATGATAATATAGGAAGTGCAGAATATAAAAAGTCACATCGTATGGTTCATGGTAATACAATGTATGATTTAAAATATAATACTGATTATAATATGGATATATTATGCTATGATAAAGGTGATGATTATAAGTATAAAACAAATGCAGAAGTAGAAGCCTTTATAATCGCGAATGATATAAAAAATAAAGTAGAATCAAAATATCAAGTTATAGATAAAGAAACTAAAAAACTAAGAGATGTTAATTATGGTGACTTTGCGATTATAATGGATCGTGGTAGAGATTTTGATGTATTTTCTAAAATCTTAGAATACAATAATATACCTTCAATCGTATGGAATGATGAAAAACTAAATGTAGAAGATGATATTGCTATTCTAAAAAATATTGTTAATTTAATTATTAAAGTAAAGGAAAATACTTTTGATAAAGAATTTAAATATTATTTTACTAGTATAGCTAGATCATATTTATTTCAATATGATGATAATAAAATATTATCTATATTTATAGATAATAAATTTAAAGATGATATTATATATGTTAAAGCTTTAAAAATAGCAGCTGAATTAGACTATATGACTAATAATGAACTATTAGATAGTATTATTGCTGAATTTAATATATATGAAAACTCTATTAAAAATGGTAATGTAGAAGCATCTATGGTTAGATATGATATCTTTAGTAATCTATTTAGTTCATTATCTAAATTAGGATATACACCATATGATTTGCCCCTATATTTTAAAAATAGTAAAGATTTAGATATTAAGTATTCCTTAAATACTAAAGTACCTAATAATGTTAATATATTAAATATTCATAAATCAAAAGGATTAGAGTTTAGTATCTGTTATTATGCTGGAATAAAAAATGGATTTAATAATCAAGATATTAAAGATAAATTTTTATACGATTCAGAATATGGTATTATTATTCCTTTTAATAATGGTTTAGGTATTGGAGATACTATTTTAAGAAAACTATATATTAACAAATATAAGAAAGAAGATATAAGTGAAAAAATAAGATTATTTTATGTTGCTTTAACAAGAGCAAAGGAACATATGATTATTGTATCTCCTGTATTTAAAAATGAATCAGTATATAAAGATATTGTAGATGATGATGTCAGGTTAAGCTATAAATCAATATATGACATGTTAAACTCAGTAAATTATAATTTAAAAGAGTATATAAAAGATGTTAACCTAGATTCCATAGGTATAACAGATGCATATAAATTAGGTAAGGATGGAATACTTCCTGATATCTTTACAAGCGATAAGGAAATAAAACATTTATCTATCCAGATATCTAACGATGAAATAGAAGAAGCGCATTTTTCTAAAAATAGTCATAAATTATATAACAAAGAAGAAATATCTAATATGGAATTTGGTACATATATGCATTACTTATTTGAGACAACTGATTTCAAACAATCTAATAATGAATATATAGATAATTTTATTAAACAAATAGATTTAGGATACACTAATATATATAAAGAATATGAATTTATATACGAGGAAGATTCTAAAGAGTATCATGGCGTGATAGATCTTATGTTAGAATATCAAGATCATATTGATATATATGATTATAAATTAAAAAATGTATTAGATGATGCATATCAAAAACAATTGTTAGGATATAAAAAATATATAGAAAATAAGACTAAAAAAACAGTTAATACATATTTATATTCGATGTTTGACACAAAAATACGTAAAATTGAAGAATAAACATTATATTAACTTGCAAAAAAGTTACTTTTATCTTATAATTTAAATGGTGATGCACATGGCACGTGATAGAGAATTAGCTATAACGCTTATCAATGATAAGTTAAATAATAAGACTACTCTAAACTATAAAGAAATTTCTGAATTAAGTGGTTTTCATCCTAAATACATATTAAAACTAAAAAAAGAAATACTTGATGGTACTATTTCATATGTACATGGTAATAAAAATAGAAAACCTATTAACGCTATTTCAGAAGCAGAAGAAATGCAAATCGTTAATTTATACAAAAGATCAAATGCCAGTGTTAAAAAATTCGCGAAGTTTTATGGGAAACGAAGTTATTCGTGCATCTATACTGTATTAAAAAAACATGAATTAATCTAGTTATTTTATAACTAGATTTTAATTGCCAAAATTTACCATTTGTGATATATTTATAAAGGTGTAAGTATAGGACAAATCTTTTATAGAAAGTAGGATACGATTTATGTTAGAATTTGTCATATGTGATGATGCAGTAGAGACTTTAAAAAATGTCAAAAATATCATTAATAGTATAATGAAAGACTATAGTTATAAATATAATATAGTAACATTTGGTGATTATGATAGTAAATTTGACTCTTATTTAGCGAACAATAAAAAGGCAGTAGTCTATATATTAGATATAGAAATGCCATCTGATTCGGGAATAAATGTTGCTAAGCATATTAGAAATATTGATAAAGAAAGTATAATAATTATATTAACTTCACATCATGAAAGTGCGGATGAAATTTATAAAGGAAGATTAAATATTCTTACTTTTATATCTAAATATGATGAATGTAATGATAATATGAAATTAGCCATTAAGGAATCGTTATTATATTTAGTAAAAGATGATGATACAATCAGTTTTACTGATATGGGTAATAAGTATACTATATCTGCTATGGACATTTTACATGTTACAAAAAATGGTAGAAAAACTTTAATTAAGACTAATCAAACGGAATATGAGGTGTATACTTCCTTAGATAAAATGAAAAGTATATTACCTAATTATTTCAAACAAAGCCATCGTGCTTGCTTAGTAAATATGAGAAGAGTAAGCAAAGTGTCACTTCCTAAAAAGACCATATACTTTGATAATGGAGATAGTATAGATTATGTAGGGGATAAATATAGGAAGGAGTTGATTGGATGATCAAAATTTTCACTTATATGCTTTCATCATTTGTTATGGGAATTGCGGCTCTTTCTGCCTCAAATAGATTAAATGCGAATAATAGTGTAGGTAAGAATTTTATTGTAATTATTTTATTAACACTTGTATTCTATATTAATTCGTTTATTGATACATTAGTCTTTTTGAGACCGATATTGTTGTTTGCAACATTTATAGTAATTAATAAAATTTTATATAAAAATGATTTTTCTGCCTCTAGAACAAAATCGATTGTATTATTGATTATATTTTTGTTATCTGAAATAATGTATGTTATTACTGCATATATAGTTAAGCTTGGCGGCATAGATATGGCAAAATTTAGTATGACAAATATAGGTATTTTGCTTACGAATGCAGTTGTGGCTTTAATAGTTTATATAGTTGCATTGTTGGGTTTAGAAACAAAACTATATTCTTTACTTCATGATGCGAGTATTTATTTAAAAACTCATCAAATTGCATTTATTATATTTATATCATTTTTAAGCATAGTATTTTTATTTTATCCAGTTTATTTTCATACTAGTAATGTGTTAATCGTATATATTGCAACGTTAATTATTTTCGCGATATATGCTGGTATCATAATTATATATTTTAGAACCTCTAGTAATTATGAGAAAATTAAAAATAAGTACACACTTTCAATTGAAAACTTAAAGTCATATGAAGAAATGTTAGATCAATATAGAGTGGCAAATCATGAAAATAAAAATCAATTATTATTAGTAAGGAATTTAGTGAAAGATAAAAAGGTTAAGAAGTTTATAGATGAGATGATTGATAATAAAGAAAAAGATGACAATAATGTTTATAACACGCTAAAAAGAATTCCTGATTCAAGTATTAGGGCTGTAATATATTCAAAAATATTGCTTATGTGCAATAAGAAAATTAGTTATTCTATGCATGTTGACAGAAAAATATCGACAATAGACTTTTCTTGTATATCGACTAAAACATTGCTTGATATATGTAATATTTTAAATATATTTATTGATAATGCGATTGAAGAAGTTTTAAATTATGATAAGAAACAGATATTAATTGAGTTTACGAAACTGAATACAGAAAAGTTGGAAATCGCAATTTCTAACACATGTAAAAGTGCAGTTGAGCTTGATGCTATATATGGAATGGGATATTCAACAAAAGGAACAAATCGTGGCTATGGATTATCAATAGTAAAAACTACCATTGAAGATAATGAAGGCATATTAGAAAATAAAACAGAAAGAATTAAAGATATATTTATTCAATATCTATATATTAATTTAAAATAAAAAAATGTAGAAAACTACATTTTTTATTTGATTAAACTTTTTGGACATTCTGGTTCGTCAATAAACCAAGCAAGACACATATTAGCTCCAGCAACACCAAATGCTTTACCTATAAATCCTAAGATACTAGCAAACATATAATACCTCCTCTCATAAATAATTTTTATAATTATTATAAGGCTGTCCAAATAATTTATATGTGAACGGACTTACAATAAAGCATTGTAAGATCAGACTAAATAGAAATGCATTAGCTACTACTTGGTCTTTTATATATAAGCATAGAAATGAATATATTATACTTATTATGCAGCTAACGCACTTATACATTTTCCTCCTTCTAGCCGATATTATTGGTCTTTTTTCCGTGTCTGCTGGACTATAATAGGTTAAATATAAAGTTGCAGTGGTAAATAATATTACTTTAATATATTCATTTAAATTGACAACTGTGATGAGGTAAGGAAAAACATTAAAGATTATTATTGAACTTACCCAGCATTGCCAACTTTTTTTGGCATGAATACCAAAGGATGGCATTCTTATAATGTTGTAAGTAATAATAAATATCAAATATGGTATAAAAATCTTTAAAATAATAGCTATGCCAGTTATAACTATTGTTTTGGTTATTTGTAAGTATAGGTTTGATATACCATATTCAATAGTTTCAAGTTCTTCTTTTGAATATTGCTTGTTACTTTTGATATAATTCATTAATCTACTTATAACAAACTTCTTCATCTTCCTTCCTCCTATTTTCAGTTTATAATCATTTATTTGATAGTTAAATAGACCTTGCACCAATGGGTGATTTAGGTGTATCAAAACCAAAATAGTTTTCAGAAAGTTAACAAAAAAATCTTTTAATTACATTAAATGAACATTTAAAGCAAAAGATATATACAAATTATTTCAATATGGTAAAATTGTTATTGTCGGGCCGGTCCGATTGTGTGGTTATGAATAGGAAGGGAGCTATTGGATATGTTAAAAGGAAAAGTTAAGTGGTTCAATAATGACAAGGGATACGGGTTTATTGAATACAAGACTAATGAAGATATATTTGTTCATTATTCTTCAATTTTGTCTGAAGGCTACAGAACTTTAGTAGAAGGCCAATATGTTGAGTTTGAATTAGTTGAAACTGATAAAGGTCTTCAGGCAAAAAACGTCATTGAAATTAGAGCCACTTTAGTATAGTGGTAGGAGCAATTGTTAATAGCTATAACAATTGTTTTTTTTGTTTGACTTTATAAAAAATGTGCTATAATAAACTTAAGGAGGTTGATATTATGAAATATAATATCCATGGTAGTAAGGTTAAAGTTACACCATCCATCAAGTCTTACATTGAAGAGAAGTTAGGCAAACTAGATAAATACTTCGAGAATCCTGACTCTATAACTGCTAATGTAGTAGTTAGAGTTAGAGGATTAGAACAAATAGTAGAGGTTACAATACCTGTTAAAGGAATAACTATACGTAATGAAGAATCTAATTCAGATTTATATGCAGCAATTGATTTAGTTGTAGATAAATTAGAAAGACAAATAAGAAAAAATAAAACAAGAATTAAAAAGAAAGTAAAAACAGTTGACTACGGATTTATTGATTTTGAAGTAGCCAAAGATGAAACGGATACAAATAAAATTGTAAAAAGAAAAACTATCGATAATAAACCAATGAGTGAAGAAGAAGCAATCCTTCAAATGAACTTATTAGGTCATGAATTCTTCGTATTTGAAAATACAGATAAAGATACAACATCTGTACTTTATAGAAGAAAAGATGGTAACTACGGAATTATAGATTTAAAATAAGGCATAATATATGCCTTTTTTCTTTTATTTGATGATTATTTATGATACAATATTAAGGAACGATGAAAGGATGACAGAATATGGGATTTTTTAGAAAATTAGTAGATCATGAATATAAAGAATTAGAAAGATTTAAGAAGATTGCTGATAAGATAGATGCCTTAGATAGTGAAATGTCTAAATTATCAGATGATGAATTAAAAGCTAAAACTCCTGAATTTAGAAAAAGACTAGCTTCAGGTGAAACGTTAGATGATATTTTAGTAGAAGCGTATGCAACAGTTAGAGAAGTTGCTTGGAGAACGATAGGTGAAAAACCTTATTATTCACAATTATTAGGTGGTATTGCTATTCACTATGGAAATATTGCTGAGTTAAAAACAGGTGAAGGTAAAACCTTAGTTACAACATTACCTGCATATTTAAATGCATTACCTGGGGAAGGTGTTCACGTTATTACAGTTAATGATTACTTAACTACACGTAACGCTGAATGGATGGGTAAAATTTATGATTTCTTAGGTATTACTGTTGGTATAAACGCTAGAGAATTATCAGTTAAAGAAAAACAAGATGCATATAACTGTGATATACTTTATACTACAAATAATGAAGTTGGCTTTGATTATCTAAGAGATAACATGGTAGTAAAAGCAAGTGATAGAGTTCAAAGAGGACTTAATTTTGCTATTATCGATGAAATCGATTCAGCTTTAATTGATGAAGCTAGAACTCCATTAATTATATCTGGTGGATTTATGCAATCAGCTAACTTATATATCCAAACAGATACATTTGTTAAATCATTAAAAGAAAATAATGGTTATATATATGATGAAAAAACTAAATCAGTATCATTAGATGATGTAGGTACTGCTAAAGCTGAAAAAGTATTTAACTTATCTAACTTATTTGATATTAGTAACGCTACATTAGTACATTTTATTAATCAAGCTTTAAAAGCTAACTATGGTATGAAAAAAGACTTTGATTATGTAGTACAAGATGGTCAAGTTATAATAGTTGATCCATTTACAGGAAGATTAATGCAAGGTAGACAATATTCAGATGGTCTACATCAAGCAATTGAAGCTAAAGAAGGAGTTAAAATCAATGAAGAAACTAAGACTTTAGCTACAATTACATTCCAAAACTTCTTCAGAATGTATAAGAAATTGTCTGGTATGACAGGTACAGCTAAAACTGAAGAAGAAGAATTTAGAGATATTTATAACATGTATGTTATTCAAATACCTACTAATAAACCAGTTATCCGAGAAGATTTTGGAGATTTATTATTCGCGAATGCTGAAGGTAAATATAAAGCTATCGTAGAAGAAATTAAAGAAAGACACGCTAAAGGTCAACCAGTATTAGTTGGTACAGTAGCTGTAGAAACATCAGAATTATTAAGTAAAAAATTAAAAGCTGCACATATACCTCATGAAGTATTAAACGCAAAGAACAATGCTCGTGAAGCTGAAATAATTGCTAAGGCCGGAGAAAAAGGCGCAGTAACAATCGCAACTAACATGGCTGGTCGTGGTACCGATATTAAATTAGGTGAAGGTGTTGCTGAATTAGGTGGTTTATTCGTATTAGGTACTGAAAGACATGAATCACGTCGTATTGATAACCAATTAAGAGGTCGTGCTGGTCGTCAAGGTGACCCAGGTGCTTCACAATTCTGTGTATCATTTGAAGATGAATTAATGGTTAGATATGGTGCTGATAGAGCTAAAGATTTACTAGCTAAAGTTGGTTTTGCAGGTGATATGTCTATTAGAAATAAGATGTTATCAGGTTCTATTGAACAAGCTCAAAAAAGAGTTGAAGGTAACAACTTTGATATGCGTAAAACTCTACTTCAATACGATGATGTTATTAATACTCAAAGATTAACTATTTATGATAGAAGAAATGAAATCTTAGATAATGAATCTATTCATGAAACAGTATTAAAAACATTTAATGACTATGCAGAAGCAATAGTATATGATCATGTTGATGAATCAAATAAAATTATTGGTCAAAATTTAAATGAAATTTTAGAAACAGTAAATCAATTACTAAAAAAACCGCTTGTATTAGATGATTTCAAATCTATGAAACCAGATGATGTAGTTGATGTTATTTATGAAAGAATAGTTAAAGAATATGAAGACAAAATAAAACCAGTTCCAAAAGAAATGGTTGATGATTTTGAAAAAGCTATATCTTTAAGAGTAATAGATATGCATTGGATGGAAGAAATCAATGCAATGGATATGTTAAGAGAAGGTATTCACTTAAGAAGTTATGCACAAGAAGATCCTTTAAGAGCATATCAAAAAGAAGGTTTCAACATGTTTAATGATATGTTAGATACAGTTGATAGAGAAATTACTACATTCTTGCTTAAAGCTGAAGTTAGACATAATCAAGAAAGAAAACAAGTAGCTAAGGGTAACGCTGTTGAAGATAGTTCTAAAAATAATGCTAAACAAAAACCTAAAAAAGCAGAAAAGAAAATAGGTAGAAATGATCCATGTCCATGTGGCTCAGGACGCAAATATAAACAATGTTGTGGTAAATAAGCCCGCAAACCCGCATAAAATAAGGGATTGCGGGTTTTTCTATGATTACAATATTTGGGTAATTATAGGCGTGTCTTTTGTCTTAGATAAGTTCTAGATAAGTTATTAAACCTCTGCAATCCTTTATAAAATAAGGGTAAAACACATATTAGAACAATGTTTTCAAATTGAATACAAAACTTATCTAAAAATTATCTAAATTGTAATTTATTACTCAAAAGTAGTAATAGCAAAAATTATGGTTGTAATTTATGGTATAATTTAAGTAGAAGAAAAGTGGTGATATTCTTGGAAAAAAACAACCTTTTAAAAGATAATAAAGAACTAATGAAGTATTGGGACTATGAAAAAAATAAAGATTTAAATTTAGATAAATTGACACTTGGAAGCAGTAAGATTGCATGGTGGATTTGTGAAAAAGGACATTCGTATGATGCAAAAATAAAAAGAAAAAATTATGAAAAAATAATATGCCCCATTTGTTCTAATCATAGAGTACTAAAAGGATATAACGATTTAGCGACAACTAATCCTGAATTATTAAAGGAATGGGACTTTACAAAAAATACTATTTCGCCATATGAGATAACAGCCGGTGCGGAAAAAATGATATGGTGGATTTGTCCTAAAGAGCATTCATACCAATCATATGCTTTTAACCGCAAAAGAGGAGTTGGATGTCCTATTTGTGATGGCAAGAAAGTATTAATTGGATATAATGATTTAGCAACAACAAATCCAAAAATTGCAAAAGAATGGGACTATGAAAAAAATGGAGATCTTAAACCAACAGACATTACAGAAGGAAGCACTATAAATGTTTGGTGGAAATGTGGTAAAGGACATTCGTATGATGCAAGAGCGAAAGATAGAAAACGAGGATTAAATTGTCCATTCTGTTCAAATAAAAAAGTATTAGTAGGTTTTAATGATTTATATACATATTGTATTAATAATCATCTTGAAGAGATAATAGAAGAATTTGATAATGATAAAAATAAATTTTCAATGAAAGATGTTACACCAGGCAGTGATAAAGAAACATGGTGGAAATGCCCAAAAGGTCATTCATACCAGTCTAGTCCATCCAGAAGAGTTATGAGAGGATCTGGTTGTGGAATTTGCAGTCATAATATTCTAGTAAAAGGTGTAAATGATTTACTAACTACACACCCTGAAATTGCAAAAGAATGGGATTATAAAAAGAATAAAGTTGGCCCAGATGAAGTAATGGCCGGAAGCAACATAGATAAATACTGGTTTATTTGTCCAAAAGGCCATAGTTACCATACTACTGCCTTAGGTAGAAAAAGAGGAACCAACTGTCCACAGTGTAACATAGAAAAGCATACATCAATTCCAGAAAGATCAATTTATTATTACATGAAAAAATATTTTGTTGATGTAGTTGATAGTTATCATAGTAAAAAAATTGGCAGAAAAGAAATTGATATATTCTTGCCATCATTTAACTTTGGGATAGAGTATGATGGTAGAGCTTGGCATAAAAATTATAAAAGAGATATAGAGAAAGATAACCTTTGTTTAAAAAATGATATTATATTATTTAGAGTAAGGGAAGTAGGTTGCTTCGAATATGATAGTAGTTCAATAAAAAAATATATAAATCCATATGATATAAAAGAATTAAATGAAGCAATTAAATCAATTTTTGATTTTATAAATGAAAAATATAAACAAAACATCAACGCAGATATAGATATTGAAAGAGATAAAATCAAAATTCTTGAATTAATGAACTTATCCGAAAAAGAAAACTCAATTGCTAAGTATTGTCCAAGTATAAAAAAATATTGGGACTCAACTAAAAATGGATTGATTACTCCTGAACAAATTTCACACGGAAGTATGAAAAAAGTATTTCTAAAATGTGAAAAAGGACATGAGTGGGATAAAATTGTAAGTAATATTAGAAAAGAAATAAAATGTCCATTTTGTTTTGGAAGAAAAGTACTACCTGGATTTAACGATTTGGCAACTACTCATCCTGAAATATCAAAAGAGTGGAATTATCAAAGAAATGGTGATTTAAATCCATGTGATGTAAAAGCCGGTTCAAATAAAAGTGTATGGTGGATTTGTGAAAGTGGTCACGAATGGGAAGCAACTATAAATACAAGAGCCAACGGGTATAGAAAATGCTCAATTTGTTCAAAAAAATAAATAAGAAACGTGGTATTGACATTTATGATTTTTGTGATAGTATAGAAAAACTGTAAACCAATGTTGGTTTGCAAAAAAAATAGCATACATAATATAAATGTGTGCTATAATATTAATATAAGAATAGGGAAATAGGTTGGTAACTTCTTCTCGTTCTTGATTAAGCTAAAAGTCATTTATATGACTTTTTTATTTTTCAAAAACAATAGCATGTGCTGCATATTTCTTTACTAAATCTAATGCATTTATGCAGTTATATCTAGTAGTGTAACCATCACCGCTGGTACAAATAATTTGACCATTTGCGGCAACAAATCTAAAGTAGTACAAGAAATCTCTTCCACGAAATACTTCAAATCTCATTACCAACACCTCCTCTCGTTATTGTTTGAACAAGAAGAAGGTATCCTATTTCCCAAATAAATTATATTATAAATAAGAAGTTTTTACAAGATTTTATACCCTAAAATTAAAAGTTTATAAGCAAAAATTATTAAAATGTTTTAATAAATTAAAATATAGTGAATTTTAGATAAGTTTTTAGATAAGTTCTGCTAGGTTTGCCGAGTGCTACGGAGTGCTACCAAGTGCAACCGAGTGCCGAATTAACGAGCCAAGTGCTCCCAAAAGCTCCCAAAATCCCCAATACAAAAGGCCATGTGGCAGTGGTAAGAAATATAAACAATGTTGTGGTAAATAAGATAGTTTTTGCTATCTTTTTTCTTTAGTTTTATCTATGATATAATATATTTGAAGGGATGTGACAATATGATTTTGAATATAAGTGGAAGAACAGATATTGTCGCATTTTATTCTGATTGGTTAATGAATCGATTCAAAGAAGGTTTTATTGATGTAAGAAATCCTTTTAATCCTAAACTGGTAAGTAGGATAATGATGGAAGATGTTGACTTAATATTTTTCTGTACTAAAAATCCAATTCCAATAGTGGACAAATTAAAAGATATAAATAAAAAAATATATTTTCATGTTACATTAACATCATATAAAAAAGATATAGAACCTAATTTACCACCTAAGAAAGATATTATTGAAGCTATTAAAAAGATATCTAAAATCATAGGAAAAGGTAACATAGTTGTTAGATACGATCCAATATTATTAAATGATAATTATACTTTAGAGTATCATATTAAATCATTTGAAACGATATGTGAACTTTTAGATGGATATGTAAGTAAGATATTAATATCTTTTATAGATGATTATAAAAATGTTAGAAATAATTATAGAGTACTTAAATATAGAAAATTATCTGAAAACGATTATAGGAGAATAGGATTATCATTTAGTGAAATAGCTAATAAACATAATATGGTAATCCATACCTGTAGTGAAGAAAGAAATTTGGTTGAATATGGTTTTATAAAAGATGATTGTATGTCTAAGGAATTAGCTTTAAAACTAACTGGTAAAAAATATAGAAAATGGAACGCTAGAAATAATAAATATTGTAATTGTGTTGAAATGGTAGATATCGGTGTATATAATTCGTGCAAACATTTTTGTAAATATTGTTATGCTAATTTTGACGAGAAGAAAGTAATAGAAAATTATAATAAGCATAATCCCAAATCATCACTTTTAATAGGTGAATTAGAAAGTGATGATGTTATAAAGATAAGAAAGCCATAAATGTTATGAAAACGGGCGTATTTTCCAGCGAAAATTGGTAGAGTGCATATTATAAATATCGTATGATGTTAAAAGAAAGGAGGACATTATGGATATTGGTAATAAAATAGTGGAATTAAGAAAGAAAAGTGGATTATCACAGGAAGAATTAGCTGAACAAGTAGGAGTTGCTAGACAAACTATTTCTAAATGGGAATTAGGTGAAACTTCTCCTGATATAAAACAAGCTAAAGAATTATCTAAAATATTTAATATTAGCTTAGATGAATTAGTATCAAATGATATAAAAGATATACTAGTAGAAAAAACATCTAATACCGAAAAATTAGCTGGTTTAATATTAAAACTTATCAAAGTGGCTTTAGTGTTTGTAGTAGTAGGACCATTACTTGTAATTACAGCTGCAGTAATATATAGAAATATTCAAAAGAATAACTTGGGTAGAGTTGTTTCTAAAGATATTATTTGTACATTACATGATAAGACATATTCATATAGCTTTAATTTCTATGAAACAACTGGTGATATAAAAGAAGCCGGTGGAGATGGTTATCTTGCTAATATAACAAACGTAGGTAAATATGATGATGCATATCAAGCAATAGATATCATTGATGCATATGTAAAAAATAATGGTGGAAGTTGTACTATAACTGAAGCTAAAGAAGTTGAATAAGAAAGTTTATACTTTCTTTTATTTTTGATATAATTTATATAGTAACTCAACCACTGGTATGTGTAATTTTTATGTGATTCATAGTATATTTGAATCATGAAAGGAGAAAAAGTTCATGGATTTAATTAAAATAGGAAAATTTATTGCTGGATTGAGAAAGGATAAAAATCTTACTCAGGAGTCATTAGCAGAAAAATTATATGTTACAGATAGGGCTGTATCAAAATGGGAAAGAGGTTTATCATTACCTGACGCTGATAAAATGCTTGATCTATGTAATATACTAGGAATTAATGTCAATGAACTTCTAAATGGTGAAAAGATTGATATGAAAGACTATGAAAAGAAAACAGAAGAATTGTTGGTGGAGATGGCTAAAAAAGAAGAAACTAGTAATAAGAAATTAATTATGAATATGTGGATAATCGCAATTACAGCTCTATTATTCTATATAGGTATAATTATTGTTTCAGCTATGGCGTTAGAAGAAGGGCCTCTATTAGGAACTATAATATGTGGTTCTACAGCTTTATTAGTAATAGTTGCTTTTTATGCATTTAAACTAGAAGTAGAAACTGGTTATTATGAATGTAATAAATGTCACCACAAACATATACCTAATTATTTCGTTGCTATGATATGTCCACATATAAATTTAACAAGATTCTTAAAATGTCCAAAATGTCATAAGTGGTCTTGGTCTAAAAAAGTTATGACTAAATAAAACAGACAAAAGTCTGTTTTTTTAAAAAAATATTGACAAGTATACTTTGCAGTGATATATTATTAATGACAAGTGAACTTGTCAAGGAGGATTTATGAAAAAGGAAGAAATTTTAGAAAAAAGTCGAAAGGATAACAAGAACAAGGATATGTATGAAAAGGAAGTAGAAATTAAAGCTGCTACTTGCGCTGCTATTGCCATGTTAATATTAGCGTTTATATATTTCACTTATGAAATAATGAGTGGAAAAGGTACTAACTATGCTTTATATTCACTTATTACCATATATAATACTATTTTATATGGTGGAAAAGCTATTAAAATAGAAAGATGTAGAAAGTTAAATACTTTTACTGCGATTATCTGGGGATTATTAACAGTTACGCTAGTATTAGGCTATTTTAACGTATTATAATTATGAAAAAAGAATTAGTACTTAAAAATAGACTTAAAGAAGTAAGGGCAGAAAAGAAAATGTCACAGCAAGAACTTGCAGATATGGTCGGTGTATCTAGAAACACAATAAGTTCATTAGAGACTGGCCAATATGAGCCTACAGCTAAACTAGCATATGTACTTTGTATTGCGTTAGATATGACCTTCGAAGAACTTTTCTATTTTGAGTAGGATTAGTCCTACTTTTTTATTTTCATAATATATAATTTATGCTATAATTATAAGTAGTTAAGGAGAATTTTTATGAAGAAAAAACAAATTAATTCAGAAAATAAAAGAATGTATACGATATTTGGGGTTTTAGCGTTAATTATTATATTAATAATTATAGGTGTAATATCTAAAAATGTTAAATCAACTAATATAGCTAAGAAAGTAGAATCACTATTAAATAGTTCAGAAGCTAAAGCTATATATATTATGAGAGATGGTTGTACTTATTGCGAATTAAATGAAAGTAATATGAATTCAATCGTTAAAGAATATAACTTTGAATATTACAATATTGATACTAATGATTTAAGTGAAAAAGATTTAAATAAAATTATATCAACACTTAAGATTGATGAAACTAATTTTGGTACACCATATTTAGTTGCTGTTAAAGATGGCGAAGTAATTGGTAGTTTAAATGGTATGAAATCATATAAAGTATTATTTGACTTCTTAAAAGAAAATGAATTAATAGATAAAGATTCTAAATTATATTTAAATTATCCAACATTAAGTGAATACAAAAAATTAATTAAATCAGGTGAAAAAGAAGTATTTATATTAGCTACATCAACTTGCAAATTCTGTTTAGCTGAACATCCAGTATTAATTGATATAGCTAAAGAAACAGGCGCTAAAATAAATTACTTATATTTAGATTATATGTTTAATTCACAAGAAGAATATGATGAATTTATGAGTTCATTAAAATGGTTTGAAGATAATACTGATTGGGGCACTCCAACAACATTAATCGTAAAAAATAAAGAAGTTAGAAATTATTTAAGTGGTTATAGAGAAAAGGATGAAGTTATATCTTACTACAAGGAAAATGGTATAATTAAGTAGGTGAGTATATGAAAGATGTATATAGTTTAGTTAGAAAATTTAAGGATAAATATCCTGCAACTATAGCATGGAGATTAAAAGCGCATTCAAAAGTTATAGAAAAGCATATTAATCCAGATGAAGAATTATTATATGCCTTCATTGGACAAAAATGTTTAGCTGCAACTGATATTATTCATACATATATCGTTGCTATTACAGATAAAAGAATCATCATTGCCCATAAAAGATTATTATTTGGATATTTCTGTATTTCAATTACACCAGATTTATTCAATGACTTAACAGTTGAATCTGGAATTTTCTGGGGAAAAGTTATTATTGATACATTAAATGAACAAGTTGTGATGTCTTATGTTGATAAGAGATGTTTACCGGAAGTAGAAACAGCTATTTCATCAAATATGATGGAAGCTAAAAAAAGATATCAAAGTCTAGGAGAAAAGCACGATTAGTGCTTTTTATTTGATAAAAATATAAAAACAATATATAATAATAATAGGAGTATGATGTTATGAGAAAGATGTTAAAATTATTAATCGCACTTGTTATTCTATATTTTATAATTCAACAATTATTTTATCTTTTTAGTAAAGGACATACTGTTGAATACATTGTGAAATCAGGTAATACAGCTATAAATGTTAAAGAAATACTATCTGCTAAAAAGGAAAGTACAGATGGTTATTATATTGAATTGAATTTTGATGATAAAGTTATACCATTTAAAGTATACAAAAAATATAATAAAAGAAAACATATGGTTACTGATGTTGATTTATTTTATGGTGATGCATATATATGTGCTAAGATAAGTATAAAAAATAAAACAAATGAAACTGATATGAAATGTACAAGAAATGGTGTTGTATATTATTATAACGCCATTAAAGGATATGATGCTAAACTAGATGGTTTAGTATCAGCATCTAATTATGATAGTACTAAATATGTTAATGATGAATTTGTATCAACTAAAGATAATATAGAGTATTTTCCAAATAATTATATAGATAATCAAAATATTGCTTTGGCTACTTATAAAGGTACATATTTATTTGGTAAAAATGTAACAGGTGGAGCTAGATATGTCCAATTATTTGAAAAGGATCAATACAGTAAAACTTTAGAAACATTAGTTGATAATTATTATGTTGTTGCTAATTATAATGATGTTCATGAGTTTTTAGGATTTTATGCAATTAATCTTGCTACTGGTGATAAAAGAGAAATAAAAGGCGCTGACGCTATATCATTTAACTCATACATTCAAGGTTCTGTAGATGGCAAAATGTACTTAATAGATATTGATAATAAAGTTCAGTATTCTGTTGAACCAAAAAGAAGGGGGATTGAGTTTGTAGGTAATACAAATACAGGTGCTCAAATATATACAAAAGATGGATGGGTTACTAAAAATATGAATGAAGTAGTTAACTCAAGAGAGACTTTTAGCATGGAAGAAATCGTGCCAATAGATGTAAACGGTTATGAAAAAGCCAAGATGGTTGATGCTAATTTGTATTATTTATTTAGAAAAAATGGTAGTGTATATAATGCATATATTGTATATGCTGAAGATAATAATTACACGAAAAATTATGCGTTTACTACTACTGATATCAATCGTATAAACTATATTGGTGGAAATGTTTACTATATATATGATGATGAAATTAGAATATTTACTGCTGAAGGGGTAAATAAGAAAATAGTTAAGTATAATGAAATTAAATATAATACTAATTTAAATTTTTATGCATATTAAAAAACAGACTCTCATATAATAATATGAGGTGGTTATGTGGCTCATGATGGCGAATTATTTATTAATAAAATAAATAAAGTAATTAAAAATAACGAGCATCTTTATTACGGTAAAAATGATGATGAAATAAAAAAATCAGAAGGTAAAGATATAAATATTAGGCAAAAGATAAATGATATATTTAAATCAAAGAATTACATATATAAAGCTGATGTTATAATTAAGACAAATAAAGGTGAAATAAAAACATCAATTATTGGAAAGAATAGTAAGAACTTAATAACTAATGAGAGTGAACTAATTCCGATAGCTGACATATTAGATATAGAGATAAATAAAAAAACAGTTTAAGAACTGTTTTTTATATGCATTCTACATATGTATCATTCAAACATCTTATTGCGCAGCAACAATCTAAATTCATTGTGAAGAAACTATTTGTTGGTACATAAGGTATATTTGTTTCGGTTGTATCTGGATTTGGCGCTAATACTCTAAATGTGCAGCAACATCCATCAACTTTTTCTACTCTGAATACATTTGAACAAGTAACGCCTTCGTCTCCACATACTACATCTTCTTTAGTAGTAGGCATGCTCCAAGGTGTCCCGTTACCGCTGCAAGTATATAGCATCACAGGTCTAGTATTACATAAAATAGTACTAGCTTGACATCCTAAAAAGCCTCTATCACAAGTATCTAGACAGCTTTCACTACATTCAGCGTTATTTTGTAATATATTAATTGTATTTAGTATATCCGCGATACATCTGCAACCATCATTATTATTACACATATAATCCACCCTTTCATTGTTCTAATATAGCATATTCTAACTATCTATAAATGTGTGAATAAAATACCTATTAATAATTTATAAAATAATATAAAAAGGGGTTATCAAATTGAAAAAAATTTGATATAATGATATTAGAATAAAGGGGATGGATGGTATGGATAGCATAGTTTTATATAATCAAAACGGCCAAAAATTCGATGTTAATGTAGTTAGATATTTTAAAGATGGTAATAATAAGTACCTAGTTTTTGATTTGTCAGAAATTGATAATAATGGATATATTCAATTATATTTAGCTAAAGAACAAAATGAAAATGGTAAAGTAACATTAAGCAATGTAACTGATAGTGATGAATGGCAAAAATTTACAAGCACAATTCAAAAAATAGTTACTAATAATAGAAATGGTATTGCTAATGAAGGTGATCTAGATTATAAAGTTTTAGATGGCGCTACTGTATCTGAATTTAGAATATTTAAATTAAAAGAAGATGTAGCTAAAATGTTAGGCGCAAATAAAAATGTAAAAGTTCCTGAACCAGAAATCCCAGTAGTTAGTGAATTGCCTGAAGCAGAACCAGTAAATTTACAATCTGCATCTGCTAGGGACACTGGATTAACTATAGAGGAAATATTAAAACAAGTTAGTGATGGTGCTAAAAGTGCTAGAGAAAATTCAAAAGTTACTTTAACTCCAAAGAAAACATTAGAAGATATAATGAAACCAATTGAAGAAGTACCTGCTGCAGTTCCAGAAGTAGAAGATATTACTATTCCTGCTACTCATGAAGTATTCAAAGAAGAACCAAAATTCTTCGTTCCATTTGAAGAAGAAAAATTGGAACCAAAAGTTATTCCAAGTATGCCTAAACCAGTTATTCCAAATGATACAACTGATTATAAAGCAAAATATGAAGAGAGCTTAACTACAATTCGTAAATTAGAAGATGAAAATATTCGTCTAATAAACGAATTAGTTGAAGCCAAAGCTAAAATAGCTACAATTAAAGATATAATAGATTAGAAATGATTAATTCATTTCTTTTTTCATATATAAATATATTTTTCGTATAATTTATTAGGTGATTGTATGAAAAATATCATTAAATATTATTACGGATTAGATGCAGAAAATATCATTGAAAAAGATGGTGATTATAAATTAATAATTAACTCTAATAATTACCTATTATGTAAATGTATTAAAGATGAACTACTAAATATAATCAACTATATTCCAAATAATTATAAATTTCATACAATAATAAAAACTATTAATAATGATATTTGTATTGTGATTAATAATATCCAATATGTATTATTAAAACTAAATACTTCCTATAAAAAGATAGATATAAAAGATATAGAAGATTTTAATTATCCGATATATCAGAAGAATGATAGTATTAATAGGTGGATAAGCTTATGGAGTAATCATATTGACTATATAGAATATCAAATACATGAGTTATCAAATAAATATCCTACATTATTTAAATATGTATATTATTATATAGGTTTAACGGAAACAGCTATAGAATTACTAAAAACTTTTAATAATAATACATGTGAATATATTGAGCATAAAAGAATTAATAGTAATATGACAATGGTTGATTTATATAATCCAGTTAATTTAATACTAGATTCAAGAGTTCGAGATATAGCAGAATATTATAAAAGTGTTATTTTTAGTACTGATAATGATACATTAAATGAAATGTTAGAATCAATAAAATATTATAGTGAAAGTGAAACTATATTATTTTTTACAAGAATGTTATATCCAACGTATTTTTTTGATGCATATGATCAAATTATAGGGTTTGGTAAAGATGAGGATATTATTTATAATATAATAGATAAAAGTGAGAAATATGAATTGATATTAAAAGAATTATATAAAGCCATAAAAAAAGCTACTCATATAGAGAATATTGAGTGGCTTAATCAGTTACATTAACAACTTCTTTTACTTCAGGTACTTCTTCCATAATAGTGCTTTCAATGCCGTCTTTTAATGTTAAATCTATCATACTGCAATTAGCACATGCACCAGTTAATCTTATATATACAATATTATTTTCATATTTAACAAATTCTAAATCTCCACCTTCGCCTATTAAAAATGGTCTTATAGAATCAATTATTTCAATAATTTTATTTTCTTGTCTTTTTTTATCCATTATGCATCACCAATAATTATTATATAGAATTTTTTTAAAATTACAATATAAAAATGTTGATTGATAAAATATTTTAGTTGTGTTATAATTTTACCAGTTGAAGAGGTGCCATATGGATTATAAAAAAGGTGATATAATTGTTGGAAAAGTAACAGGAATAGCTAAATATGGTATATTTATGTCATTTGATAATGGTTATGTTGGGATGACTCATATTTCAGAAATTTCATATGACTATGTTAAAGATATACATGAATATATTACTGTAGGTGATGAAATCGAAGTTCGTATCTTAGACGTTGATAAAGATATGAAAAGATTACAATTAACTATGAAAGATGTTAGTGATATAAAGGTACATAAAAGAAGAGTGAAAATAGTTGAAACACCCAATGGTTTTACCACATTAAAAAAGAATTTACCTGTTTGGATTGACAAGAAAATGCAAAACATAAAAAACATTTAATATTTTTATTGACAAACGATAATAAAAATGTTATAGTTATACATGTCTAGTGACATGGGAGATTAGCTCAGTTGGTTAGAGCACCTGCCTTACAAGCAGGGGGTCACAGGTTCGAGTCCTATATCTCCCACCATGCCGGAATAGCTCAACTGGTAGAGCAACTGACTTGTAATCAGTAGGTTGTGGGTTCAAGTCCTATTTCCGGCACCATTTTTTTTGGAAAGGTAGCGAAGAGGCTAAACGCGGCAGACTGTAAATCTGTTCCTTCGGGTTCAGTGGTTCGAATCCACTCCTTTCCACCACTTTTTATTACAAGGCATATTGCCTCGTAGCCAAGCGGTAAGGCACCACACTTTGACTGTGGCATGCGCTAGTTCGAATCTAGCCGAGGCAGCCATTTATATTATGATCCGTTAGCTCAGTCGGTAGAGCATTTGACTTTTAATCAAAGGGTCATGCGTTCAAGTCGCATACGGGTCACCACTTAGAATTTAGAAGCACAAATGTGCTTTTTTTCATTTTTTATAAAAAAAAGTAAAAAATACTTGCAAAATGAATAAATATATAATATAATTAAGTAGTCTTATGACTTATAAGACGAATGTGCCTGAGTGGCGAAATTGGTAGACGCACAGGACTTAAAATCCTGCGGGAGTCAAATCCCATGCCGGTTCAAGTCCGGCCTTAGGCACCATTTATTTTGGAGAAATACCCAAGTCTGGTTGAAGGGACCGGTCTTGAAAACCGGGAGGTCGGCGACGACGCGGGGGTTCGAATCCCTCTTTCTCCGCCATCTTATTATATTTACATCGCGGGATAGAGCAGCCTGGTAGCTCGTTGGGCTCATAACCCAAAGGTCATTGGTTCAAATCCATTTCCCGCAACCATGTGGTTCGTTAGTCTAGAGGCCTATGACGTCTGCCTGTCACGCAGAAGATCACGGGTTCGAATCCCGTACGAACCGCCATTTATGGCTCTGTAGCTCAGTTGGTAGAGCAAGGGACTGAAAATCCCTGTGTCGATGGTTCGATTCCATTCGGAGCCACCATTTAATTGAATATAATTTAGGACGCGCACCCTTAGCTCAATTGGATAGAGCGTTAGACTACGGATCTAAAGGCTAGGGGTTCGACTCCCTTAGGGTGCACCATATCGGAGAATGGCTCAGCTTGGTAGAGCACTACGCTTGGGACGTAGGGGTCGCAGGTTCGAATCCTGTTTCTCCGACCATTCGGAGTTCAAACATCATTTATATGATGTTTTTTATTTTAAATTTTATAAAAATAGAAGACAAATATGTAATAAAGTGAGATAATATCAGTAATTGGGTGATGAAAATGGATTATTCAAAAATAGAAGAATTAAATGTAGTTAAAAGAGATATGCATAAGAATTATAATGGCATATATTTAACTGATGCAGAATATAATACATTGAAAAATAATGGCTTTGATGCATCTAAATATAGTTCTATTAAAGCATTAATGTTTGATTTAGAAGAAGCTATAGAAGATAGTGAAAACGAAGAATTAGAAATGATTTTAGATAGTATAGCTGAATTTAATTATTACCATAATACTAATAAGTAGTCTTTTTTGACTACTTTTATATTGACAAGTTAAAATAAATTGTGTACAATTGAATTGTAATCAATTAAAAAGGAGGAACATTATGAGTATTTATGAGTATACTGTTAAGAATAGAAAAGATGAGGATGTTAAGATAAGCGAATATAAAGGAAAGGTATTATTGATAGTTAATACTGCAACAGGATGTGGTTTTACACCGCAATATGAGGCTTTAGAAAATTTATATAAAAAATATAATAAGGATGGATTAGAAATATTAGATTTCCCTTGTGATCAATTTGGTCATCAAGCTCCTGGTACGGATGATGAAATACATGAATTCTGTACTGCAAAGTATCAAACAACATTTGATCAATTCAAAAAGATTGATGTTAATGGTGAAAATGCAGATCCATTTATTCAATATATAAAAGATAATTCTAAAGAAGAAATAATTAAAGGTATAAAAAATAAGATGGTGATGAAGGGTATCTCTAAAATTAGTACTACATGTAAAAATGATAAAGATATTGTTTGGAATTTTACTAAATTTTTAGTAGATAGAAATGGTAATGTCGTTGCGAGATATTCTCCAATTGAATCACCTATGATTATGGAAGATAAGATTAAAGAGTTAATATAGGAGGTTTTATGTACGATATAATAATAGTTGGTGCAGGTCCAGCAGGAATGACAGCTGCTATATATGCATTAAGAGCTAATAAGAAAGTTTTAATATTTGAGGCTAAAAGTTATGGTGGCCAAATAGTAAATGCGAATAAAGTAGAGAATCATCCTGGGTTTGAAAGTATTTCAGGTTTTGATTTAGCTACTAATATGTATAACCAAGTTAAGAACTTAGGTGGAGAATTTAAATTTGAATCTGTTAAATATATTGATGATAATAATAAAGTTATAACAAGCAATGGAGAATATGAGGCAAAAGCTATTATTTTAGCTATAGGTGCAGAAAACAGAAAATTAAATGTTGATGGCGAGGCTAATTTAATAGGAAAAGGTGTTTCTTATTGTGCTACTTGTGATGGTAACTTCTATAAAGGTAAAGTTGTAGCTGTTGTAGGTGGTGGCAACACCGCTTTAGAAGATGCAATATATTTATCTGGTATAGCAAATAAAGTATATGTTATTCATAGAAATGATACTTTCAGAGCTGAAGAAAGTTATCAAAATGAATTAAAAGAAAAAAATAATATTGAATGTATTATGAATGCTAATGTTACTAAAATAAATGGTACAGATAGAATAGAAAGCATTGATTTATATAATGGTAAAAACATTACTATAGATGGTTTATTTATCGCTGTAGGTCAAGTTCCTAATAATGCTGTATTTAGTAATGTAGTATCTTTAAATGACAAAGGATATATAGTATCTGATGATGGTGTTCATACTAATAGAGAACATGTATACGTAGCTGGAGATGCTAGAGAAAAAAATTTAAGACAATTAGTAACAGCAGAAAGTGATGGAGCTATAGCTGCTACTATTGCTATTAAGGAAATGGAGAGATAATTATGGTAGAAGAAATTAAAGAAGTAGAATTTGAAGAAAAAATAAAAGAAGGAAAAGTATTGGTTGATTGTTATGCACCATGGTGTGGACCTTGTAGAATGTTATCACCAATTATTGACGAAATTGCTTCTGAAGTAAATACATATAAATTTTATAAATTGAATGTTGACGAAGCTGAAGAAGTATCTGTAAAGTATGGCATTATGTCTATACCTACAATATTGATATTTGAAAATGGTAATTTAGTTAATACATTAGTAGGATTTAAAAGTAAAGAGGAATTAAAAACAATTCTAGGTGAATAAAGTGGAAAAAGATTGCTTGAAATTAGAAAATCAATTATGTTTTCCTTTATATGCTGCATCTAGAAATGTTATAAAAAAATATAAACCATTTTTAGATGAATTAGATTTAACTTATACACAATATATTACGATGATGGTTTTGTGGGATTTAAAAGAAATTAATGTAAAAGAATTAGGTAATAAATTATATTTAGACTCAGGTACACTTACACCCCTTTTAAAAACTTTAGAGTCTAAAGGATATGTTTCTAGAGTAAGATCTAGTAGTGATGAAAGAAATTTACTTATATGTTTAACTGCTGAAGGTGGAAAATTAAAAGATAAGGCAGCTTCAATACCTACTAAAGTCTCAAAATGCATTAATTTAAATCCTGATGAAGCATTATCACTATATAAAATTTTATACAAAATATTAGAAGGTGGTGAATAGGATGTTTGATTTAAAAGGAAGAGTCGCTGTTATAACAGGTGCTTCAAGTGGACTAGGTAGACAAATGGCTAAGGCTTTTGCAGCACAAGGATCAGATATTGCTATATTAGCTAGAAGATTAGATAGATTAGAAGAATTAAAAGAAGAATTATCTTCTTATGGTGTTAAAGTATTTCCAGTACAATGTGATGTAACTGATACTGAAAATATTAATAATGCTGCTTCATTAGTTGAAAAAGAATTAGGTAAAGTTGATATTTTAGTTAACTGTGCCGGTGCATCTAAAGATAAAGGTGTATTAGAAATGGAAGATGATGAATGGAATTTTACTATAGATACTGATTTAACTTCTGTTTTTAAAATGACTAGAGCATTTGCTAATATTATGAAGAAGAATAACTATGGAAGAATTATTAATATAGCTTCTATGTATGGATTAGTTGGTAATGATGAAATACCTACTATAGCATATCACTCTTCAAAAGGTGGCGTAGTTAACTTTACTCGTGCAGCAGCTGCTGAACTTGCGAAATATAACATTACAGTTAATGCTATATGTCCAGGTTATTTTTATACTGAATTAACTACTAAAGTTTTAGATACTGATTATTTTAAAGAATTCGCAAATAACCATGTTCCTATGAAAAGATATGGTCGTGAAGGTGAATTAAATGCAGGTGCTATATTCTTGGCATCAGATGAAGCTAGTTATGTAACTGGTGTAATCTTACCGATAGATGGCGGATATACAGCTGTATAGATAAATGCCAATTAAAATTAACATTTAGTAACCAAAAATACACTAAAAAAGTGTATTTTTTATGTTATAATATACCTAATAGGAGTGGTACTGTGGTAAATCTAATAATAAAAATATCAGGTAATAAAAAGCAATTTTCTGATTCTAAGAAATTTGCTAAAAAATTAGAAAAAGCAAAAAAACTAGGTGATACTCATAATACATATAAATTTAAATCACCTGTAGATATTATTAAAGTAGATAATTATAATGTATATCATATCGGTAAAAATAAAAATAATAAAGCTATTATATATTTACATGGTGGTGCTTATATAGCTCCTGGTGAATATTTCCACTCTAGGTTTGTCGAACAAATATCTAAAACAAGTAATGTAGATTTATATGACCTAGATTACCCACTTATACCCAACCATACATATAAAGATGCTTATGATATATTAGAAAAATTATATAATAAATTAATAGATAAAGAAATAATTATTATGGGTGATTCAGCTGGTGGTGGCTTTGCTTTAGGATTTACTATGTATCTAAAAGAAAAGAAAAAGAAATTACCATCTAAACTAGTATTAATATCTCCTTGGGTAGATATAACTATGAGTAATCCAGATATTCAAGCTTTTGAAAAAACAGATTTAATGACATCTACTTATGGATTAGTTGAATGTGGTAAATTATGGGCTGGTGAATTAGATAGAAAAGATTATAAACTAAGTCCAATATATGGTAATATGAAAGGCTTACCTGAAATATTGATGTTTACAGGTACTAATGAACTTTTATATCCAGATTTATTAAAACTTAATGTATTATTACTAATGAATAAGGCTAATTATAAACTTATACAAGGATTTAAGAAAGGACATATTTACCCTTTATATCCGAATAAAGATGGTAAGAAAGCAATAATGCAAATAAGTGAATTTATAAATAAATAGAAGCATATTTAATAAATATGTTTTTATGTTGCTTTTTTATATACTATGCATATACTAATTTAGGTGATTATAATGAATTACAAAATAGTTTTAGATGCAGGTCATGGGCGATACTGAAAAATCCAAAATATAATGAATGACTACAAATGCAAGTAAATACAAGGATTAAAGGTACTTTGAATAGTATCTTTTTTTGTTGTGTAAAAAAGAAAGGAGATTGATATAATGAATTATGCAATA
>JAGBJG010000003.1 GCA_017934595.1 Bacilli bacterium
TTGATAAGGTTTATATAGGAGAACTTGATAAAGAAACAAACACAAGAGATATTGAAATAGAATGGAACTTTGATTTTTAAGTAAGAAATAATAAATTTGGATTTTTCCTATTCCTGCACATGGGGGAGATGATCCGGGTGCTTCTGGTAATGGGATTATAGAAAAAGATTTAACATTAGAAATAACTAAATATTTATATGATAGATTTAATGATTTAGGTATACCTGTTAAAGTAACTAGGTTAACTGATGAAACAATAAGTCCAACTGAGAGAGTTAAAAGAGTATTAGATGCATATGGTAATAGTAAAAATGTAATAGTTATTTCTAATCATATTAATGCTGGTGGTGGAGATGGAGCAGAAGTAATATATCCACTTCGTAATAATAGTGTATTACCAAATTTAATTTTAAGTGAAATATCTAAAGAAGGGCAAAATATAAGAGATGCATATCAAAGAAGATTACCATCTGATACTTCAAAAGATTATTATTTTATGCAAAGAAATACTGGTGATACTCAAACATTAACAGTTGAATATGGATTTTTAGATAGTACTAAAGATGACCCTAATCAGCTTAAAAATAATTATAAAAATTTGGCAGAAGCAGTTTTAAGAGCTGTTACTGAATATATAGGTGCGACTTATGTACCTATAGAAGGGACTAATACTTATGTAGTACAAAAAGGTGATACATTGTATAGTATAGCTAGAAAATATAACATACCAGTAAATGATATTAAAACTTTAAATAATTTAACTAGTAATACATTAAGTATAGGCCAAATTCTGAAAATACCTACTATAAATAATATTGATGATAATATTTCTTCAAATAATACATATATAGTTAAAAAAGGAGATACATTATATTCCATAGCTAAAAAATATAATTTAACTGTGGATAAGTTAAAAAGTTTGAACAATTTATCAAATAATTTAGTAAGTATAGGGCAAGTATTAGTTGTAGATGAGGTGGAAGCTCCTTCGCTAAATTATAATGAATATATAGTAGGCAAGGGTGATACCCTATATTCAATAGCTAGAAAATTTGGTATTAGTGTAAATGAGTTAATACAATATAACAATTTAAATAGTACAGTTCTTAGTGTGGGTCAGGTTCTAAAAATACCTGGAGAAGAAAAAATTACATATGTAGTAAAAGCGGGAGATACTTTATATGGTATAGCTAGGAAGTATAATACAACTGTGGAAAATATAAAAAGTAAAAACAATTTATCAAATAATGTCCTATCTATAGGTCAGATATTAACAATATAAAAAGTTATTCTTAGAATAACTTTTTTAATATAATTCAGGACATATACCTTCATATGGTCTATAAAAACAATGACTTTTATATTTTCCAGATAACTGTTGATCCCACCAAGTAGGTGAACAGTTATTGCCGCTACCTGGTGCATAGAACCATAAAGAATGCGTCGCCGGATGGAAATCTTCCCCATTAATTACTCTATCTGCAAGTTCTTTTTCTTTTGATGTAGGTGTACTATAAAATAGGGAACTATTAACTCCACTAAATCCTCCAGGATTTTGATATACGGCATCATTTATAGTCCTAATATTTTTAAAAGTTAAACAATTTGATATAGCTCTATTAACAACAACATTACCAACCATAAGCATACCTAAATTACCTTCTCCAACTGCTTCGGCTCTCATTAGTCTAGCAAGTATATCTCTTTCTTTAGCTGTATATTTTATGATAGACATATTATCACCCATTTTATTATATGAATTATACTTTAAAAATGTTGAATATTTATTATTAATATGTTATAATTTAAACGTCCACAAAAATAGGGGCGTAGTTAAATGGTATAATAATGGTCTCCAAAACTTCCGATATTGAAGTTAAAAAGATTGATTTTGCCTTATAACTATTGACTTCCTAAAATGCTATGCATTGAACTGGTGGCACTTTTGGTGGCATAATTCAAAAATCATAACATATTATTTCAATTCAAATTGTATCATAAAGTGATAATTATTGTCACGATATGTTATAATATAAATGCTCTTAATTGAGCTGTTCTAGGGGCATAATATAGTGGTAGTATGATGGTCTCCAAAACCATTCGCGAGGGTTCGAGTCCTTCTGCCCCTGCCAGGAAATTACTCGTTTTTATAACGATTCACATATATTTCTAGTAAGATTTCTTACTAGATTTTTTTTATAAAAAAAACAACATTTAACTGTGTTGATTTTTTCCTTTTGACTTTTTGTTTTCTATATAATTATCATACTCTTTTTCAGGAATATAGTCTAATAGTAATTCATAACATTCCAAATCTACTAATTCTATTTCTTTTCCATCTTTTAATGTAACTATTATTTCTCGATCATCTACATCTTTATAAGTAGTTTCAATTCCTTTTCTACTGCCTATTATAGCACCTGTGTCACCTGCGATAATTCCACCAACTACTGCTCCTTTAATTGAAGAACCTCCACCAGATACATATTGTTCTTTTCTTTCAGATCCTTTAATTTTATAATATTTTATATCAGATAAAGAATATATTTGTTCATTAACTTTGCTTGGTATTATTCCATTTTTTTCGTTTATATAATACTCAAGATTACATAGGTCATCAGTAAAAATCTTTAATTCTTTATCATTTATTATTGTATATTCGTTTAATACATTCTTTATTGCATTATGTGATTCATAATAATCTCTTATTCTATCATATGATTTTTCTAACTCACTATATTTAGGTTTTAAATCGTTATATTTTAGATCCATTTCTTTATTTTTTTTCATAACACAATATATTACAAATCCAATAAACAAAGCACACAACACGATACATACTATAATCAATATATTTTCCATAAAGCACCACCATTCAAATATATTATATCATAATTATTTTATTTTTTATCATATGACTTGTAATTATCATTATTAAGAGTTAACATCACACACGAGGTGATTTTTTAATGAGTAAATATGTTTATGATAACCACGAGATTCATGAGGGTATGTTTGTTATATTACAAACACTTGATGCACTGGAAGGAAAATATTGTGGATCCTTACCTGATGATATTGAAGAAGAAATGGCACAATTTAAAAGACATTTAATTTCTTATGTTGAACCTAAAGACAAATACGAGGATGTGGATTTTGCAGATACAAGTCTTATATGCCAGTATATATATTATAAGGATGACATTATAAAATATAAAAAAGATAGAATATTAAATAAGCTAAAAAGGAATAAAAATAAAAAAAGTGAAAATAATAATAAAGAAATGTAATATATTTTTTATAGTGTGTTATAATGTTTTTACAGGTGGTTAGTTATGGATAATTTTAATAAGTTAAAATCAATAATTCAAAGTAAAAAAAATGCAATTACTAATGTTTTTGTAGACTCTGAAACTAATAATAAAAGTATTAGTGATTTTGCTATTGACCACCATACTATTAATAAGGATTCATATACTTTAAACTTATTTACTTATGAAAAATCTATTCCTGAAAAAAAGAAAGATGCCACGAACAAGTTGGATTATGAAATGAAAAATTATTATTTTCTTAAGCTATATATAAATAAGGATGATGATCTATTAGAAATAACTATTGATAGATCTTTAAATAAAAAAGATATTCATTCACTATTCTTGGATTATCTTGATAAAATTAACTTTTCAACTATAAATGATTTTTTTACTCATTTGATTGAAATTATATAATACTAATTCGTAAAATTTTGACTATTCTGATGTGGATAGTTATTTTTTTTTATAGAATTGTCGAATTATGTGATATAATGATTAAGGTAGTAAAAATATTTAAACTTATATGGGAGCAGTATTATCCATAATTTTTTGGTAGTACTGCTCTTTTTTTAGTTTCAAGAAAGGATGGGTATCATGGGTATTAAGGAAATAGATTATAAAACTAATTTCGGAAATGTTAAACTTAAATTAAATGAGCTTATGGATAAAAAAGGCATTTCAATTAGTACTATGAGCAAACTTGCAAATGTAAAATATGAAATTGTTAAGAAGTATTATAATGGTGAGAATTATGCATTTACATCAGAAATTCTTGCTAAATTTTGTTATATTTTAGATTGTGAAATTGACGATATTTTAATCTACGAAACTTCAGAAGACTTTGTAAAACAAGGCTAAATCGACATTTAGAGTTTATAAAGAGTTTATAACTTATCATATAAAGTGTTTGATTTTTCAAAAGTCAAGGGATAAAATGATTATAATGAGTCATAACTATAAGGAGAGGATTTAAAGATCCTTTTTTTATTTATTCCACGAATTGGGAATTGACTTGAAAAAACCCTAATGCTATTATAGGAACCAAGTATTTAAAAGGAGTTTTCTATCGTAATACTTGAGGGGGATTGAGTAATATGATTTGGATTAACTATTATAATAATTCTAACTTACAACAAAATGTCCTAGTAGATTTTTCCCCTCTATCTTTATATAGTAGTGTTAATGTGTGCATGAGAGCAAACTGACTTTTTTTAGTCACTGCTCTCTTTTTATTTTGTAAGAAATGGAGGTCTATATGAGAAAAAGAAGAACTGAATTTTTAACAGACTATGTTGCTAATCAGTATCCAATTGAAAAATTCAAAGAACTAATATTTATAACACTCGATATTGTCGAGAACTTCCTACTAACTTTGGAAAATGGTTTCAATTATAATTCTACATCTATCGCATCGTATGGGGAAAAATATGGTTCTTCTCAAAGGAATACTAGTTCAAAAATAGAAAGCATAATTATCAAAAATATGAGAGATGAAGAAAAAATGAGTAGTTTCTTAAACAGCTACTTTACTGCTTACTCTACTTTAAATAAAGATGAAAAAAATATCTTTGATGCTACTTTTATTGATAGATTAACCGATCAGGAAATTATAAGTAAATATAGAACTTATTCTAAACATATAACTATTGTTAAGAAAAGTGCAATTATTAAGTTCTGCTTAAGAAGTGGTCTTGATAAATTCGTTGATGCTATAAAATAATTCATCGAGTTTATAGGGATCTCGTTATCAAAAAACTAAATATATATAATAAGGAGGTGACAAATTAGAAACTTGTAGTCCATACTACTCTACAAGATTAGGTAACTTATATAAAGGTGATTGTTTAAAAGTAATGGATTATCTTATTGAGCAAGGAATAAAAGTTGATGCTATTATAACTGATCCACCATATGCAGTGACTGGATATTCTTGGGATCAGATTATTCCTTTTGATCAGATGTGGGACAAGCTCTCTAAACTGATTAAAGATGATGGTGCTATTGTTCTTTTTGGTAATGAACCATTTAGTAGTAATCTACGATTGAGTAATTCTAAATTATATCGTTATGATTGGAAATGGATTAAAACTCAAGTAACTGGATTTCAAAATGCTAAATATCAACCATTAAGATGTTATGAAGATATCATGGTATTTTCAAAATGTGGTGCAGTAGCATCTGCTAAACCACCAATGAGATATTACCCACAGGGAACTATATCAGTTAATCTTAAAGTCACTACTACACCTATTAATTATTTAGGTGACAAAAAAAGTGATGAAAAAGTAAATTATACTCAAGAAGAAGCAAACTACCCAAGAAATGTTATTCAATTTGCAAGAGAAACTGATTTATATCATCCTACTCAAAAACCTATTGTTCTAATGGAATATATTGTTTCTACCTATTCTAAACGAGGTGATCTAGTTTTGGATTTTACAAGTGGTAGTGGCTCTACATTATTGGCATGTGAAGTTCTAAATCGAAGGTGGATTGGAATTGAACTTACTGATAAATATTGCGAAGTCATAAAAAAAAGAATTCAGAAAGGAATTCAACTAAAATTACAATTTGAATACGATAATGAGAACACATTATAGGAGGGATTTTTAATTAATAAATTATTGTATAAGAAAAGTCGAACTAACAAGGCACTCGTTTTATTCGACCTATTACATTATAACAAATATAATAAACATTTACTAGGAGGCATCATTTAGTGGAAACTATATTACAAGATGTTTTAAAATTAATTAATGATGCTATGGGATATTTAAGGTTGTTCGTTATTGGTGGAACAGCTTTTTTTGTTGCCAAAGATTATGCTCTAAAAATGGCATCAAGTGATGATAATCAAAAAGCAAGTTATGATCGTAAGATAAAAACTACAATAATCGCAGGTGTATCTGCACTTGTAACTACTCAATTCGTATCATGGATTTTAGGATATTTTAAATAATGAAACAAAAAGATTTTAATAAAACAATAAATGAAGTTTTGAATGAAGGCAAAATTGAAAATCAAGATATTAAAAATATTGATATTTTGAGATATTTACTTGAAGACAAAAAAATCAATAAAAGTTTATATGATGGATTCACTAAAAATTATGAAATGGAATATGGTTCCAATCGTGATTATATTTTAATGAAGATTCAAGATATGCTTTATAGATTACATTTATTAGTTAATTATAATTTTATTGAAAGATATGGTGTCGTTGATAATGATGCTATTAAAAATGCAGTTAGTGTTTTAGTAGATAATGAAGATATAGATTTCTACGATGCAGTATCTTTTGATGATTCTGATTTTGAAATAGTTGACTTACAAGATTTTGATGTAAGAAATGTGTTATGTATTAAAGATATATGAAAAAGAAAACTTGGCACTCATTTGTAAAAAGTCATAATTTAGTTAATAGAATATATGATATGCTAGATTACTTCCACTGCTTTGATAAAGTAGATAATGTGGAGTCAGCAAAGGACGAAATTAAAAATAAGGTTCGAAGTATTTATTATGTTGAGACTCTAGCAAAATACTTTGAAGATAAGAAAAATAAACATATAAAAAATATAGAGTTAAGATGTAACTTAATTGATTTAATTAACGATCTTGATTATTTAAAACAATATTTAAATCATTCTTGATTTGACAATTATCTCATACAGAGTTAACATCTCATCAAAGGAAGGTGATCTTATGAAAAAGATTATCATTCCTACAGCTATAATTATTGTATTATGTGTTGTAGGATTTGTATTATTCTTTAATAAGGATAATAAGTTGGATCATAAATCCACAAATATTGTGGAAAAAGATTCTAAAACAATTACATCTGATGAAAAAGATGACACTAAAAAAGATGATGTTGTTGATACAAAAGAAGTTATTAACAATGAAAGTGAAAAAAAGGAAGATCCTGTTGTTAAGGATTCTACTTCATCATCAACTAAAAAATCAGAGAACAATAATAATTCAACAAGTAATTCTAAAAATAACACTCCTGTTGTTGAGAATAAACCACAAGTTTCATCTCAACCAGTTCAAACAACTGAACCTGTAATTGAAAATACTACACCACCGACACCACCAACTCCTAGTTGTACACCTAAAAAGTTTATAAATAGTTGGTTCATTGGTGAGTTTAGATCTCAACAAGCTTGTCTTGATGCAGGAGAAAAGTATATGTTTGATTATAGTGTTAGTTGTCCATATTTGGATGATGATTGTGGAACTACTTATTGGATGCTACAACTCATTGATCGCGAAGGTAATATAGTTGATTATCATACTTTAAATTAATACTCGAAAGAGTATTTTTTTTATGAAAAATTATAGGAGGAAATTATGAAGAAATATTTAAAATCGTTTCTCTTATTATTGATTGCATTAGTAGTTGCACCTAAAATGGAGGTTAAGGCTGCAACTTATACTGATGTTATTAATGATGGAGGTAATTGGATTGCCAACAACTATGTAGTAAAAGAACATGGTTCAACAAGAAAATATCAACAAATGAATGTTATTACTCGTAGAAGTGATGGACATTTTGTGTATTGTGTTCAGCCAGGTGTTCCAATTGAAGAAAGACCAATAACTGGTTATGATTCTGACTGGGCAATAGTTTCTAATATGAGTCAAGCTCAATGGAATCGAGTATCTCAATTATCATATTATGGATATGGATATCAAGATGCTACTCATGATCATACTGATATTAAATGGTATGTTATTACTCAATATATGATTTGGCACACTGTACCAACTGAATATGATATATATTTTACTGATACCTTAAATGGTAATAGAATTACAAAATACACAGCTGAAATGCAAGAAATGGAAAACTTACTTGCACAACACCATAAAGTACCTAGTTTCAATCAAACTAATTTATCAATGTTCATTGGTGAGACTAAAACTCTTGATGATACTAATGGTGTATTAAGTAATGGTTATACAATTAAATCTATTAATGGTGGTTCTGCATCTATTAATGGTAATTCATTAAGCATTACTGCAACTGAAGTTGGAAACTTTGAAGTTGTATTATCTAAAAATAATAATAGATATGGAATTGCTCCAATTATTTATGTAGATCCTACATCTCAAAATGTATTCTCTCGTGGAGATATAGATCCAACTTATGCTAGATTAAATGTTGAAATTAAAGGTGGAACTATTACTCCACATAAAACTGATGCTGATACTATGGAACAAAAGCCACAAGGCGAAGCTACTCTTGAAGGTGCAGTTTATGGTATTTATAGAGAGTCAGATAATTTAAAGGTAGGAACAATTACTACTGATAAAGATGGTAATGCTACAAGTGGATACCTACCTAGTTTAGGAAGATTCTATTTAGTTGAAGAAAAACCATCAACTGGATATGAATTAGATTCTACTAAATATTATTTTGAAATTACTACTGATAATTTATTCCCTGAAATATCAGTTTATGAAAGAGTTATAACTCGTACATTTGATATTACTAAAGTATATGCAAATGAAAAAACTGGTATTATGACTCCTGAACCTAATGTTAAATTTGGTTTTTATAATAATAAAGGCGAATTAGTTAAAGAGACAACTACAGGATCTGATGGTAATATTAGAGTAAAACTTCCTTATGGAACTTATACTGCAAAACAATTAACATCTACTCATAATTATGAAAAAGTTGATGACTTTACTCTTGAAGTTAAAGAGTCAGGTAAGGATGTAAAAATGGTTGTATCTAATGCAGAAATTAAAGCTAAATTAAAAGTTATTAAAATTGATAAGGATACAAAAGAAGTTATTACTAGAAAAGGTATTAAATTCAAAATATTTAATGTTGATAAAAACGAATATGTTTGTCAAACTATTTCATACCCAACTGCAGTAACTATTTGTGAGTATGAAACTGATTCAAATGGTATCTTAATGACACCATACCCACTTGATAGTGGTAAATATAAATTAGAAGAAGTCGATCAAAAAATTGATGGATATCTTTGGAATAGTGAAAGCCAAGTATTTGAAATTGGCGAAAATGCAGAACTAATTACTGACAATGAATATGGAATATTATTCGAAACTAAATTTGAAAATCAAGAAGTTAAAGGTATTATCAATATTCATAAAACTGGTGAGGAATTAGTTATTGATGAAGGATCTTTTAGTTATAAAGAAATTAACCTAGAAGGTGTTAAATATAATGTATATGCTAAAACTGACATCTATTCTGCAACTGGAAAATTAAAATATAAGAAAGATGCATTAGTTGGAACAATTACTACTGATAAAGATGGTAATGGCTCTATTAGTAACTTATATCTTGGAAACTATTATTTAGTTGAAGTTCAATCAGCAAACAATAATATGATTGATAATAAAAAATATGATGTAGTTTTAAAATATAAGGATCAATATACAGCTAATGTTAATACTAAATTAGATTTAAAAAATTATCTACCTAAAGGTAAATTAGAGTTCACTAAAACTGATTTTTCAGAATCTAAAACTCTACCTAATACAACTATTGAAATCTATACTGAAAATGATGAGTTAATCTATTCAGGTAAGACTGACTCAAATGGTAAAATAATAATCGATGAACTTCCTGCAAATCAAAAGTTTTATATTCTTGAAAAGGAAGCACCTGAAGGTTATAAAATCAATGAAGAAAAAATGTATTTTGAAATAAAGGAAAATGGCGAAGTTGTAAAATGTTCTATGAAAGATGAAAACATTACTGGTACATTAGAATTCACTAAAGTTGATATTTCTACTGACGAGCCACTTCCAAATACATTAATTCAAATCTTTGATGAAAACGATAAACTTATTTATGAAGGTCGCACTGATGAAAATGGTATGATTACAATTGATAAAATCAAATATGGAAAATACTATATTTTAGAAAAAGAGGCACCAGAAGGATACAAACTAAATCCTGATAAGATGTGGTTTGAAATACTAGAAGATGGTAGCATTATTAAATCAGTAATGAAAGATGAAATAATCGAGGTTCCTAATACAGGAATATCTGATTCAAAAGTAATGGATGTTATTGTTTTAATATGTATCATTGGTGGTATTGGATTTATTATTTATGATAAAAAAAGAAAAAAATAAGAAAAAGTTTAAGAGCCAGTTTTTAGTAATTGGCTCTTTATCTATTCTTGTTGGTATATCTATAATTGGATATCACATCTACTCTGATTATAGATTAAAAAATATAGAAGATAATAATATTCAAGAGTTCTTTAATGAAGAACAAAACGAAGAAACTATACAAGAAGAAGTTTTTGTAGAAGTTAAAAATAAAAATGTTGATGAAACTAATTACGATTATATTGCAGTTTTGGAAATACCTAAAATAAATCTTAAAAGAGGTTTATCTCAAGACAAATATTATAACAATGTTAATCGTAATGTAGAGATTCTTAAAGGATCTACTATGCCTAATATTTCTAAAGGCAACTTTATTCTTGCAGGTCATTCAGGATCAGGCAGAGTTGCATATTTTAGAAACTTAAATAAATTAACCATTGGTGATATTTCTTATATCTACTATGGTGGTATTAAATATACCTATAAAGTAAATAATATTTACGATATAGAAAAAACAGGAACTGCAACTATCACTAGAGATTTAAATAAAACTACTCTTACTATGATTACTTGCAGACATAATACTAACAAACAAATTGTTATTATTTCCGAGTTAATTAATCAAGAAAGCTATTAAGGAGGAATTATGAATAATACAAATATTAGCAGTTGACCATGTTGAGCAAAAATGGTATTTGGATGTATTTAGAAATGCATTATGGAGTATTGCTAAAGGTATTCTTTGGTTTCTAGATGGATTCTTTAATATCATCGATAAGATATGGCGATACAAATTTTTTGATAATGAATATGTAAATAAAATATTTGGTGGAGCTCTGATTGTCGCCTGTTCATGGCTGATCCTGAAAGCAGTTTTGGAAATAGTCATGAACTATATAGTTAAAAATGATGGTCGTGGTAGTCCACTTGTAATTTATAGAGGCATCATACTAGCAATAGTTATGATGTTTTTAATTAACCCTTTATTCCAATTTGGTTATAACTTTTCAACAAAAGCAACCGATGCAGTAATAAATGTATCAGGTATGAATAAATCAGGTAGTGCCGAAGGAACAATATCTAAAGCTCTGATCCGAGCGATGGCTTATGATGATGAGATGGATAAAGACGATAAAGAATACCTGATTAATCACTGGAAGTCGGTAAATATAAATAAGACTGAAGGTGGATTTGTTGGAATTGGTGATGTATATAAATACTCGCTCAATTTCTTTATGTTAATAGTTCTCTCAGTTGTGACGGTCTTTTTACTTTTCTTTGTTGCAATTCAGATGGCTAAACGAGTCATGGAAATTGCCCTGATGAAGATAGTTGGACCTTTCTGCTGTACCAGTCTAACTAGTAATCAACCTAGAGCATTTGAAACTTGGACTAAAACTACAATGGGATATTTCTTAATTACTGTGGTTCAATTTATATGTATAGGTTTATTACTTAATATGTTTGGTTCAGCTATCAAAGATAATGGAACTCTTACTGGTATATTCTTAATAATTGGTGCTTTGTTATTTGTTATAAGTACTCCAACTTTAATAAGTTCTTTACTTGGTCAGCAATCAGGATTGATGTCAGCATTTGGTGATATTCAATCTCTTATGGCAATTGGTACTGGAGTCAGTGCAGGACTGGGTATTGCTAAAGCAGGAACTATGTCTGCTCTTGGAAAAGGTGCAGATGTAATTAAAGGTGGAGGCAGTAAGATTTCAGGAGGTATTTCAAATATGTTTAATAGTCGTGGTGGTGGTTTGAATTCAGAACAAATGGCTAATGTAAAAGATAAGATGAGTCAACATAATGGTTATGGTGCAGGTCAATTAATAAAACAATATACTCAAGAAAATATGAAGAAGAAACCATCAACTTCATTTAGTAATTCAAATCCTTATATGAATCCTTTTAGTATGAAATATAACCCTATTAGAAATCAATACATGAGTAATTCAGGTCTTGAGGCAAATAGTAATTTTGAAAGGAAGTGGTATTAATGTACCTAATTCCCAAAAATATAAAAACTAAAAGAGAAATATTTAAAGGATTTGGAATATTCGAGTGTATTGCAGTTGCTATTGCACTTGGTATTGGATATCTTTTAACCTTATTTGTTCCATCATATAAATTAAAAGTTATATTCTTTTGTGTTCCACCACTATTAACTTTCTTATTATTACTTCCACTACCTAATGGAAGTACTGCTTTAAATATATTTAGAAAATTCTTGAGATTTAAGAAAAATCAAAGGTGTTATAAGGTTAAATAAAATATGGAGGTTTTATGATTGGAAAAATAATAGGAGTATTATTAATAGGATTTATACTATTATTTACAATATGCTCATGTATTGTTGCAAAATGGGCTGATAACGATTGGGAGGACAAAAAGAAATGAATAAAGAAGTAATTAAAATAAAGTTGTTTGATGAAAACTATGATTGCTACTTAAATATAGGTAGATATCAAAATAATAATAGATTATATTTAGGACTAGATACAAAAGAAGAACCTTTTTCAGATATAACAATTAATTTGCCTGAATATCCATGTGTAGATGATTACACTATATTTGTCAATGGGGATGTTTCTACTGATGTCAAAAAGCAATTAGAAAAATGTGGAATATTATCTACTTATCTTTATTCAGTTAATTATAATTTAGGTAATTATGATTGTTATTCAGTTAATATGGAAAAATTAAAATATTATGATCCAGTAGGTTTTGAAAAAGCAAATCTAAAAATAGATATTGATAAAGATTTGGAAGCAGATATCAAAATATAAGGGGGATGATTTATAGATAAAAGAAAAAAATTAAAATATAAAAATACACTATGGTTTGTTAATGTTTCTACTTATCAAAGTAAGAGAATGAAACTAACCATTTCAAATAAAAAACAAGAAATCGAAGTAACTATTGATTTAAAAGATGCCTATCTTGATAAAGGTCATGTTTTTTTAGATCCTGAAATAAAAGATAATGGTATTTTAAAAGCTTTAAAGAAATCAAGAATATTAAGACAGATAGATGGAACTCTTTGTTATGATTATAAATTGATTCCAGTTGCTCTGCTTAATAATGGGATACTTCGTACTTATGATTATTCAGGTGTTTTAGAACACATGGAAAAGATAACTAATAAGGAGGATTGATCTATAAATAATAATAGATTGAAGTTATATAATACTCATCTAACTTTAAGATTAGATAAAAAAGAAAAGCAAATATTAAGAAAAAATGCTTATAAAAATAAAATGACTATGTCTAATTATATTAGACTACTCATTAATATGGATAATCGCTTAAATGAAATAAAAAGAAATAATATTAAAAATGATAAGTGTTCTACTGAAATTGCAAAGATAATGCTTAATATTGGGAGGAATATAGATGTTTAAGAAAAAATCTAAACTTCCGAAAACAATAGCAGATTTTATTCCATTTCAAGATGTATGGAATAATTTAGTTTATTTGGATAACAATAGAATTGTTGGTGGAATAAAAATTGGTTCTATTAACTTACACTTATTATTTGATGAAGAACAAAAAATTAAAGTAGCAGAACTTAAAAAAGTTCTTAATTCAATAGACTACCCTGTTAAGATTTTTAGTGTGGATAAACCTATTAATCTTGATGATAATTTAAATCTATTAGGATCTAAAATTAAATCAGAAAATAATAAAAATAAAATTAAATTATTGGAAGAAGATTATAATTTTGTCCAAGATTTAAATAATAAGAAATGGGTTGTTAATCGTGAATTCTATTTAATCATGGAAGAAGATTCCGAGAACGAGCAAATATTAAATCAAAAACTTAATGATTTAATTCAAGAATTCATCTCTATTGGATTACATAGTGAACGAGTATCTAGTGAAGAATGGCGAGACCTATTATATATTATTTTAAACCCTGTCACATCGCTCGACATCTTTAAAAAGGATGCCACAGGTATAACTCGTTCATTTAAAGAGAAAATCGCCCCAAATGGCTTAAAATTCAATGAAAAGGATATAATGTTGGGTGATGCTTATGTAAGTGTTGTGACACTTCGAACATACCCATCTATTGTTGGTGTTGCATGGTTAGGTGCAGTTGCTAATGTAAATCATACTCGTATGGTTATGACCATTTCCCCTATGGATGCACTTGATATCAGCAATACATTAAAGAAAAGTATGTCAGAGGTTAAATCAAAACTAATGAATACTAATAATTATAATGATGAAGTTGTATTAAATAATCAGTTAGATGATTATGTACAGCTAGTAAATAGAATTGATCGTGAACATGAGAAGTTCTCATTATTGACGGTCAATTTTTTATGTTATGGTGATTCTAAAGAAAATATGGAAAGAGCCAAGAAAGAATTAAAGACTACACTCTCTGCTTATGGTATGGGTGGTACTGATTTAATGTTCGAACAAGAACGATCATTAAAAATGTGTATGCCTACTTTATATAGAGATTTAGAAAAAGAATTTGGACTTCCAATTCCTATGATGACTACTGCATCATCATTCCCATTTATCTTTCAAACATTACAAGATGATGGCGATGCTATGATGATTGGTACTGATTCATTAGGAAGTTTATTGTTCTTTGATTTATGGAAAAGAACTAGTAAAAGGAACAATTCAAATGCAGTTATTATTGGTAAGTCAGGATCAGGTAAATCTACTCTGATTAAAAAACTTATTCGTGGTAACTGGTGTCGTGGTTCGAAAGTTATTGTTATAGATCCTGAACGAGAATATAAGGATTTATGTGAAAATATTAACGGAACATGGATTGATTGTGGTACTGGTTCTCATGGAATTATAAATCCACTTGAAGTTAGAAAAGGTGCTGATGATTCAGAGGATGAGAAAAAAACTATTAACAATGATTTATCAAGACACTTTCAAACTTTTAGAACTTTTATAAAATATTACTTACAAGATTTAACTGCTTATGAGTTAACTAAAATTGAAGAAATACTTATAGAAGTATATAAAGATAAGAACATAGATTTTGATACTGACCTATCTAAATTATCAAGTGAAGACTACCCTATAATGCAAGATTTATACGATAAAGTTGTTGATACATTGAAACAAGCTAAAGCAAATAAAGAGGCACGAAATGTTATTGAGTCATTAGAAAAGATTTCATCAATGTTAAAGAAATCTACTATTGGTGCTGATGCTAGAATCTTTAATGGTCATTCAAGTATTAATGTAGATAATTCATCAGACTTTATTGTTTTAGATATTCATAGTCTTGTTGATTCAGATGAAACTATATTAAGAACTCAATTCTTTAATATATTATCTTGGTGTTGGAATGAGATTAGTCGTGACCGAAACGAACAAGTAATTCTTGTATGTGATGAGGCACACTTACTTATAGATCCTAACAATAAAGATGGTATTGATTTCTTAAAAAGGACAGCAAAAAGAATTCGTAAATATAACGGCTCACTATGGATAATTTCGCAGAACTTAATCGACTTTACTTCTCAAGGTATTGAACGATTTGGTCAGGTTATTATAGATAATAGTTCTTATATCTTGGTCATGGCACAGGGACAAAAAGAAATTGAGGCAGTTCAAAAAATGATGAACCTGTCCGAGTCAGAGATTCAATTTCTTACTACTGCATCTCGTGGTCAGGGATTATTTGTTATTAGTCAGGACACTCGATTACCAATTCAAATCCATTTACGAGAAGAAGAAAAAGATTTATTTGGTAATGCAGGTGGTCGTTAATGAATGATATAAAAAAAGTATATTTAATTTTAAAACTTTCACCTGCTATTATGGTACTATTTATTATTGCATTAGTTTTATTGATTGCAGATGGTTCTAATGGTGATCCATCTGCTGAACCTGTTGGTGATGTTTCAGAGTTTACTGCACCATTTAGAATGAATGTTAATTATACAATTACATCCCCATTTGGTTCTCGTAGTGATCCATTTACTGGTGAGGAATCATTTCATAGTGGTATCGATTTATGGGCACCAGCAGGAACTGATATTGTTGCATCTGCAGGTGGTAAAGTTTATAAAACTGGATATGAAGCTAATGGTCTTGGTAATTATGTAAAAATACAACATGATGTTAGTGGTGTGACATACTACACTGCTTATGGTCATATGCTTGATAATTCCATTGTAGTATCTGAAGGTCAAATAGTTAAAGCAGGTGACAAATTGGGAACCATAGGTCAGTCAGGTCGTGCAACAGGAATTCATGTTCATTTCATGCTCATGACTCCTAATTGTACTTACAATAGATCTGATTTAAAGGATCCTAAAAGTATTATTGATAATGATTTAGCAAGGAGGAAAAATTATAAGCCAAATCTCGAATTACAACCAAACCAACGATATGAACCAATCCAACCATTACAACCAGTCGGAAGATAGTTTAATAGAAACTTATGCACTTCAAGTTGCAAGTGTACTCCATAAAACTGGAAAAGGTTCTTTTACGATTGATGAAATAGTTGATAAGGTTAAGGAAATTGTTAAGGAAGAAGAACTTGTAGAACCTGTTATGATTGAAGTTCAACAAGTACTTATAAATAAATATAATTATGAAATTATAAATACTAATATTAAGTTTGATATTGATATATAGGACATCATAAGGTTCCTTATTTCAATATTTTTGTTTTAGAAAACTTTTTAAAAATGTTCTCTAGAGCCCAGTTTTGGTAGTTTATTTGTTATAACATTTGTTAGACAATATGCCCTATTTTTAAAGATTTCGGTATTAAAGGTGTTAGACAAAAGTAAGACATTTAAGAATATGTATGACAAAGTAAAACTTTGGAAACCCTTTAAATTAGGGCTAAACTACCCACTGGGTAGTTGTTTGTCAGCCACACTTATCCTGATAAAAAGTAGTCTTAAAGTTGTGTCCTTTTTTCGTTGTTTTTCATTGAAATTAATGACTCTATTTTGTGTCATAAGTTTTTTACTATGGAGGTGATAATATTAATAATAATGGATGTACTTTTATTAAGTTTAGAATAGATGATAATCTAAACAATGCCTTTAAAAATATTCTTGAAAAAGAAAAGATAACTCAACAAGAGTTATTAGAAAAGTTAGTTAAGGAATATGTACTTAAAAATCTAAATCTATTAATAAGTAAGGACACTAAATAATGAAGGAAGAAAGAATTACAATTCGAGTCACTCCTGAAGATAAAAAAGAAATTGAATTACTAGCAGAAAAATATAAAATGAATATATCAAGGTTCGTTTATAGTACCATTAAAGAAAAAATGGAAACTAATAAATTAACCGATAGTCAGGAACAATTTATGGAACTATTTGATATTGCATTTAAAAAAAGTTTTGATTCCTTTTTTAAACAATTAATGGTCGTTATAAATCGTATTGAGTTTAATAGTAGATGGTCTATCAAGCAAACTGATATTTTTATGAACCAATTAAAAATACCACAAACTGAAGATGAATTAAGTTTATCTATAATAGATCATCCTGTAACTGAAGTTGCTCATCGTGAGGTACTTAAAGATATAAGAAAGATGTCCAGTAAAAAGCACGAGCTAGATAATGAGTAGTTCCAATATTGTAGTTCGTGTTAAGTACCAACATTGTACCGATTTAAGGAAAAGTGTTGGCAAGACAATCAGCTATATAAGTGATAAGAAAAAAGCAGATGCTACATCAATTGATGAATATGATATTTTAAAAGATTATATGCAGTTTGCTAATAATGATTCTTATCTTTATGAAGATAAAGAGTCATTTACTTGGTCTAGTAATGGTGATATAGATGCTAAAAAAGATTTATCTAATATGAATGATTTAGATCCTAAAGGTTATCTTTGGAGTCTTGTTATTTCATTCCCACCAGAGTTTGCAATTAATAATGGTCTTATAACTAAAGTTGATTATTATAATCTTACTAAAAATATAATGCCACAATTATTAACTGGTATGGGATTTAAAATGAATAATGTAACATGGTACTGCAGTTTGCATCGCAATACTGATAACCCACATTTACATATTAACTTTTTTGAACATCATAAAACCATTTCTAATCCTAAAGTTCCATATGATTTAATCTATAAATTAAAAAGTAATATAGGTAATTATTTAATAGATAATGAAAAGTTTTATAAATTAAGAGATGAAGAATTCAAGTCCATTACTGGATCCATTTCACTTGCAGAATTAACTAGAATTAAAAATCAAAAGTTATTTGGTGATAAGTATCGTAGAGACTTAAATAAAATGCTACTTAATTTATATGAGGTACTTCCACCTAAAGGAAGATTACAATATAATTCAAAAAATATGAGTCCATATAAAGGTCAACTTAATAATATAATTAAATATATATTATTACATGATTCTACTAAATATAAATATGCTCGTTATATAAAATTATTAGAAGAACATCAAAAAGAATTAACAGCTATCTATGGTTCATCATCTGCAAATAAAAATAAAGAATACTATAATAATCAAATTAATAAGTTATATGCCAAGATTGGTAATGAGATATTATCTAATTATAAAATATATCAATCTATGGGAACTATGGAAAAAGAAAAAGAATTTTTGAAAAAGCATATTAAAGATCTAAAATTCAAAAGTTCTGCATATAAAAAGCAAGATAACATAGATAAAGTTGCTAAAGACTTAAATCGTATATGTAATCTTGCAAGACTTAATCATTTAGAAAAAAGATATGTATTTAAAAATTGGATTTCTAAATCTAAATATAATATTAATGTTGATGCTTTATTAAGTAGTATGGATAATATAAACACCGATATGAGTTCTACAGAGTATTATAAAATATTAAGGTCATTAAATTATGATTATGAACGATATTCAAAATATAAAAACAAAGTTTTCTATCAAGAACTCAATTATAAAAAGTTTATTAATCAAGCTATGAACTATTTAGAGTATGAATTGGAGCAAGAAGAAAAACAAATAATTAATGAACTTGAATATGAGCTGTCAGAATATTAAAAACATATGATATAATATTAAATGAATTTGGAGGTGTTTAAATGAGTTGGGAAACAATTAGTACTAAAAAAATTAAATGCCCATGTGGGAAAGGTTTTATTAAACAAGAGACTAAAGGTGATGATTGGAATCGCTACGAAGATGAAACACCAGTTATAATGTGCGATGATTGTTTTAAAAAATATAAAATAGAGTCAAAATATTTTTGCCCAAAACCTAAACATGATTATACAATTTACTATTGTGTAAATAAAGATAATGAAAATGAAAAAATAAAATTGGATTTATAAATATGAATAATACTAAATTTGTTCCATTAATTAATTCTGATGAAAAAGAGATTATTATTCAACTAATTAATGAATATTCAATTGATATCAAAAATTTATATATAAATATAGGTGATGGGAAATATATTTCAGGAATTCTTGGATCTGCAGATAAGTCAATTAAAAATCATTTTAAGTATAATCATTTTATAGAATCAATTAACGATTTATCAGAAAAAACAAAATTGTCTATTATTAGGTGTATTAGCGAATATGAAAAAGTAAATTATTATGGGTATAACCCAATGACTAATTCAATATCCAAAGAAGAAAACAATGCATATTATTATATGGAAAATGCATTGTTTAGAGAACTTATATTATGGGATTCTTTGGCTCAATTATATAATATATATTTTGATCTTAATAAAGATGTTTCAAAAGTTAGTTATAAAAAAATAATAAAAGAATTGTTAAACTCTAATTATAAGGATGTTGATTTTAAACAAATATATAATTATATTTATGAAAAATTTGATATTTCAAATAAGGATATAGATGTAGGAATTCACGATTATATATGCAATTTAAGACATCAAATGACTCATAGGTATTCAATCGCCATTACATCGCTTTCAGAAAATACAAATTTAAGAGCAATGCCAGATTCTATATACAAAATAGCAAAAGATTATAATATTGTTCATAAATATATAAATGAAATATTAAATTTAATTATTAAAAAAATAGTATGATTAATTTCATACTATTTTACTTTGCCACATAACCAGTCTAATGACACATCGTATTTAGTGCATATTTGATAAGCAAATGCAGTAAGTACTAATGTCTTGCCAGTTTCATATGCAGATATAGTTGACGATGTCGTATTAAGTTCACTTGCTAGATCTCGAAGTGTAAGTTTATTACTTTCTCTTATTTCTTTTATTCTACTACCTATCAATTTTTTATTTAGTTCTTTGATTTCTCTAATATCAGAGTTAGTTCTTTCATTGGATAAACCTAGAACATAATCCATTGAAGTTTTATAGTAATTGCATAAATTGTTTAGGTGTTTTAAAGGAATAATTTTAGTTCCTTTTTCCCATAATGAATATGTTTGTTGAGTGACTCCAAGTTTATTGGCAAGGTCTTTTTGAGATAAGTCTGCATATTCTCTTAAATCAAATAATCTCTTTTCATTCATAATCAACCACCAATATAATTTTCCCATTAAAATGTCAATTATTTAAATTTCACAAACAAATACGAGCAAAGTATGATATAATAGTACTTGTAGTAAAAAATGTAGTAAATCTTAAACAAAGATGGAGGGATGATATTGAGTAATGATTTTATCTTGGCTGATACAGATCAAACCAAGAGATTAAAAGAAATTTGTTTAAGTAGTAGTGCATATTCTTGTAGTGGGGAAATTTATAAATTATTAAGTCGTGAAGTTCTTCACGAACTAGTAAAACGGATTCCTAATAAAAGTATTAAACTTCCTAGTGATTTGTTGTATGGTAAAAAAGTTATCACTGGAGAAGAAAAGTTTTTAGAAAATTTGGATAAGTATATAGGATATATCAGAGATAGATATTTAATTGATCATATTGAATTAACTATCTTAATTGAATTAAGTTTAAATAATAAATATAACGATATTCTTTTTGATATGAATGATTATCATCACAATCAAAATTATAAAAAATATCATGATGCTTTTAGAAAAATGTTTTTATTCAATTTCTATGATAACATTCGTTTTTATTCTAAATATGTCGATAATTCTGAAGCGATCTATTTATTTTTAGATGAGACAAAAGATTTAAACTTTGAAGATCCTAAAGACATTATATTACTTGAAAATCTATTTATTAAAATATTTAATAATAGATATAGTAATTTGTTTAATTCATTTATTCCTAATAAGGAAGTTGATGAAGACAAATATGATTTCTATATTCATCAAGTAAATTGGGTATTATCTGACTATTATGAAAAAGGTTCTTATTCATTTAAACTAACTGATGATGATCATTATATCGATGTATATAATGGTGATAAATTAATATTTAATGTTGTTAAAAATAAAAAATTAGATAAAGAGATTAAAGTTAGATTTGGTATAATAAATAAAAACTTTTGTGGTGATAAAATAATTACTTTTACAAAACAAGAATTCAAAGATATTCTAAATAGATTAAAAAATATTGATAATCATAAAAGATATGATGTTAATTATGATTTTATAGATTCAACTCTTGTAATGAACTTTTGGAACTATGAGGGTACTCAATTTTTAGACATCTATTTTGAATATTCAAATAATGGTGATAAGTTTGTTATTGGATTAGATCCTGAAGATACTAAAAACTTATATAAACTAATTAAGGAACAAGTGTAATTCACTTGTTTTTATTTTGGAGGGATAAATGTAAAAATTAGAAAATATTTTAATTACTTTCTTTTAATTATCTTAACATTTTTGGCATCAGCTAACATTTGTTATAACCTAACATATATTATAGACAATAATATTCATTTATCATGGAACTTAAATATCTTTTACTCCTTTCTAAAAACTATAACTGATTTCAGTTTAATGTTTGGTTCTATTTTATTAATGTCTATTATGATGCTATTTATTTTAAAATATGATAAAGAGTTTAAATTAAAGTTTAGGAGATTTAAAAAGATGCCTGAAGAAGATGGTTCATTTGAATATGGTTCATCTCGTTGGGCAACTAAAAAAGAAATTAAGAAAAATTATAAAACTTGGACTATTGATTCTAAATTAAAGTCAGGTGGTATTCCAGTAACTTATATGGATGGTAAATATTATTATTCAGATAAATTTGATCATACTTTAATTATAGGTTCTACTGGATCAGGTAAAACAATTAGTTGTATTCTACCTTTAATATTTAATCTTGCTAATGCAGGTGAGTCTATGGTTATTAATGATACTAAAGGCGAACTATATTCATATACTGCTGATTATTTAAAGAAACATGGTTATCAAATAAGAATAATTAATTTAAGAGATGCTCTCGCTAGTGATGGTTGGAATCCACTCCACTTGCCATATAAATATTATAAAAAAAATAATATTGATGAGGCAGGAGATATGATTGAAAACTTTTCTAAATCATTATGTAAGAACTTATCGAGCAAAGATATGTATTGGGAAAAATCTGCTAATGCAGTATTAAATGCTCTTTGTTATGCTCTTATTGAAGATGCCCCAAGTGAGTCACAAGTTAATTTATATTCTATATATAATTTATTAGTAGAACATGGAACTAAAACTATTGATAGATTTAATTCATTAGATCTATACTTTCAACAAAAGCCTTTTGGTAGTTTAAGTAAAATGAGTTATGCTACAGGATCTTTTGCTAAAGGTGAAACAAGAGCCACTCTATTCTCGGTTCTTGCCACTGTCATCAAGATGTTTAGTGATACAGGTATTGCTAATTTAACGAGTCGAACTGATTTTGAATTAGATGATATAGGTAAAAAGAAAACTGCAGTATTTTTAATTATTCCTGATGAGAAAGAGTCAAGACATGAACTTGCATCTTTATTTATCGATCAATGTTATCAAGCATTAGTTAATACAGCTCAAAATATGAAAGATGGTAAGATGCCTGTTAGAGTTAATTTTATTCTTGATGAATTTGCCAATATGCCCCCTATAAGTTCTATATCTAACAAAATTACAGTCTCTCGATCTCGTAATATACGATTTTATTTGGTAATTCAGGACTTTGACCAAATTAAGGAAACATATAAAGATTCTGCAGGTACCATTAAATCAAATTGTACTAATTGGATTTATTTATTAACTAGTGATAATGAGACGGCTAAAGAAATAAGTAATCGTTTAGGAAAATATACTATTTCTAGCAATCGTATATCAACATCAACTCGTTTAGAACAATTAGATTATAATATTTCAAGTGATAAATCTTTAATAGGTCGTGAATTATTAATGCCTGATGAATTGATGAGATTTAAACTTGGCGAAGGTTTATTTATGGCTACTAGACAATACCCTATTAAATCAAATTTTATTCCTATTTCAAATTATGGTTTTAATATTAAAATGTCAGTAATTCCTAAAAAACAAAAAGACTTCAAGATCGATTGTTTTAATCTTGATGAATTCAGAAAAAAGAAGATTCAGGACGAAGAAGACAAAAAAGTAGATTTAGTTTAACCCTTATTTTGCAACAAATCGGAAAATAGTAATATTACGATGTAATTAAAATATAGAAATATATGATATAATATTTATGAGGGGTGATTCTGTGAAGAAGAAAATTATTATATTTGTTTCTATAGCTTTAGTAGTTATATTAGCTATAATACTCGTAGTTCTAAAACATAATGAAAATTTAAAAAACGAAATAAGAAATAATAATGCAAGATATTTAGAAATTAAAGAAAGTACTAAAAAAGCAGTAGAATGGAATATTAAAGCTATGTATCCAAACTGTCCTATTACAGATACTTTTGATGATAATTCTAATAAAAGTGGTACGCATTACAATTCTTCGTTCTTAATTAGTAATGGTTACATAAAAAAAGAAGAGTTGTTTGATGTAGATAGAGAAAATTATTGTGATGTTTATGTTGTTATTCAAACAAATTATGAAGATCCACAAGATCATCAAAAAAATTGTTCTACAGCATATAAGATATATTTAAAGTGTAAGGATTATAAAGATAAAGGATATATAGACTGGGGAAATTAAGGAGATTTGATTATGAAAAAGAAAATTATAATAATTGTTTCGATTTTAATTATTTTATTATTAATTACTGGAGGTATATTTTTATTTTTAAATAGAGAATATCCAGATGATGAAAATACATTATATACAATCAAATTTGGAAATACAAAATTGAGATTTGAAAGATATGATTATTCACTAGGGCAAAATCAAATTGTAGGTGTTGAAAAAACTACAAATAAAGGAAAAACCTATGAAAAGTTAACTGATGAACCAATTATTGTTAGTATGGAACCTAAATTTATTTTCATTAATGAAAAATTAGGATTTGCTATATCTAAGCCTAATTTAACTAAATCTAATAATTATATTGGTGTAAAAGTTACTCAAGATGGTGGTAAAACATTTACTGATGGGAAAATAAATTACAATAATCCTAATATTGATATTTTAACTATTGAAGATGTTCCATATGTAGAAAAGGATTTATTGAAATTACCTTGTTCTATATATCAAGTTAAAGCCGACCATTCAGGTTATGAAGATGTTAAATTACTTTTTAGTAGTTCTGATAATGGTTTAACATGGAATATTGAAAATGAAACAATAGATAACAACGAGGAACATCATTTTAAAGCTAAAGTAATTGAAGTTGGCAATGGTTACATTATAGTTGAACCAAATGAAGACGAAGAAGAAAGAAAATCATCTGATAGATTTCATATTGATAATAAGAACAATGTAAAATATAAAGAAGGACAAATATTAGCTATAACATATATTGGCGGTATAAATGAAAGTTATCCTGCACAAATTGGTGTAACCAATATTTCAATAGTAGAATCGAATTAAAATACAACTTATAAAACTAATCACAATATTAAGATATTCCAGTACTATAAAACAGATGTAAAAATCTGTTTTTGTTATGGTATAATTTTATATAGAGGTTGATATTATGGATAGACCAGAATTAAATAATCAATTAGATAGTAAAACATTTAGAGAATATTATTATTTAAAAGAAGAACTTATTAATTTTTGTAGAAGAAATAACTTACAAACTACTGGTGGTAAGATAGAATTAACTGATAGAATTGCAAAGTTTCTTGATACAGGAGAAAGAATTTCTAAATTACATGATTCTAGAAGAACAAAAATAATAGATGAAATAACTCTTGATAGTATTATAGAAGAAAATTTTGTATGTTCTGAAAAGCATAGAGCATTTTATAAAAAAGAGATAGGTAAAAGATTTTCGTTTAATGTTTTATTTCAAAAGTGGTTAAAAAGTAATGCTGGAAAAACTTACAAAGATTCAATAAATGCTTATTATAAGATATTAGAAGATAAGAAGAATAATAAAACTACTATTGATAAACAATTTGAGTACAATACCTATATAAGAGATTTTTTTAATGATAATAAAGATAAAACATTAGATGATGCTATCAAGTGTTGGAAATATAAAAAGAGTTTAAAAGGTCATAACAAATATGAAAAAGAAGATCTTAAAATTTTATAATTATAATGATCGTAAGATTAAGATATTACCGTACATTAAGGTGAGAAATAATCTCATCTTTTTTTAGTAATATTGTGAGCAAAATAATTAATGAAATTGTGGTATAATATTCTTGAAAGAGGGATATATATGAAAAAGAAAATGTTTTTAAGTTTAATGGTGATTGTAAGTTTATTTATAATTACAGGTTGCAGTAATAAAGAAAATTATATAACTGATTATGAACATTTATATGATACTGCAGTTCAATATATTATTGACAATGATACAAATCCAGAGAAGAATAACGATAGATATAAAATGTTTGTTGATTACAATGGTTTTGGTATAACAGAAGATGAAAATTATCGATATGTTTATATGTGGATAGCTGAAGAATCTTATTATATTGCAGATAATAAAATAATAAGTGGATCTGGTAGTTCAATGCCATATAAATTTACTTTTGAATTAAATGATAATAAAGTAGTAAAAATTGAAACACCTAAAGATGGCAATGAATATACTTCTTCAATTAAAGAAATGTATCCTGATGATATAGAAAATAAAGCTATTAATTTTCAATGGAAAGATGATACATTAATAAAAGAAGTAAGAAACTATTATTCAGATTTAAAAGACAAAAGTATTTATTATTATTCAGTAGATAAAAATAATAATGGTGAATATATTAAATTAGATAAATAAGGTTCGGAATATTAAGATATTCCCGTACACTAAGATGAGAAAATAATCTCATCTTTTTTTAGTAAACTTTCGATTAGTAAGTTATTAAAAAATATGACTGAAAATGTGGTATAATTAAATAGACGGATAAATAGTAATTTGTTTAATAGGAGGAATCTAAATGGATAAGAAAAAGATAATGAATTGGGTAATAGCAATTATAGTGGCTATTGTATATTTATCAATAAGTATTATATTTGATGCGTGGACATATTCTTGGCTTATATGGGTGGTTTATGCAATTTATAGATTTATTGCAAAATAGACAAATTACAATATGAAAGTGAGAAGAAGTAATAAATATGAAGAAATCATTAATTTTAAAAATAGTAGGTATTCTTATGATAATAGTTTCTATTAGAGGAGTAATATTTGTCTTTACTGATAAAGAATTTGACTATGCAGGAATACCAATGCCATTCATTTATGTAATGTTATGTGCTTTTGTTTTAATTACACTATATGTACTTTGGTTGGGATTTATTAAAAAAAAGTAATCGCTAAATTACAATTTTATAGTTATTGATTTATAGTAATTTACCGAAAAGATTGTCAGTAATGACAGTCTTTTTTGTACGACAGGCAGTTATACAAATAGATTAGTTCAGTGCAACTAATCTATTTTTTTATTATATATTGACTTTTAACGATAACTACTATAGAATATAGTAGTATAGTTTATAGCAGAAAGGAGAACATTAAATTTATGAAAAATTATGACAACTATTTTCTTCCTGTAGATAATATGGAAGAAGCAAAAAGATATTATGAGGAAATATTGGGGTTAAAAAAGAAATTTGATTTCTCTGATAAGGGAATGGTTGCTTATAATATTGGAAATGAAGAACCTGCAATAATTTTAAAAGACAAAAATAAA
>JAGBJG010000004.1 GCA_017934595.1 Bacilli bacterium
TGTTGGTTTTGTTATATCTAATGTTGTTCCATATTTATCTATACTTGTTTTACCACGATTACCATTTATTCCTGTTATTACTACTTTATATTCTGTATCACTTTTTAAATTAGTAAATGTTATATATGGTTCTTCATATTCTTTTTCTTCTACTTTCTTATCATTTAAATATATTGATACATTATATCCTTGAATACCTGTTTCTTCATCATACATTAAATCTATTGGAAACGATACTGTTAATGCATTTGTTGTTGTAGATATTACTATATCATTTATCTTAGATTCATCTATAATTGGATTTGTATGATCTAGTTCACTACATTTACTATATACTTCTACATTTCCTTTTGTTCCTGATCCACAGTATACTCCATCACTTATTAAATCTGCTCTTACTAGATTTGATGATTCTAATATTACTTTTCCTGAGATTGGTACTTTTCCTTTAAATTCTAGTTTCTTACCATTAGAATCTTCACATTCTGAACCATTACAATATATCTCTATTGGATATATTGGATCATCATGATTTATTAATACATATTCTCCTACATAGTTATCTGCTGATTCTATTATTCCGTTTACTGTTTCTCTAAAAGCTGCTTTTCTAGCAGAATCTATCACATTACTTATTATTGGAACTGTTATTAAAGCTATAATGGCAAGTATTACTATTACCGCTAATAATTCTATTAATGTAAATCCCTTTTTCTTCATATATAGTCTCCTATTCTATAAAACATTATACCCCCCCCCCCGAAATTTTAGTCAATGGTAGTTACATTATTTAAAACTATATGATATAATTTTATTAAGAAAAGGTGGTTGCTTATATGACATTCAAGGAACTTACGAAAGAAGAATTTGATCGATTTTCATATAGTTTTATCCCTAGTACACCATTCCAAACTAGTGAATATGGTGATACTATGGCATCACAAGGATATACTATATATTACCTAGGATTAGTAGATTATGATAAGATTTTAGCTGCTACTATGGTAATGGTTAAAACAGAAGGAACATTTAAATATGGTTACTGCCCTAGAGGATATTTAATTGATTATAAAAATAAAGAATTACTAACTGAATTTACTACTAATTTAAGAAAATTTTTAAATGGTAAAAGTGTTACTGCTATTAAGATTAATCCATGCGTAGTTAAAAATATATATGATTCAAAATATAACTTAATCGCATCTAACCCAGATTATGAGATGATATTTAATAATCTAAAAGAATTAAATTATACACATTTAGGATATAATGCTTTCTTTGAAGCAGTAAGACCTAGATTTGAAGCAATGATAGAATTAAACACTGATTATTTCGTTGCGTTTGAAAATATGAGAAAAGAATTTAAAACTAAAGTTAGATCTGCAGAAAACTCAGGTGTAAGAATACATAAAGGTACATTTGATGATTTAAAAACAGTATATGAACAAGCTAAAGGAAAATATCCTAGAAACTTTAAATATTATGAAGATTTATATAATAATTTTGGTAAAATGGTTGAAATTTATTATGCCAAAGTTGATTTTAATATTTATTTAAAGAAGAATCAAGCTGAATTTGTTGAAATAGAAAAAAATTCAAATAAAATTAATGAAGAAGTAATTAAAAATCAAGGTAATCAAAAATTAATTAATAGGAAAATAACTGCAGATAAAGCTTTAAATATGGCTAAAGCAAAATTATCCAGTGCTATTGAATTAATGACACAATATCCAGATGGATTAATAATCGCTTCATTAATTGTCATTAAAACAACTAATACTATTACATTAATGATAGATGCTCATGATAAGAAATATACAAGTTTCAATGCTAAACATCTAATTATTTGGAAATTGATTGAAAAATATTCTAAAGAAGGATATAGATTGTTTAATTTAGGTGGTATTACATGGAAAGTTGATAATACTAATAAATACTATGGATTAAATAATTATAAATTAGGATTTGGTTCTAAAGTATATGAATATATTGGAGATTTAGAATTCGTAACTAATAAACCATTATATTTAATGTATAGAAATACAGGAAATTTATTCAAAAAATAACAGATATATAATCTGTTATTTTTAATTGAATTTAAATATTTTTCTAGCTACTTTATACCCTATTTTTGTTGTATGCTTATTAATAGTAGTAGTACCAGATAAATTGCGTTTTAATCTTTTATATAATTTAGGATTCTTATTTTTTAGATAATCCCATAATTCTTTAGCTTTACCTTTATCATCTGGATTTTTAGATAGAGCTAAAAATGTTGTAGATATCGTCATCATTATATCTAGGTAATGTACCATATATTTATATAAGCTATAATTTGTATCCCTATATTCATATGGATCATAATAATTAATCATTTCTTTAGTAACGAATAATTGTTGATCAATTCTCTTAATCATATTATTTTCATTTACAGATTGATCATCTCTACCTATAAAGTATCTATAGAAATCAACATCTAAATAATACATAGTTCTTACATGAGGTAATGGATAATATACAAATATATTATCTACATAGAATGTATGATGAGGTAATTTTAAACCTATTTTTTTGATTAATTCTGTCTTATAAAGTATTGAATGCATTAATAAGTATTCACCTGTTTTAAATCTACCTACTTCATTCCAACCAAAGATTTTATTAGTAGGTAATACCTTTTTATAGTCAACTACTTTATGTTCATTACCTTTTTCATAAACATAGTTAACAATAAACATATCTACTAATTTATTTCTTTTTTTAAGCTTTTTAAGTGTTTTAATAGTTTCTTTTAATGCATCATGATTAATCCAATCATCACTATCTAATACTTTATAATATAGACCTTTAGCGACTTTTAATCCGGCATTAACTCCACTACCATGACCACCGTTTTCTTTATCAATAACTACTATATCTTTAGGATATTTAGCTTTATATTCATTAGCGATTTTAATAGTATTATCCTTGCTTCCATCATTAACTATAACTATTTCAACATCTTCAATAAAAGGTAGTAAACATTCTATAGCTTTACTCATATACGCTTCACTATTATAACAAGGTATAGTAACCGTAATTAATTTCATATTATCACCTATTTCATTATACCCTTTTTTAGTTATAAAAAGCAAGTATTAAACTAATTCATAAGTTCTAGCTATTATTCGATTATCAGAGCAATATTTAATCACATAACGATTATCCTCCCTACAAATAATTATTCCGATTGTCCTATTTTGATTTATAGTCTTAATATTTTTATCTATATAATTCATATACGTCATAATTTGACCTGTATGTTCTTTTTTTAATTCTGTTACTTTTAATTCTATAACTACATAACAGTTATATTCAACATTAAATAAAAGTAAATCAATATAATTAAATGTATCACCAATTTTAATTTTATATTCACTACCTATAAAAGAAAAATTATTCCCAAGTTCTTTCATAAACGATTCAATATCTTCTAATATGAGTTTCTGTAATATCTTTTCTGAAAATATATTATAATTCTTTTCATTTTTAATTCTAATTGGATTCTTTACAAAATCTACTACGTTTGATTCAGTTTGTTTTAATAAATTATCTTTAGTTGTTTTTGGAAGTCTTTCATATTCATTTGATTTAATTCTACCACGAATCTGTCTAACTGATAAATTTTGTTCTACACTAATTTTTATATAATAAATAATTTTATTAATATCATTAAACTTTAATATTTCATCATAATGACTCCACGACAATTTTGCCGACACCGTCGGCAATTTCCCCTCCGATACAAAATTATAATATTTCAACATTCTATACAGTAATCTAACACTATACTCTTTATTTAAATCATGCTTTAATTTCTGCGAATATTCTTTTATAATTCCTTCGCCATAATGCTTACCAGCTTCTTTTAATATTTTTCCAACACGATAATATGTATCTAAATCACTACGATTAATTGAATACTGTTTTACTTTTTTATTTACTTCGTTATTTATAAATTCATTTTTTATCTCATTATAATAATTCATATTTTCCCTTTCTATATAAACAAAAAAAGTAGTTCAAATGAACTACTTTTAGTTATTTCATAATTACTTAATGATTTCTGAAACGTTACCAGCACCAACTGTTCTACCACCTTCACGGATAGAGAATTTAGTACCGTTTTCAATAGCGATTGGAGCTATTAATTCAACAGTCATTTCAACGTTATCACCAGGCATTACCATTTCAACACCAGCAGGTAACTCGATTACACCAGTTACGTCTGTAGTTCTGAAATAGAATTGTGGACGATAATTTGTGAAGAATGGAGTATGACGTCCACCTTCTTCTTTGCTTAAGATATAAACTTGAGCTTTGAATTTAGTGTGTGGAGTAACTGTACCAGGTTTAGCTAATACTTGACCACGTTCAACTTCATCACGAGTAATACCACGTAATAAGATACCAGCATTATCTCCTGCTTCAGCGTCATCTAATTGTTTATGGAACATTTCAATTCCTGTAACTACTGATTTCTTAGTAGGTTTAATACCAACGATTTCAACTTCATCGTTAAGTTTTAACATACCTCTTTCAACTCTACCAGTAACAACTGTACCACGACCAGTGATTGTGAATACATCTTCAATTGGCATTAAGAATGGTTTTTCAGTATCTCTAGCTGGAGTTTCGATCCATGTATCAACTGCATCCATTAATTCCATAATTGATTCTTCATATTTAGGATCTCCTTCAAGAGCTTTTAATGCAGAACCTCTGATGATTGGAGTGTTATCTCCATCAAAACCATATTCACTTAATAATTCTCTGATTTCAACTTCTACTAAATCTAATAATTCAGTATCGTCAACCATATCACATTTATTCATGAATACTACCATACGAGGTACACCAACTTGTCTAGCAAGTAAGATGTGTTCTCTTGTTTGAGCCATAGGTCCATCTGTAGCTGCGATAACTAAGATAGCACCATCCATTTGAGCAGCACCAGTGATCATGTTTTTAACGTAATCAGCATGTCCTGGGCAGTCAACGTGAGCGTAATGTCTCTTTTCAGTTTCATATTCAACGTGTGAAGTATTAATAGTAATACCACGTTGTCTTTCTTCTGGAGCTTTATCGATATTTGCATAATCTACAAATTCAGAAAGTCCTTTCTTGTGTAGAACGTTAGTAATAGCAGCTGTTAAAGTTGTTTTACCATGGTCTACGTGTCCAATTGTACCAATGTTAACATGGGCTTTTGAACGATCATATTTTGCCATAATTTATTCCTCCTTATATATACATTATTAATTTTATAGCATTTTAACTAATTTTTCAAGTGGTTTTAGTTATTTCCACCATTTTTTTTGATAATTTCCTCTTGAATATTCTTAGGAACTTCTTCATAATGATCAAATGTCATAGTAAATGCACCTCTACCTTGAGTGTTACTTCTTAGAGAAGTTGCATAACCAAACATTTCAGCTAATGGAACCATTGCATCAATCTTGATAGCGTTGTTTCTTGATTCTTGACCAAGAGGTCTACCACGACGTGATGTAATATCACCCATAACTGTTCCTAAATATTCATCTGGAACTACTACTTCAACCTTCATTATAGGTTCAAGTATAACTGGTCTACATTTATTCTTAGCTTCTTTTAACGCTAATGAAGCAGCAACTTTATAAGCCATTTCACTAGAGTCAACTTCATGGTAAGAACCATCATGTAATGTAGCTTTAATATCAACCATTGGATATCCAGCTAAAATACCTGTTTTTAAAGCATCTTGTAAACCTTTATCTGTTACTGGGATATATTCTCTTGGAACTACACCACCAACAACAGCGTCAACGAATTCATATCCTTTACCAGGATTTGGTTCGAAGTTAATCCATACGTGACCGTATTGTCCACGACCACCAGATTGTTTAATATATTTACCTTCACAATCACCAGCTTGTGTAATTGTTTCACGGTAAGAAACTTGTGGTGCACCGATATTTGCTTCTACACCAAATTCTCTTTTCATTCTATCAACGATGATATCTAAGTGTAATTCACCCATACCAGCGATAATAGTTTGACCTGTTTCAGTATCAGTCTTAGCTCTAAATGTTGGATCTTCTTCAGATAATTTTTGTAAAGCTAAAGCCATCTTATCTTGGTCACCTTTTGATTTTGGTTCTACAGCAAGTTCGATAACTGGTTCTGGGAATACCATTGATTCAAGAATACATGGTTTCTTTTCATCACATAATGTATTACCAGTTGTAGTGTTCTTTAAACCTACTGCTGCAGCAATATCACCTGCATAAACTTCAGTGATTTCAGTTCTGTTATTAGCGTGCATTTGTAGAATACGTCCAATTCTTTCTTTAGTATCTTTAGAAGAGTTAAGAACATAACTACCGCTTTCTAATTTACCTGAATAAACACGGAAGAATGTTAATTTACCAACGAATGGATCTGTCATAACCTTAAATGCTAATGCAGCAAATGGTTCTGAATCAGATGGATGTCTAACAACTTCATTACCATCTAAATCTGTACCTTTAATAGATTCAACATCTAATGGTGATGGCATGTAATCAATTACTGCATCAAGTGCTAATTTAACACCCTTGTTACCTAAAGCAGTACCACATAATACTGGGAAGAATTCAACAGCAAGTGTACCTTTTCTGATACATGCTTTAATTTCATCAACAGTTGGTTCAACACCATCTAAGTACTTAGTCATGATGTCATCATCAAATTCAACAACTGTTTCAATTAATTCAGTTCTCTTCTTCTCTGCGATATCTTTTAAATCAGCAGGAATTTCAATTTCTTTGTAATCTTCTTCAGGTTTACCATCGAATTCATAAGCTTTCATAGTAACTAAGTCGATTACACCTCTAAATTGATCTTCAGCACCAATTGGCCATTCAATAGGTTTAGCATTAACACCGAATCTAGAATCTATTGTAGATAAACTATATTCGAATGAAGCTCCCATTTTATCCATTTTGTTACAGAAAATCATTCTTGGAACTTTGAACTCATTAGCTTGTCTCCAAACTGTTTCAGTTTGTGGTTCAACACCAGCTTGAGCATCTAGTAAAGCGATAGCACCATCTAATACACGAAGTGAACGAGAAACTTCTACAGTGAAGTCTACGTGACCTGGAGTATCGATAATGTTTAATCTATGTTTTTTCCAGAATGCAGTTGTAGCTGCTGAAGTGATTGTAATACCACGTTCTTGTTCTTGTTCCATCCAGTCCATTTGTGCATTACCTTCATGTGTTTCACCCATTTTATGGATTTTTTTAGTATGGAATAAAACTCTTTCAGTGAATGTTGTTTTACCAGCATCAATGTGAGCCATGATTCCAATATTTCTATAATCTTTTAAATCATATTCACGTGCCATATACTAATCCTCTCTTACCATCTATAATGAGCAAATGCTTTATTTGCTTCTGCCATACGATGCATGTCTTCACGTTTTTTAACTGAAGCACCAGTACCTGCTGCTGCATCAACTATTTCGTTAGCTAGATTTTCAGCCATAGAATGACCTCCTCTTAATCTAGCATAATTTATTAACCAACGTAATGCTAAAGCTTGAGCACGTTCAGGTTTAACTTCAACTGGAACTTGATAGTTAGCTCCACCTACACGTCTAGATTTAACTTCTAATGCTGGTTTAATGTTTTCCATAGCTGCTTCTAAAACTTCCATTGGATCTTTACCTGTTTTTTCTTTAACAGTATCCATAGCAGCATAGAAAATCTTTTGTGATGTACCTTTTTTACCATCAATCATCATATTATTTACTAATTTAGTAACTAATTTAGAATTATATATAGGATCTGCTAGTACATCTCTTTTTGCGGCTTGTCTCTTACGCATAATAATCCTCCTTTAATTATTTATTATCTTTTGGTTTTTTAGCACCGTATTTAGAACGGCCTTGTCTTCTTGCTTCAACTCCGGCAGTATCTAGAGTACCACGGATAATGTGATATCTAACACCGATTAAGTCTGGAACACGTCCACCTCTTACTAAAACAACACTATGCTCTTGTAAGTTATGTCCTTCACCAGGAATGTAGCATGTTACTTCCATACCATTTGAAAGTCTAACTCTGGCATACTTTCTTAAAGCTGAGTTCGGTTTCTTTGGAGCTGTTGTACCAACTCTTGTACAAACACCACGTTTTTGAGGAGAATTTAATTTAGTTCTCTTCTTATCTTTACTGTTGTAACCAACACCTAATACTGGCGCTTTACTTTTTCTAACCTTATCAGTTCTGTTCTTTCTAACAAGTTGATTTATAGTAGGCATATTTACCCTCCTTCTCTACACATACCCAGGTGTTTCAAAACCCGGTTTTAATAAAGATTTACATATGTAAATCTCTAATTACGATATCAATTTTAACACCCATTTAATTATATGTCAATAGTTTTTTTATTATTTTACATTTAATATATATTGATATCTTTTATATCATCCTTAAACCTATATAATTTAGCTGGTCTACCATTACCAGATGGTTCATATTCACCAGTCTCCTCTATTATATTTAATTTAAGTAATCTTTTTCTAAAATTCCTTCTATCTATATTTAAATTTAATATAGAAGTAATAACCTTTTCTATCTCAGGTAATGTAAAATCAGCTGGGAAAAGGTTTTTGATATAGTTTATATTTAATAATTTACTACCTAATAATGTTTTAGTCTTTTCAATTATGTCTAAATGATCATATCCTAACTTAGGTAAATCATTTATAGGAAACCATTCCATTTCAATTTCCCTATCTTCTTTTTTAAGTAATAACGTAACTGGATCTATTAATCCTAAATAATTAACAGCTACTACTCTACTATCTGGATTTCTATCAATTGTACTATATGTATGTATTTGTTCTACATATAAACTTTTAATACCTAATTTATCATATATTATATTAGATATATTATCTTCTATAGTTTCATCTACTTTAACCATATCACCAGGTAATACCCAATATCCTTTATATGGATCTGTTGTTTTTCTAACAAGTAATACTTTTAATTGAGATTTATCTGCTGTAAAGATAGATAGTAATCCTTCTAATTGCATATTATATTCCTTTAGTGCCATACTTCACCTTCTTAATGCATTATCAATATTAGCACATATTATACTTTTTGTCAAAAATACACAAGAAAGCCAAGAAAAAAGTGTTTATTCAGCTGGATAAACACTTGCTTGTTTCTTATCTTTACCTTTTCTTTCGAACTTAACTACACCAGATACTTTAGCATAGATAGTATCATCTTTACCAATACCAACATTTACACCTGGATAAATTTTAGTTCCTCTTTGTCTATATATAATAGAACCACCAGTAACATATTCGCCATCAGCAGCCTTAGCTCCTAATCTTTTAGAGATAGAATCTCTACCGTTCTTAGTAGAACCTTGACCTTTTTTATGGGCAAATAATTGTATATTTAACTCCATTCTAAACATGGAATACACCTCCTTAGTTTATTTTTATATTTTTAGGATACTTTAATTCTAATTCTTCAAATAATTTATTCATATTAGAAATTAATGTATCAGTTTCTTTTGTATGTTTTAAGATATTTATTTTTAAATATCCAACACTCTCTTCTACATTTATACTATCTTTATCAAATTCTATAATAGCATTTATTGTAGTTATGGCAATAGTAGATACGCTTGCGCATACAATATCTTTACCATAATCATCATAATTAGCATGACCACTAATTATTATTTCATCATCTTTAATACTAATCTTTACCATTAAATATTTTCAATCTTTGTAATTTCTAATTTAGTATATGGTTGACGATGACCTTGTGTCTTATGGTAATTATTCTTTTGAACATACTTAAATACTTTAACTTTTTTACCTTTGCCTTGTTTTAAAACTTTAGCACTAACTTTAACACTAGTTAAGTATGGTCTACCAGATACACCATTTGCCATTAATACGTTAGGAAGTGTAACGATACTACCTTCTGGAGCATCTATTTTTTCAACGAAAATTATAGATCCTTCTTCAACATAATATTGTTTTCCTCCAGTTTCTAAAACTACTTTCATAAACTAACCTCCTTATAATCTCAGACTCGCCATTGAGGTACTTACGTTTCTAACCTTTTCTGTGCGGTTGTAGAGAGGTCTCTACACAATTTAGAATTTTATCATAAAATACGAATTAAGTCAACGTTTATTTATGTTTTTTAAGTTTATTCCTAATTCTATATAATGTATTATCTATTTCTTTAGATGATTTATTTAATATCTTAGCTATTTCTTTATAATTAAAACCATCTAATTTATATTTAAATACTTCATATTCATAAGTAGATAATATATCTTTAGCTAATTTATATATTTCAGTAATAGATTCTTTATCTACAATTATATTAAAAGGATTAATACTATTATCTTTAAACATATTTATCGTATCATCTGTATCATATGATATTGATTCAGTTAAACATCTATTTTTTAATCTTGTTCCTTTTCTTATTAACATTAACATATAATTCTCAATACACTTTTTTGCATATGTATGAAACTTAATATCAGTAACTTCATCATATGTATCAATCGCGTTAGCTAAGCCTAACATTCCTTCACCTATTAAATCAGTTATATCAAAACCTACATTAGATGATGATATTATTAGTTTTTTAGCCATGCTAACAATCAAAGGTTTATATTTCTCGTATATTATTTCATTTGCTTCTTCATTTTGTTCTTTAATATAACTTAACAACTCATAATCATTAAAGTCTTTATATTTCATTTCTTTGTCTAGCAGCTTCAAATATAACTATACCAGCTGCTACTGAAGCATTTAAACTATTTACTTTACCTTTCATAGGTATAGAAGCAACGAAATCAGAGTTTTCTTTAACTAACCTACTTACTCCATTACCCTCACTACCTATAACAATACAACATGAACCTTTATAATCAATCTTATTATAATCAGTTCCTTCCATATCTGTAGAAGTTATCCAGTACCCTTTTTTCTTTAGATATTCCATTGTATTAACTAAATTAGTTACTGATACAATTTTCATATTATCTAAAGTGCCAACTGATGTTTTCATAACAGTACCATTAACATCTACACTTCTATCTTTAGGAATAATTATTCCATCTACACCTGCAGCTTCCGCAGTTCTTATAATAGCTCCAAAGTTATGTGGATCTTCTAAATGATCTAGCATTACAATAAATCCATTATCTTTGATAATATCATCTATATCATAATATTCATAATCATCTATTTCTACTACTATTCCTTGATGAAGTCCATCTACTAATTTATCTAAATAATCTTTATCTACATATTTAATAGGACAATTTAAACTATTAGTGATTTCTCTATCTTTAAAATCCTTATAAATATATGCTTTTTTAATTTTAGTTCCATCATCAAGAAGACTACATACTACATTTTTACCAAATACTAACATGTTTCCTCCTTTAAAATATATTCCATTATTTCATCTATTCTTTTATTATTACCTTCTAAATATAAATATCCAATTAATGTTTCTAATCCAGTAGCATTATGATATGTAGCTACGTCAACATGTTTTGGATTCCTACTTTTATGATTTCTTCCTCTTTTAATAATATCTAATTCATCATCTGTAAAGAAACCGTTTTCCATCATATCAAGTAAAAATTTACCTTGACTTCTAGCAGATACATAATTAGTAGCTTCTTTTTGTAAGTCATTTACTTTTTCAATATTTTTATCAAGTAAATATTTTCTTACATATACTTCATATATTGAATCACCTAAATAGGCTAATGCTAAAACATTTTTATTCATTTTCACACCTATCAAATGTAATACCACTTATATAACCATTTTTAATATCATTAATGATTATTGATATTACTTTATCATAATCTATTTCTCCGCCTTTAATTAGGCAGCCTCTTTTCTTACCTATCATATCTAAGTTTAATACAATATCTTCATCTAAACTATTAAATCCATATCTTTCTTCTAATTTATTAGGATAATATTTTTCTAATGTTTCTAGTATATATATGGCTACTCTATTTAAAGGTAATACTTCTTCTTTAATAGCTGTAAAACTAGCTAGATTATAAGCAGTATTTCCAACATCAATTTTAGGCCATAATATTCCTGGCGTATCTAAAAGTTCTAAATCATCATCTATTCTAATCCATGATACATCTTTAGTAACACCTGGCATATTACCTACATTAGTAGCTTTTCTTCCTACCAATCTATTTATTAATGTTGATTTACCTACATTAGGTATACCAATTATACATACTCTATATTTTCTTTTTGATAAACCTTTTTCTGCTCTTTTAAGATCTTTTTCTTTCAAAATTTCTTTAGTTAATTTAATGAATACTTTTTTATCAAATTCATGTTCAATATCCATTTTTATAACTTTATATCCTAAAGATTCATAATATTTAACCCATTTAGTAGTTTCAACCTTATCACATAAATCATATTTAGTCATAACTAATACTTTAGGTTTATCTTTTATAATATCATCTATTTCTTGTATCTTAGAAGATGCAGGTATTCTACTATCTACTAATTCATATATTATATCTATATCAGATAAGTTTTCCTTTATTAATCTTTTAGTCTTAGCCATATGGCCAGGATACCAGTTAATGTTCGTTTTATTTTCATTCATTTGGATCAACTCCTTTTTTCTACAATTTATTATAACATAAAAAGCAGGATTTTACTCCTGCCAATATTATTTATTATGATTACCATTTTTTTTGCCCCAATTAAACCCGATTTTCTTTGCACTTTTTATGTCTCCTGGTAAAGGTTTATTTAAACTTTCTTCAACATATCGTTCCCATTCTTCATCACTATAAAAGTTACCCATTCTAATTCTTGGAGGACAATTCGCGTATTTTTCAGGATGTTCTAAAACATACATTCTCATTTGCTCAGTTATATGCATTGGTTCAAAATCTTCAAACAATATATCTTTATTTACTTTCATATCAAATCCAATAATATCTTCACAGTCCATAACATATTCTGGATATACATTATCTGGTTGGTCAAGAACATATACTATATCATCATAATACATCCCTATTTCAATTACTTTATTTTTAAATCTAATCCAATAGCAAAATCTATCATCTAAACCATATCCATCCGTCTTATGCACTTCAGATATATTTTTTTTATCAGCACAATCACAAACTAAATCAAGAAATGGCCCTAATTTTTCTTGTAACTCAAATTGACATTTCTCTTGTTTATATGAAGCTGTCAGCTCTTCGGCCTCTTCCATCCAATTAAATAATTTTTCAACATAATCTAAATCAATCTTTCCCATAAAAACCTCCTGTTTAATTTATTATAACATATTTCTAAATATTTCAGTCACTTTACTTGTATCACTTTCTGATGACATGACACTTATTACTAATCCTTTATCCTTGTTAATTATAATATACTGCCCGTTTGTTCCATCCCTAAATATATAACCATCTCTTGATATAAAAGTAAAATATCCAGCGCCATATTTAGGAAACAACCTATCAGCTTTTACTAAATCAGGTGTTTCTATTTGTAATTTTATCATTTCATTAATCCAACAATTTGGAATAATTGAAATATCATTATATACTCCATCATTTAAAATTAGCATACCTAATTTATGAAAATCTTTTGGTAACAAATATAAACCTGTACATCCAGGACAATATTCACCATACTTTTCCCATTTATAATCTAATATATCTATCTTATCAAATATATTAGATTTTATATATTGTTCTAAATCAATATTATGTTTTTCTTTAAATAATATCGATATTATAAATGGTTCTACATTATTATATGTATACATAGTATTAACTTCATTAACGATATCATAATTTAAAACATATTCATGTAATTTAGATTTATCTAAGTTCTTTTCTATTATCTCTTTATTAGTCATTAACATATGATCATAACCTGTAGTATGAGTTAATAAAGTCCTAATTGTCCATTTCTTTATTTTATTTCTATTACTATCATTAGTAATATATTTCTCCAAGTACCTGTATACATTTTCTTCAAGTGAAAATAATTTGTTTTCAATAGCGATTCCCATTGCCATAGAAACGACTATTTTAGTGCAACTCCTAAGTTCATGTAATTTTGAATAATCAATTACTTTATTTAAAACAGTACCATTTTGAATATATAAACTATCAATTGACACGTTTAAATCATTGATACGTTTTATTATATCTTCGTTTTTAAAATTACATTGCTCATGTTTCACTAAATGTGTTCCCATATTTAACTCCTTTTATAAATATTTTTCTTTTTTTGATGCTAATGCTTTTCTCATTATTTCTTTTCTTAACATCGCTGGAGTTTTAATTAAAATATCATTTCCATCACAATTTAATAATTCTTTTAATCTGTTTTTTATGTCATCATTTGAATACATTATATAACTAGAATTATCTTTAAGTGAAATAATATTTAACATCCATTCGTTACTATAACTATTCATTATTTGATTAATCAAATCTCTTTTTTCTAATAATTTTTCTACATTCCATATAGTTAATTGCCCAAATACTTTAGGAAGAATTTCACTTACTTCTTGAAATTTTATATCATTACCAATTGATTCTTTTAAATTATCTTCTATATATTTTTGACATTCACTAAAATATTCAGATGTATAATCATATTCATTTATTAATGCTTCTAATTTATTATAAGCTACTCTATCACGATCAGTAGTAATATTTGCAGTAAAGTTTAATGTATTATCTAGTATAGCAGCCATTAATAATTTAGCAACATCCTTATCCATTTTATCTAATAGTAAAGCTTGTTCATATTTTTCTACAATAATAGTAGCTACTGAACCAATTAATTCAATTATAGAATTATTACCTAATTTATTATTCCAGTATTCTTCAAATCCAGGATGATGATCAATTATTTCTACAATACTATTTTCATCTACAAATTCTGGAAAATATGATTTATCAGATAAATCTAAAATTATATATTTATCATTAGAGTTTACTGCATAGTTATCTATAGTATATGAAATATTTTTTAAGCTATCTGTAATACTATAATTTAAGGTAGCATTACTTACAAATTTAGCTTCAATGCCTTTCATCTTAAGTAATTCTCTATAGGCAATACTACTTGCATATCCATCTATATCTATATAACTTTTTCCTACTGTTATAACTATCATATTGTCACCTCATCTAAAACAATTTAATATATATTAATTATAACATAAAAAGTAGGATTAACCTACTTTTACTTATCAATAATTTTATGCTATTTTTTGCTTTTTCTTATTAATTATATTAGTTAAAATAACGAATACTAATGAAAATACTACTATAATTAATAAATTAGTTATAATCGGTAATATAGAATTAAAATCTATCTTATCCAATGTTTTAATTATTTCATTAGTTGAAACAAAATAATGTGTTGGTAATATCTTAGATAAACTAACCACAGATTCAGGCATATATTCTATTGGAACAAAGCAACCACATAGGAATGATGTACCTAACGCGACTACATTTATAATACCTGAAATAGCCGCCCTATTTTGTGTTATAGTACCTATCAAAAATCCTATAGTTACTGTACATATAACATATACAAATGAATTTAACACATATAAAAGTCCATTAGGTGTAAATATTAAATTCTTAAATAAAACATAACCAAATATCATATAGATTATATATAATCCAAAAAGTACTATAGAATTAGCAAGTAATACTTCCTTATTATGTTTTTTATAATCATAACTACTAATTATAGTTCTTTTATATACTTTTTCTTCCTTTATACTAGATAAAACCATACTTATTACATATAAAGATCCAGCTAAAAATGAATAATTAAGAAAATTAAAATATGAAGTCGCATAACTCAATGTATCAACATCTAGTTTAGTACTTAAGTTTACTTTAATCTCTTTTGAAACTGTATCTTCTATGTTTTTAGTTAACTCTTCTCCACTATAGTAATCTTTATATATAGACGCTACTTTAACATATTTATTTACTAACATCTCAGTATAACTAGAATTATAATCTCCAGTAGATTTATAATCTAAACTAATTTGATTACCATTTAATATATTAGATGAAAAGTTAGAATCTATAAATAATGCATAACTAACATCACGATAGAATAATGCATCATCTAATTTATCTTCCTTAATATCTTTAATATTAGTATGTTTACTCATATAATTTACAAATTCTTTAGCTAATAAGCTATCATCTTTATTATATATAACAATATCCGGTTTAGTTTCTTGATAAGTAATAACATTACCTTTCGCGTTGAACTGATTCATTAAAGAAATCGCAACTAATACTACTGTATATAAAATAAGCATTCCTTTTAATCTATTAATTACTTTAAGAACAGTTTTAAATACTATCATATTTTTCCCTCCTTATTGAAATTGAAGAGATTGTTAAACACAACATAGTAAATAAAAGTAAACTTACTATATCAAACCAGAATCTATTTAATGTTGTGTAATAATATAAAGCATAAAATCCATCAGTAATCATATTACAAGGATTTATCATATTAACAAATGGTAAATTAGTATCAACAACGTATTTTAATGTTATACCCATCATACCAGATAATACAGATAAAAACATTGTAATCGCTATTATAATTCCTATCTTTGCATCATATGAACATTTAAATAGTGATGCTACTAAAATACCTAAAGCATTACCCGCTAAAGTACCCACCATAGCCAATAATATCACATATAATATCTTATCACCAAAATCAACATGCAACACAAAGTATAAGAATAACATTAATATTGCTATACCACATAAAGCAACTATATATGAAGCCAAAGTCTTACTAATTACCATAACACTTTTCTTAGTTGGTGTGATAGATGATCTTTTACCTACTTCACCCATATTAGCTAAACTTGTAGTTATTGCACTCAAACCTATAGTACCGCCATACATTGCTGCCATTGCAATTAAAGTATAAAATTCTATAACAGTATAACTTAAATTAGAATTTGATTTATTATTTAAAGATAATACATCACTATCTAATTTAGCCATAATATCTGCCGCAACATTATTAAAATTATACCCTTCTTTTAAAGCTACATTACTAAATATACTTTTTCTTTGTTCTACTTCTTCTACAATAAATTTTAATATTGTTTGATATATTCCTGATTTCCTAACATATATTTCTGGAGTATCATCTTCAAAATATAAATATCCATAAATTTGTCTTTCCTCTAATAGATTTTTAGCTTCTTCTTCACTTACATATTTAGCGTCAAATACTTCACCATTTAAATTATCTAAAACATTTTTATATATTATGTTTTCTCTATATTCTTGATTATCTACAATCGCAATTTCAAAAATTTTCATTTGTTCATCACTTTCGATATTTGAAAATGCCATATTAAAGAATAATCCTAATATAATTGGAAACGCAAAAGTCCAAAATATTAATGCCCTAGTTCTAAATAACGTCTTAAGTGTATACTTTAAATTATGTAACATTAATCCCTTAACTCCTTTCCAGTAAGTTCTAGGAATACATCATTTAAAGTAGGTCTTTCAGAAAATATCTTATCGTATTTAACTTTTTTACTATTTAAATAATCAACAATTTCAGTTAAATTATTTTTACCCTTTTTATAAGTAATTACTAAAGCAGAACCATTATAAGATATAGTATCTACATTCTTAAATTCAACAATTTCAGATACAATTTTATCAGATAAATTATCTACTTCAATAGTTACTTTTTCTTCAATATTAGTTAATTGTTTTAATTCATCAATTGTACCACTAGCTAAAATTTTACCTTTATCCAGAATAATTACCCTATCACAAAGTATTTCAACTTCCTCCATATAATGAGTTGTATAACATATAGTCGCACCATTATCTCTTAATTTTTTTATACCCTCTAAAATATTATTTCTACTTTGTGGATCAACCGCTACAGTAGGTTCATCTAAAAATATTAATTCAGGTTTATGTGCAATACCACATGCTATATTAAGTCTTCTAAGTAATCCTCCTGATAATTGTTTAGGATAAAATTTCTTAAAGTTTTCTAATCCTACTAACGCAATTGCATCATCTATATATTTACTTCTCAATTTTTTATCTTCAATATAAAGACCACAAAAATAATCTATGTTTTCATATACCGTAAGTTCATTAAATACAGCAACTTCTTGAAATACAACACCTATCTTTTTCTTTATATCATAAGAAGATGGTGTCATTTCACTACCAAATATTTTAATAGAACCACTACTTGTTTTAAGTAATGATAATATTGAATTAATAGTAGTAGATTTACCTGATCCATTAGGACCTAATAATCCTAATATCTCACCTTTTCTAATTTCAAAAGACAAATTATCAATTGCTTTTAAATTTTTGTATTCTTTTGTTAAATTCTTAACTTCAACAATATTTTTCATAATACCTCCTCATATAATCTATATTACATAACCTTTATAATTATATAATTAATATTTTTTTTAGTCAATAAAACACATAATTCAAAATTATGTGTTTTTAAATTTGAAGTGCAACAAGTTTGAGTAAAGAATTTTCGGAAATTTTTAAAAGTTCTATTGAAAAAAGCACATAAATTCTTTATAATATGTGAAAAAAAGGAGTTAATCTATGAAAGAACTTAATGTCTTATATACATTGGATAGTGCATACTTAAAATATATGTTAGTATCACTTTACTCATTAATTGAAAACAATCAAGATTTAGACATAAAAGTCCATATTATATATGATGATTTTACTATTAATGATTTTAAGTTAATTGAAACATCAATCAAGTCTTTTAATAATATAAATATATTTTTTTATGATTTCAATAATATTAAAAATATAATTAATGAATATAATATATCTAATTGGAGAGGAAAATCCATCCCTAACGCAAGATTATTTTTTAATGAAATAATCAAAGATACAGATAAACTTTTATATTTAGATTCAGATACAATTGTTATTGATTCAGTTAATAAATTAAATAACTATGATGGTACAGTTAATATGGTTGTTGATGCCATGCCAAAATATTATTGGAAAGAATTAGACCCATCATTAAAAAATTATTACAATTCAGGTGTTATGTATATAGATGTTGATAAATGGAGAAAAAATAATTGTGATTCAAAAATAGTTGAGACAATTATTGATAATCAAAATTATACATATCCTGATCAAGATATAATTAATATGGCATTAAAAAACGATATAAGTTCATTACCTCCTGAATATAACCTATTTTCAACCGATGCTTATTATAATCCATTCATATTATCAAGACATTATAGTCAAAATGAAATAGAAAGATATGATTATGATACTATGAAAAAAGCCAAAAAAAATCCTATCATATTACATAGTACTCCATTCTATTCATATCATGGATGGGATAATAATCCAATTCATCCATATCATATTTACTATATGGAATACTTTAATAAAATAGGAATAAAACCAGATAGTATTAATAATCTAAAAATAAATCCAACTTTCTATAAATTATATTTAAATACAAAATTATTATTTCCTAAAGAATTTAGAGATAAAGTAAAAAAATTAATAAGAAAATGATGTTAATATACATCATTTTTTGTTTGATTTATACTACTATTTTTATAACTTTTGAATAGTGTTTTCTTACGAAAATCTTCTGTTCTAGCAAATATTGGAAATTTATCAATTTTGAATTCTCGTATATAATTTTGTATTTCATTATGATTTGCTACATTTGAAGGATTAAGATCAGAATCTAAAATATAATAGTCACAACAAGAACCTTGTTCTTTACTAGCGCATATTGGTATACTTAACTTTGAAGCTATTTCTCGTGCGCATCCAAATTCTTTTCTTACTATAACTCCATAATTATATTTTCCCTTTTTTAAATCTTCATATTCTGTACGAATATTAACTTTATAATATGTTTCCATTTTATCACCAACCGAAAATATATTATAACATAAAAAGTGGGATATTCCTACTTTTTGATTCTTCCGTTTTCTACTATTGGTACTTCAATATGTTTATTTAATACTTCAATTAATTTTTTCCTATAGTCATTAAACATAGTCATAAATCTATTTTTAATATCAGGTGGTACAGGAGTTGGTACAAATTGTTTTTCTATTATACTTCCTGTTTTTCTTTCAATAACACCAAATTTTGCCTCTAAATTATTTTCACCTATAATCCACATTTTATCGACTACTTTTTTAATAAATACATCATTAGAAATACTTAAAAATCTATCAAATGCGATTAACGCACGATCCTTATCCTTAGAATCAAGTTTTTCATCAACGCCAAAATGAAAACCAGTTTTTCTATCTTTCCATTGCATATATTCATTATCAAATATTGGTGCCATACTAACTTTTCCATTATCTTCCATAATCATCAAATTGAATGGGTCAAATTGTGCGACCAACACATCAAAGATAAATATATCAATTATTTGAGAATACAAAGTAGCAAGAATTTCTTCTCTATTTTCACGATTTTTATAATAATTATTCAAATCTTTACTTATAGTTAATAAATCAAAATTATTAATTACTTCACCATGATACATTTTAATAATATCTTTCAAATTAATATAAGTCGCATTTTCTTTTCTTATATCTTTAGATATAACTCCAGTATGACCACATATTTTAGCTAAGTCATATGAAGCACATGGAATACCATAATCTTTAGCTAATTCTTCAGCTAATAATTCAGCATAATAGAATTCTTCGCCTCCGATTAAATTAGTCTTAAAAAACAGATTATTACCATCATGTTTAAATGAAAAAACGTTAGATCTACTACCTTTAATTACTGTTACTTTATCACTTCCCATTACAGTATCTAAACTAGTTGTATCAATACCCAATTTTTTTAAAGTATCATCCCAATTAACATAACCATTTTCTCTAACCATTTTTTCACCTCTAATCCAATAAAATTATAGCATAATTTATAAATAAAAAAAATGTATATAAAATACATTTTTAATGATTGCTTAAGTGTCCTTTTCTTAAACTGTCATTGTTATATTGTTTTCTCTTTGCTTTTTCCTTAGCTATTTCATTTTTTCTAGTAGATTCTTCTAAAACTGCTTTTCTTTCTTCAGCTTCTTCCTCTTCCCTTTTAATGATTGTATCTAATTTTTCTTTTGTTATGCTATTAATCATAAAAATAATTGATATTTTATTTTTTAAACTTCTAGGACCAAAACTTTTTTTAACGTATGAAGGCATATAAGATAAGATAAAATCAATTGTATTATCCATTATATTTTTAAATTCTATTACTAATGGACTAGCATATCTATTTAATAATTTATTTTCATCTTTTTCACCAAATAAATATGGATTAACATTATTTAGTGCAGCTTCTGCATATCTAACTTTAAAAACATTAAGTATAGGTTCAGGGCATATATATTCATCAGCTAATTCACTATTTAAACGGTTTTCATCTAAAGTAAATGTAGCATCATTAGTTTTACCTTCATATTTCATATTTAGCATTTTATAGATTAAACCTGCATCATAAGCTTCATCATATGGAGAAAATAACGAATATCCAAGATGAATTTGCTCACGTATAATTCTTTGTTCTTTACTATTTAAACTATTATAGAAATTAGGGAATTCTCTTGCTTTTAACATATTTTCTAATAAGAAATTTATATATTTAAATGTATAACTATGTGAATAACAATACTCTTTATTATCGCGATAAAATTTTTCAAGTATCTCATTTACTTTAATTCTATCTTCTAAACTCATATTATTATAGTTATCTAATACTTCTTTTACATAACCATCAATACGTTGCTCACCTTTTATTTCAGGCATAGATAATTCTGATTGAACAACTAAATTATATTCATGTCTTTGTCTTTTAAGTTCTAATGCTCTGGATTTTTCTATTTGTGCATTTAGATTATTACTATAAATTTTGTATCTACTACTTTCCATAATCCACCTCTGTTAGTTATGTATTATAACAAAATAAACAAAAAGATACAAGGATTAATGCCTTGTACCTTTAACTTTAACAAAATCAGGTTTTCTACCATGATATACTGCTATTTCGTTAAATCCTGCTTCTTCTAACATACTATAAGCTATGTTAAAATCATTTATTAACTGAGTTGCTTTGTGTGCATCTGAACCTATAGTAATAATCTTACCACCTAGTTCATGATATCTTTTTAAAATACCAATATTTGGATGTGGTGTACCTAATCCATATCTAACACCTGATGTATTTATTTCTATACCTTTATCTTTTTTTATAATAGATAATAATATTTCATCTAATATTTCTCTAAATTCATTATAATCTATTTTTGTCATTGCCTTACCATAATTTCCAATTACATATCTTATAACATAATCAATATGGCCATATACATCAAATTCATCTTTATATATTTTGACATTTTCTAATACTTCATTTAGATATCTTAAAACAGCATCATGTGGCGTTAAACCTTCAAAAAATGTTTCATCACGTGACATGTCTTTACCACATGTTATATGTGATGATCCAATAATAAAATCAAATTTATTTTCTTTAACTAAAGTACTAATTTTATTATATGATTCAGGTCTTAAACCTATTTCTATACCAAAGTTAGTCTTAACAAAAGAATCATCTTTATTTTTTAAATATTCTTCTCTATATCTATTTATATCTAATTCTTTTATATCAGTATTAACTCCTGTATAATCATCATAATGTTCAGTAAAAGTAAATTCACTGATACCATAATTTCTTGCATGTACCATATGTTCACGCATATTTGATATACCATCATGACTTAAACTACTATGAACATGTTGATCTATTCTTAACATAACTATCCCCTAACACTATTAGAAATAAATTCAACAACATCAGTTTCATCTTCTGCTACTGATGCCTTATCTTCATCAGTCATATCAGTAAAATACTTATTTAATTTTTTATTAACTGATATTGAATTTAATGGGTAACCTGGATCTACTTTATCTGATGGTGTATCTACCATATAAAAGTCTTCTTTATTCCAAGTATATGTATACTCCTTACCATCTGCTATAACAGCCATTCCATATACCCATCTACATGTTAATTTACCATTATCGCCAAATTTTTTAACTAAATTGATATAATGTTCAGTCATTTCTTCATCATTAAGTCTTTTACCATTTACTCTTCTTACATACATACCTGGTTGAAATTCATCTGGTACATTTTCTAAGTATAGATTATCATCCATAGCCATAACAGGCATATCAACAGCATCAGCATAAGCCCTAGCTTTAATTAATGCATTTTCAATGGCATTACTACCATTCTCTTCTACATCGATTTCTTTATCAATATCTTTTAATGTAACTACTTCTATTCCTCTTTCTAGTAAACCTTTAGAAAATCTTTTAGCTTTAGTTTCATTACCTGTCGCGAATAAAATTTTCATATAATCACTTCCTATAACTTATATTATTATAACATACTCATTTCAAAATATTTAACTAAATAGTCCCAACATCCTGTTTTTTCAGTTAAATCCTTATAATTATTGTTAATTCTATCTATAATTTCTTCTTTAGTAAACCATTTTATATCTTGTACTTCTTCCTCTTGTAATACAATATCTTCTACTTTAACATCTTTATGTACTATATAGTATTCATTAAAATGTCTATTAATTATATCACCAGATATAGTTTCTGAAGTAGTGCAACCAATAAATTCTAATTCGTTTTTATCTATATCTATTCCTATTTCTTCTTTAGTTTCTCTTATTACTGTATGATATCCTAATTCACCAGATAAGACATGTCCACCTGCCGTTATATCCCATAAATTAGGCCATAATTTTTTAGAAGCTGCTCTTTGTTGTAATAATATTTTCTTATTATCATTACTAATGATAAATACAACTACAGCTTTATGCCATAATCCTTTTTTATGGCATTCATCTCTAGAAACAACTTCATTAGTATATTCTCCGCGTTCATTTAATACATCAAAAAGTTCATTCATTTTATCACCTTTTTCTTAATTGATATAATCGCGATTATATTACTTACTATAGTAAATATATCAAATAAAGTAGCTGTATAAGATTTAACAGTAAAATCATATATTACCCATAATACTAAAGTAAAAATAATTAATATTTTAAATTTAACTACATCTTTAATATTAATTAACCATGTATATACTGCGACAGCTATGAAAGGTAGATATCCTATTATACCTAAATTATTAAACATAATAGTAAGTACAAAAGAAGCTATAGTGACAACTATCTTTGCTAAAAGATTAAATTTATTATAATAGCAAAGTGTATTTCTTATAACTCCTATAATATTAATAATGAATCCTGTAATACCACCTAAAATTAAATTACTTAATGCGAGTAATCCCATTTGAAAATTTTGAACAATTAATATTTCTTTTTTCTTCTTAACTATTCCAGAATATACCATTAATAATGATGCGATTAACGCCACTATATTACCAATAATTAATACCATAATTACTCCTTAACATCATTTAATTTATATATGCCAAAGCTTATACCATATGTAATAATAAACATTACAATATATACTATATACATAGATGATATTCCACCTCTTACAAAGCCATACCAATCGAATTCTACTGGCACTACACCATTTATTTGATGTACATATGCATTAATTGCATAATAAATTCCATATATTAACATTGTTGATACACCATAAAAAGTATATTTAAAACTTAATTGTACCTTTTCAAAGAACGCAAATGATATGAAACTTAATAAAGGTACTATTAAATGAAAAAATAAATTAGAATTTAAATATAAAAGTATAAATTTATCTCCAAACATAGGAGCTAGATAAAGTAATGTTACTAAGAATGTTAATGATACCGCTACTGTACCAATATATTTAATAACATATACATATTTAGGTATATCTTTTATTTTACCTCTTAAATATAAACATTCATATACAATTAATATTAATGATGCAATTCCTACAAATATATTTGAATCAACCGTATAAAACCTAAATGGTGATAAACCAGTAGACGCTAATACTTCATGATTACCCATAAATCTAAATCCAGTCATCATAAATATAGTTCCTAATATAACTAAAATTGATATTAATATATTTATAATAAATGATATTATTAAACTACTTCTTTTCATAACTACCCCTATCTATTAATCTTCTTAGCGCGTAAATTAGTGATTGCATAAAGCAAAGATTCACCTTCTGCTAAATCAACTCTACCTAATTTCATATTATCAGATATACCATTAAATACGTTATATTCATGTAGATCACATACACCATTATCATGCTTTTTTAATTCAACTACATTTTCAATTTTATTTAAATCTAATCTATCATATCCACGATTTATTAAGAATAATTCTTCTGTTACATTTTCTTCCAAATACTTTCTATATAACTTATTTTCAGAGTCATTTATAGTACTATAAATAAATTTAGAATTAACATAATCCTTATTAGGCTGATAATCATTAGTTGAAAATAAATAATAATAATTTTCAATTATACCGTTTTTCTTACTTGTAATAGTAAATAAAAGTCCTTCTTTCGAACCATGATATTCATATATAGAATCAAAATCACCTTTAAATAAATCATCCATTTTAGGTATCAACAACATACCACCTAATTCATATTTATAGCAGACATATAACTTATTACCAAATAAAACATCACATACACTTGCTGGTCTTCTAGAAACCTTAGTTGAAGCTGTTAAATGTTCAATATTACTAAAATATTCTTTAGTAACATAATCATATTCTACACACCATTGTTTTTTTCTACATTCCTTCATATTATCACCTAAATAGATTATAACACAAAAAGTAGGATTAACCTACTTTTACTTTTTCATTTTCTAATCTTTCATCTAACCATTTAGATGCTTCTTCAATATCATTAAAATATATTGTTTTATCTTTTAGTTTTTGATATGTTTCATTACCTTTACCAAGTATCATAACCATATCGCCAGTTTTAGCTACATTAATTGCTCTTTTAATAGCTTCACTTCTATCTATAATTATTTCATAATTATTTTTATCTATTTTTTCTATCATTTGATTAATGATATCAGCTGGATCTTCACTTCTTGGATCTTCATATGTAAATATCGCTAAATCTGAATTATCAGATACTATCTTACCTACATCTTTTCTTTTGTATGGATCTCTTTCACCTGCTTGACCAATTACAACAATACTTCTTTTAATAGGTAGTAATTTAACATATTCTAATAATTTAGTAATACCATTTGGTGTATGAGCATAATCTACCATAACATAGAAATCTTGGCCTTTATTTATTAATTCTAATCTACCACTTACATGTAGTTTCTTAATATTTTCTTTAAAATCATCAAATGAATATCCTAATGCAAATAAAGTTAATATAGCTGCACATAAATTATAGATATTAAAATATCCTGCCATAGGACTATCAATTAAGTATTCTTGGTTTTTATATACAATGGTAAATATATTTTTACCAGGTAATAATTTAACATCTTTAAAATATAAATCATTATCTGAATCTTTACCATATGTTAATACTTTACCTTTAGATGCTTTAAAAGCCCTATCAAAATGTTCATCATCTTTATTTAAAATACAATATCCATCTTCTTTAGTTTGACTAAATAATTTACATTTATCATTAATATAGTTTTCTAGACTACCATGAATATTTAAATGTTCACTTGTGATATTAGTTAAAATTGATACGTTATAGCAGATATTCTTAACTCTACCACGCATTAAAGCTTCACTACAAACTTCCATAGAAGTATAAGTACAACCTGCTTCTACAAATTCAGATAGGTAACCATATAATTTATCTGAATCAGGTGTAGTATTATTAGTATCTTTATTAAATTTAGAACAACTATATCCATTAGTACCAATATAACCACATTTATCACTACCTAATAGTGTTTGGACCATTGTTGATACAGAAGTTTTTCCATCTGTACCAGTAACACCTATCATTGTCATTTTACTTTCTGGTTCATCATAAAATTTAGAACACATAATTGGTAATACATCATTAGGATTATCTACTTTAATAATAGGTACTGTTTTTTCTCCTACATCTTTTCTGACGATAACCGCGACTGCACCTTTAGAAATCGCATCATCAATAAATTCATGTCTATCCATAGTACCCATATCTGTACATACAAATACATCTCCTGGTACTATTTCTCTTGAATTTATTTTTATTCCACCTACTAATACATCTATATTAGTATCTATTAATTCATTTAACTTCTTCATACAATCACCATATATATTATATAACAAATAAATAACAATTTAAAGTGTTTGCTTGACTTTATATTCTGATTTAAGTTATTATTAGTATGGTGGTAAAATGAAAAACATAAGAATAATTGGTGCGGCTACTGATTTAGGTGTTGATGTTGATGGTGCATCTAAAGGGCCTGCCAAGATAATAGAAAACTTAAATTATGATAATACTACTATCATTAATATGCCAAAGTGTATTAAAAGTTTAGATAAAGATGATTTAAAAAAGAATCTTAAAGAAGTAAATGAATTTAATAACGAATTATTTAATGAAGTATTAAATACTTTAAATAATAATGAATTACCTATTACTATTGGTGGTGACCATAGCCTAGCTATAGCTACTGTTCTAGCTAGTAGAAAAAAAGAAAATATTGGTGTTATATGGGTAGATGCTCATCTAGACTATAATACTTTTGATACAACTATTACAGGTAATTTACATGGTCTACCTCTAGCAGCTATTAATGGTATAGCTACTCCTCTAACAGAATTTACTGATACTTTTGTAAATCCTTTAAATACTGTTGTTGTAGGTTACAGAGCTAAGGAAGAAAATAAAGAAGCTGAATTAGGAAATATTAAAAAAATGGGTGTAACTGTATTCACTAATGAAGATATATTAAATAATGGTATTGAAGCTATTATGAACAAAGCTATCAAGATCGCATCTAATAATACAAATGGTATTCATGTAAGTTATGATTTAGATGTTATAGATCCTACTTATGCACCTGGTGTATCTGTTCCTGAATATGAGGGAATTACACTAGAAGATGCATATAAAGTAAAAGATATAATTAAAAATAATATAGATAAAGTAAAATCATTTGATTTAGTTGAATATAACCCAAATATGGATATAGATAACAAAACACTTAATATCGCATTAAAAATTATAAATGACATAAAAAAATAGGAATAAATCCTATTTTTTGTTTCTAGTCATTTTTTTAACTTTACCAATAGATTCAGTTATTTCATTTAATCTTTCTATCTCACTAGTAATATATTCTTCTAATTCATCTAATTTATTATACATTTTCATAACTTCATCATTTTTTAAATATCCATAATGCATAATAAATTCTTCTTTTAATACACTAACTTGATACAAAGAATCCCTACAAATTCTTTCATAGTTATGAGTTAACTCTTCTTCTGTTTTAAGATATCTATTAATAACTACATAATCACATATAACATCTTTCGATAACGTCTTTCTCATAGTTCTTATATTATTATTAATCATAAATCCTCTTAATAACATATTTACTTTTCTATTTCTTATAAATCTAAATGGTAGTAATGTCATAGTAAATTTTAAAGTACTTGAAAGTATATTACCAAAAAATCCTAATCTTTTTTTCTTTCTTTCAAATGGAGGTAAATTATTAATACTTGCCTCTAGTTTATCTATCAATGCTTCTTGCCTTTTTATATCTCGATAAATGACATTATAAGCTTCTTCTAATTCAATACTTAATTTTGATCTAACCTCTTTTTTAGGTTCTTCTTTTTTCTTTTCTTCTTTTACTTCTTCTTTTTCTTTTGGTTCAACTTTTTTTGTATCATCATATTTTTTATATTCTTCTATTTTATATAACATTGCATTACATTTTTTTAGATACAAATCAATATTATTACTATTTATCAATATTTCATATTCATCTAATTCTTTTAAATCGAAATCATTTTCTAATTCATAAATATATCTATTATGTTTAAATTCATAATAACTATTTTTAAGTTTCTTAATTTTTTCTTTAAGATCCATTATCTTATATTTATTATTATCAAAATATCTATTTTTCTTAGTATCTTCTTCTACTTCTTTTAAGACTTTTTTTGCTTCTTTTAAAGTGTTATTAGCGGCAACTACATAAAGTGAATATATCGCTTTTAAATTATCTTTATTATCACCCAAATTAATGACATCACTCATACTTATTTCTTTAACTTGTTTATCTGTTTTTTTAGGTTTAACTTTTTCTGTTTTATTTTTTTCTTCTTTTGGTTTAATATCAATTTTATTTTGATATGCATATTCTTTTATTTCTTTTTTATTCTTACTTATTACTTTAGAAGCTTCAAAATTAGTGGCTTTCATAACATTATTCTTTGGAACAATATTTTTTCTTTTTGTATCTAACATAATTAATTTATCATTTAATTTAATTAATTCCTTTTTAACCTCTTTTTTATCCATAGATAAATTATTTTCTAAATTAATTATTTCTTTAGTTATTTTCTTAGCTTCATAATATATATAATCAATATTATTATCTTTATTTTCTATTTTTTTAATAAATGGTCTTTTCTTTTCTGATGAAGTATCTGAATCATCAGTAAATAAAGACATAAAAAGATATCTAATACCTACAAGGCTTATTAGAAAAGTTTTATATAATTTAGAAATTATTTTCTTAAACATATATATCACCATATATATTTTACCATATATAAAAAAAATCCACTATATTAATGGATTATTTTTTTCTTTATCTTAGATGAACATAAATCTTTCATTTCATTAAATATCTTATATGATACATCATCATATTTTGGATTTTGACCTTTTATATCTGCCTCTTTTAATTGAAATAATAAATCAATATCATCACCAAATATATTAACTAAATTATTTATATCATTTTCATTTGTTGATCTTAAATCATGGTATTCTATTAAATTTCTAATTAAATTAACTTCTTCTTTAGATAAGTTGAAATCCCTATAATGTTCATTAAATATTCTAAGTGATTCATCCCAATGCTTTGGAAAATGACCAACACCATTTTCTTCCTTAAAAGTAAAAGGTTTACCCATATCATGAAATAAAGCAGCTAATCTAATAGATAAATTATTTGGTACATTATCAACAACTTTTAGAGTATGATTATAAACATCGTATAAATGCCAATCTGTTTTTTGATTGAAGCCATAACTATTCCTAAATTCAGGAATAACACTAAAAAGCATTTCTCTTGCTTCATCTAATCTTATAGATGGTTTTTTATCCATAAGTATATCTTTAATATTTTCACATGCAATTACACTCATAAATTCACCTATTTTTCTTCTTCTTTTAAATATCTGATTTTTTCTTTTATTAATAAAGATAATTCTAATGACTCATTAAGTCTTTTAAGTATAATCAAACTATCTTGTAGATCAGTTATCAATGATTGTTTCTTAGCTTCAGCCAATACTTCATCATGATAATACATATTATTTTTATCAATAAACTTATTTATTTCATCTTCGATATTTTTAACTACATATTCTTTAGTCTTATAGTTATCCATACTAGATACACCTAAATAAGCACCATATAACATTTTAAGTTCATTATAAGTATTCATAATATCACCAATTCAATTATATCAAAAAGAAAGTATTTATTCCATACTCTCTTTTATTTCTGATTTTTCAATATTACTTTTAATAATAATTAATCCTATACCAAGTAATATTTCTACAACACCTATTATGATAGCTTGTGTCACATCAATACGTGTTATATATTCTGCAATATCACTTTCACTAGCTAATGCTTCCTTTGCTAATTCAAGTAAACTATATATACCAGTCATAAATGTTCCAGATATAATAGAGGCGATACCTACTTCTAACATCCATTTACTTATAGACCAGTTAACAAACATAAGAAGTAATATTACTAACGCGATTCCAGATATTATATAATATCTTACTTGATCAGATACAACATATGCATATGTATTAATAGCTTTGATATTATCTTCAGATAGTTCAATACCACCTTCACTATCGATATAGCTAAATCCTTCTTTAACTAATTTATTTGCCTCATCATAAGTGAAATGTTCTTTAATATAATTTATATCAATTTCTTCTTCACTTAATTTATTAATATCAGTTACATGATTTTCTATAAAACCAAATAACTTATCATAGTCTTTTTTAGATAAATTATAATCTTCAAATAAAGTATATTCTAAATAATTATCAATTACAATATTTAATACTTCTTTAGTTTCTTTTTTATTCAATGTATCTTTAATAATATTTTTTTGTTCTTCAGTTAATTCTACTTTATCAGAATCAAGATAATTTTTCGTAATTTCTTCTTTAGCTACATCAATAATAATTTCTTCTTGTACTACTTTCTTAAGTACAAAAGTCATTGATAAACCAAATAATAAAATTATTAAAATCAGTGTTAATATTACATTTAAAAATCCTCTTAAAGCCTTCATACTAACCTCCTATTACTATTTTATACTATTAATTCCATAATAATTAGCTATCGAAGTATTAGGCCATAAATCAGGATCTGATTGTAAATCACCTAATCCATAGATAGGACTTCTTTTATTTGTAGTATAATAACTTCCAAATTCAAAATCATAAATACCCTTTTGTTTAGATGTATTTATAATTTCTATTCTAGTTTTCCATACATTTTTGTATTCTAATATATCATGTGATAATCTAGCATAACCTTTAACAAAATATATTGATGCAATGATAAGTGCTGTAACAATAACGTATTTAATTAATCTATCATCAATAATCAAATTAATTAATGATATACATGATGTAATCATAAAGATTGATGCACCAAAACATGCTCTTTCAGGGAAATATGGTGACGCAATCATAACATATATAGTAATCATACTAGCTATAAAGAATATATAATAATAATTATTCTTAAGTTTCATTTCCTTATATAGTATTATAGCTAATGCAACAATTACTATTATAATTAATGGCATTACATAATTATATAAAACTGATGTACAACTCATAAAATGTTTTAAATAACGTACAATAAAGCTACTTCCATCATAGAAATATTCATTTCTTACATAATTACCTGGCGCAACTAACATAACTACATATCCAAGTATTGTTCCTAATAAAGATGATATTTGATGTCCATGTATTTTTTCTTTTTTAAATTTTTTAACAATCAAGAACATAACAAGAACACTTATGCAACCAAATCCTGTATTCTCATTAGACCATCCAGCTAAAACACCAAGTAAGAACATAAGAATTATATTAATTGTATTGTTCTTTATTTTTTCGTTTCTGAATAAATAAATATTTAGCATAACAAATGTAGCTGTCCATAAATAATTACATGAACCAATTAACCAAATGCTAGTTTGTCCAAATACAGGAACAAAATACCACATAAGTAATCCTATAATAGGTATTAAAATAGGTCTTTGTTCATTTGCGCCTATACTATTTTTATAAATTAAACCTACTAGTGCAGTAAACACAAATGCATTTATTACATTAAATATATTTTTATTTAATAGTATTAAAAATATTTGTGCGATAGTGTGTGCTACACTTCTACCACCCCAAGTCATATAATGATCAAATTGATTTTTGATTATATCAAAGAAACTACTTATTACACCACCATCTATACTAGCAGAATATGAATAATCATCAGCTATTAATGGTGTTAAAAAATTAAGTATAATCATCAATACAAATATACCGAATAAAAATATTCTTTCAAGTAATTTTTTGTTTTCTAATATCTTATTTATTGTTTTCATATAAAACCTCCCAATACACGCAATATATCTATTACTAATACTAACCTTCTATTTTAGTTGGTGGTACTAATCTAAATAAAATACTACCTTTTATTTCATCAATACTGATCATACCAATTATTCTACTATCAGCAGATCCACCTCTATTATCACCTAAAACAAAATATGAATTAGCTGGTACTTTAACTCTTTTATAATCAGCTGTTATAACTGAATCACTATAATCTTTTATTTCTTCATCATTTATATATATCTTATTATCTTTAATATATACTTCTTCTCCAGGTAATCCAATTACTCTTTTAATTAATCTTTCACCTTTATAATCAAATACTACTATTTCCATTCTTTCATATTCTTTATCTAATTTATTTAATATTAATATTTGACCATTTTTTAAAGTTGGATTCATACTATCACCATCTACTCTAACAGGAGTAGCTATATACCCTCTAAATAATACTACCACTACTACAATTATTATATATGGCATTAACTCTTTTATATATCTCATATTATCACCTATTTAATTATACCATAATACAAAAAAAATAGTTATAAAACTATTTTCTTTCTTTTAATTTTGGTTGTTTAGAAGAACTTCTTAACCAATTTCCGATCTTAGCTCTTCTAGCTACTTGTTTACGTACCATTGTAATACTATCGATAGTTGGTGAATTGAATGGAATTGTTCTTTCAACACCAATACCACCAGATACTTTTCTAACAGTGAAAGTTTTACTAACTCCACTACCTTGGATAGCTGTAACAGTACCTTCAAATGCTTGAACTCTTTCTTTATTACCTTCAACGATTTTTAGACCAACAGAAATTTGATCTCCAACTCTGAATTCAGGTAAATCAGTTCTAATTTGTTTTGCAGTAATCTTATCAATTACGTTCATCAATGTCACTCTCCTTTTACTTGTGTTTACTGGATCATATACCTAGATAGCGGATCCACAGGTATAATAATACCATAAAACTTAAGATAATGCAATAGTTTTAACTAACTAATAAATTTCCTATTACTTCAACTATATTTTTAAATAAATCACCTATTTTATTTATAAATAATTTAGTTACTTTTATCTTACTAGTATTAACCTCTAATATAAATCCATCTTTATATATTTCTTTTTTACAAGTACAACCATATCTTTTATACATTGAAGCTACTCTATCTACATCATATTCATCATATATACCATAAAATATAATCTTTTTACCAATTATATTATATGTATTATATATAACTCTATTTAAATCTATATTAATACCATTAACATCACATAACATATAGTCTAATTTATTTTTAAATTTCTTTTTTAGTTTTCTTAGTTTAACATTTTTAGTTTTATCTTTTTTCTTTTTAAATCCATTAAATAATTTAGATCTATCTAGATAATATACTTCATATAATTCTTTATTTTTATTAACTATATCAAGTATATATTGGTTTTCTATAGATACCATCAAAAGTGTACCTTTTAAATCTTTTAGTAATTTTTTTATATCTTGAATCATACTATCACCATATTAATTATATATTAAATAAGCATTTTAAGCAACAAAAAACCAAGTGGGACACTTAGATAATAAACCTGGTCTACCAGGGGGGGAACACATGAACTGCTTTAGGATCCTCTATAAAAGAGTATTCAACACCACAACCCAATTAGTTCTCCAATATTATCAACTGTAGGCTTATATAATGTGTCTTTCACTTGGTATAATAATTATACCATATTAGATTTATAATTAGCAAGTAATTAATTGACTAATTATAAATATGATTATAAAATTGTATTAGGTGATAATATGAAGTATGTAGTAATTAGTTTGTCAACTTTATTATGTATATCATTATGTTTCTTAGGATTTAATTTATATAATTTTAATAAAGAATATTCTAAGGCAAAAAATATTACTAATGAAATTGATGTAGCTAACAAAAGAATAACTGAAATAAATAATTATTTAGACGAAAATAATAATACTTATAATGAATTTGTAGAAAAAAACAAAACTAAAATTGAGGTATATGAAAAATGGCTAAGATATCAAAAAGAAGTAACAGAAGCCTTAGAAAAATAATTATAATTATATCAATTCTATTTTTCATTAGTATCACCATAAATATAATTATCTATTTGAAAACAAATTCTTATAAAAATAATTATAATAATATGATAGAACAATTAAATAGCATTACTTCTTCTAAAGAAGAAAAAGAAAAAGAATATCAAAAAGTATCTGAAAGATTAGATTTAGTAAATAATATTGACGAAAGAACAAATGAAGTTAAAAAAGATTTTTTCACTAAAGCAAAACAATTAGAAGATAAAATAATAGCCGGTGAATCAAATGAAAAAATTGTATACATTACATTTGATGATGGTCCATATTATTTAACATATCAATTTTTAGAAATATTAGATGAATACGATGTATTCGCGACATTCTTTACTATTGGAGATAATAAAGATGTTTGTTATGACAATAGAAGTGAAGATTGTTCAGGTATGTATGCTTTAGAAGCATCAAAAGGACATACAATGGCAAACCATACATATTCACATGGTATATGGAAAGGTTTATATGATAGTCCTGAAAGTTTTATGTATCAAGTTAAATTGCAAGAAAATTTAATAAAGGATAGAACTGGAATTAAAACAAATATCGTAAGATTCCCAGGTGGAGCTGCTACTGCTGGTGGATATAAAAATAGAATCATAGAATTACTAAGAGAAAATGGTTATGGATGGATTAACTGGACTGCTTCTATTGGAGATGGCGGTAATTTAAGAGATCATAATGTTGGTTGGAGTAACTTTGTTAATAATATAAGTGCCAATATAGAAGTGTTACTTCAACATGATTATAACCGAGTAACATTAAGAATATTACCAGATGAAATAAAATACTTAAAAGAACATGGTTATCATATATTCCCATTATTCTACGAAAGTAATATGGTAAACAAATAAAAGAGATTCAATTGAATCTCTTTTTTATTCATTTATTTCAAAATCTTTAGTTTCACCATTATCTAAAACAAGTTTACTTATTTTATCTTCAACTGCTTTTAATTCTTCATCACATTCTTTAGCTAATTTCATAGCTTTAGTATATTTATCAATAGAATCTTCTAGTGATGCATTACCACTTTCTAATTCAGATATGATACTTTCTAATTCAGTTATTTTATCTTCAAATTTTACCTTTGCCATAACTACTCCTTATCTATTACTTTAGTACTAACTATACCATCACTAAACTTAATTTTAAGTGTATCATCTTTTTTAATAGTTTTAGTACTATTAACTATTTTATCATCCATATATGTTAGAGTATATCCTCTTTTTAATACTCCAAGTGGATTAATAAGTTCTAGCTTTTCTATCATATGATTTAATACTATACCTTTTTCTTTAACATTATAATTTATTAAATCATTAATTTTATCAATCATCATTATTAATTGTTGTTCTTTATTTTGATACATCATAGCTGGATTATTTAATACATATGATGATATTAATTTATCTAAATTTAATCTCTTAAACTTAATTAATTTGTTAATACTTTCATGTAATCTAATTTTATAATTATTAATTAAATCTTTAACATCATTAATATTTGGTACAGCCATTTCAGCAGCTCCTGTTGGAGTTGGGGCACGTAGATCAGCTACAAAATCGGCTATTGTAAAGTCTACTTCATGACCTACAGCTGATATGATAGGTACTTCAGAATTATAAATTGCATAAGCAACATCTTCCTCATTGAATGGCCATAGATCTTCTATAGATCCACCACCTCTACCTACAATTAAGACATCTAAATCAAATTCATTAGCTCTTTTAATATTTCTTACAATATCATCTTTAGCCCCTTCACCTTGTACTAATGAAGAAAATAAATATATTTTAGCGATAGGATATCTTCTTTCTATAGTAGATATAATATCTCTTATAGCTGCTCCTGTTGATGCAGTTACAACGCCAATTCTTTTAGGAAATTTAGGAATTGGTTTTTTATGTGATTCATCAAATAAACCTAGATTAGCTAATTTCTTTTTTAATTTTTCAAACTCGATATATAAATTACCTAATCCATCTTCTTCCATTTCACTTACATATATTTGATAATTCCCTGTAGCTTCATATATTGATACTCTACCATGAACTAATACTTTCATTCCTTCAACTGGTACAAAATTTAAATTCTTAGCTGAAGATGAAAACATCATCGCGTTTATCTTGCTAGTCTCATCTTTAAGTGAAAAATATATATGCCCTGTTGTATGTATTTTTAAATTAGATATTTCACCTTTTAAATATACATTCCTCATCTTAGTAGATGTATCAAACATTAATTTCAAATATCTTGTAAATTCACCTATTGTTTGATATTCCATATTTCACCTACTTATTATGATATATTTTATCTAAACATGCATTTATCATTTTTCTAACATCATCATCACTATATTCTTTAGCTAACTCTACTGCTTCATTGATACATACAATATCTGGAGTATCTGTATACATAAGTTCATAGATACCCATTCTTAAAATAGCAATATCAGTATTACCTAATCTATCTATAGTCCAATTATTTAAATATTTATTAGCAAGCTTATCAATATCATTTTTATATGTAATAACACCATATACAACTTCTTTTATAAACTCACTATCTATTTCTGATACTTCTTTTATTACATCTTCTATTTCATATTTCATTTTATTTTTATCATAAACACTCATTTGATATAAAATAGTCATTATTTTTTTTCTAGATTCACTTCTATTTTCCATACAACCACCTAATTCATTTTATCATATTTTTAATTAAAATAATAGGAAATAAATAGTATTTCCTATTTTTTATCAAGATATTTATAGTTTAAATTATTTTTATTAGTTATCACCGATTTATTAAGTTTTCTTTCTATATCATCTTTTGCCACTTTAGCAGTGCCACCACCGGCTTTCGCGATCAATTTATTTTGTTCTAATCCGTATGGTCTATATTCTTTAGCCAATTCTTTTGTAACTTCCTCGCCTAAATCAGTAAGTATTTCTTCTATACGAGTCATATTATCTCTTAATGATTCTTTTTTAAGATTTTTATATTCTTTATACTCTTTTGCGTTCATACCTGACCATTCTTTATATATTTCGTTAGTTAAAATAGCATATTCCTTATCATCTGTTATACCGCCATCTTTCCATATATCAGTAAGTTCTTTTCTATCTTGAATTCCTTTAATTCTCCTTGAAATCCAAGCTTCATCATAACCTTTCATTCTATATAAATCAATAGATCTTTGAGTAGCTATCGATGGATCAAAAACTTCATCGATTCGTTCACTACCTAATTTAGCTAACCACTGTTTTATAGGTTCTGCATTCTTACTTGGTATAGATTCTATTATTCTAAACATTCCTTCGATATCGACAACATCTGTATTATAGTATTTACCATCTGAAGCTTTTAATTTCAGTTGGTGACAATTTGTCACCGACTCATTTCCCTCTTCTCTAAGACGTTGTTTTAGCTTATTCCAATATTTTCTACCATCTTTACTTTCTGATATAACACCAACAATATCCACAACACTAATAAAATATTTTTCATTTTCTTTATCCCATACAGTTCTTACAGTGTCATTATTAAATAATTTACTAATTAGATACATCTTATCCTGATTCATAATATCCTCCTTTCTATTTACAACATACTACTCCTTCATTATAACGAACATTTATTCGTATGTCAATATGATTTCATACAAAAAAACTAGATATTAATCTAGTTTATTTTATCTTATCTTTTAAATCATACAATATATTTAAAGCTTCAATTGGAGTTATACGAAGTACATCTATATCTTTTAAAGTATCTACTATAACATCATCTTTATTATCATGTATAAGTTCATCAATCGGTAATGCTTCTTGTACTTTTAAAGATTTTTTCTCACTGCTTTCATATACAGTTAATATTTCATTAGCTCTTTTAATAACTTTATCTGGTAAGTTAGCTAATTTAGCAACATGTATACCATAACTTTTATCAATGGCACCTTCTTTAATTTTATGTAAGAAAGTAATATTACCATTTTCTTCATAAGCTGATACATGAACATTTTTTAAATGTTTTAATTTAGATTCTAAATCAGTTAATTCATGATAATGTGTTGAGAATAACACTTTACAACCTATATCATGCACATATTCAATTATCGCATAAGCTAGGCTCATACCATCATATGTAGCAGTACCTCTACCTAACTCATCAAAGATAATTAAGCTATCTTTAGTTGCATTTGAAATAGCATAATTAGCTTCACTCATTTCTACCATAAATGTAGATTCACCAGCTACTAAATCATCAGATGCTCCTATTCTTGTATATATAGCATCAAATACTTTTAATGTTGCTTCACTAGCTGGTACAAAACATCCTATTTGAGCCATTATAACTGTAATAGCAAGTTCCCTCATATATGTAGATTTACCTGCCATATTAGGACCAGTAATTAATAAGATATTAGTATCATCACCCATTTCAATATCATTAGATACAAATGGACTATCTAATACTTTTTCTACAACTGGATGTCTATTTTCTTTAATAGAAATTATATTATCATTAGTTAATGTAGGTCTAATATAATTATTATCTTCTGATACTTTAGCAAAACTAGAAAGTACATCTATACTAGCTATTACTTTAGCTATTCTTTGTAATGTTGGAATATATTTTTTAACTGTGTCTCTTACTTCACAGAATAAATTATATTCTAACTCTATAATTTCTTCTTCGGCATTTAATATTAATGCTTCTTTTTCTTTTAAGATTGGTGAAATATATCTTTCACAGTTCGCTAGGGTTTGTCTTCTTTCATATCCATACTCTTCTTTTATATCTTTGATATTACCCTTAGATACTTCAATATAGTAACCAAATACCCTATTAAATCCAACCTTTAAATTTTTAATACCCGTTCTTTCTCTTTCTTCATTTTCAAATCTGGCAACAAAATCTTTACCACCTTTTCTTAAATCTTTCAATTCATCTAATGTTTCATTATATCCTTTTTTAATTAGATATCCTTCTTTAACACTGACAGGTGGTTCTTCATATATAGCATTATCAATCAAACTATACAAATCATCTAATGTTTCGATAGTTTCACTATAATTAATTTTATCTAATATATCTTTAATATTAGGAAGTACACTTAAAGATGATTTAAGTTGTAATAAGTCTCTTGCGTTGGCATTACCAAAAGCAATTCTACCAGATAATCTTTCTAGGTCATATACACTATCTAAGTAATTATCTAAATCACTTTTTAAGATAAATTCATTTAATAGAGTTTCAACTATATCATATCTTTTATTAATATCATTTATGTTGATTAATGGATTTTCAATATAGTTTTTAAGCATTCTACTACCCATAGCTGTCTTAGTTTTATCAAGTAACCAAAGTAGACTATATTGTCTTTCTTTTAATCTTAATGTTTCAGTTAATTCTAAGTTTCTTTTAGTATGAATATCCATCTTTAAATATTCATTATCTTTTTTAATTATTACTTTTTCAAAATGCGATAATACTTTTTTAGAAGTATTAGTTACATAAGAAAGTAATAACTTAATAGAATCAATATATCTAACGTCTTCCACTTCTTCATAGATATATTTATATTCTGGATAAGTATTTATTTCATCTAAATAAGATATAACCATACTAAATTCTTTATTAAGTAAATTAGTAATAGATCTATCAAATGATGGTGACACTACAATTTCTTTTAATCCAATACTTACTATTTCACTTACTAATTTAGTATTATTATGTTCAATTAAAGTTGAGTATATAGAACCAGTTGTTATATCAGAATAAGTTACTACATATGCATGCGATAAATCTACTATTGATCCTATATAGTTATTTTCTTTTTCATTTAAACTTTCATTAGCTACAATAGTACCTTTAGATACAATTTGTACAACATCTCTTTTAACAATACCTTTAGCTTTTTTAGGATCTTCCACTTGTTCTACTATTGCAACTTTATATCCTTTTTCTACTAATTTATCAATATATATAGATGCAGCATGAAAAGGAACACCACACATAGGTACACGTTCTTCTAAACCAGCATTCTTACTAGTTAAAGTAAGTTCTAGTTCACGTGATGCCAGTATAGCGTCTTCAAAAAACATCTCATAAAAATCACCTAATCTAAAGAATACAATGACATCCATATTCTTTTCTTTGAAATCAACATATTGTCTCATTCCAGGGCTTAATTTTGTTTTGTCTATACTATCTAAAGTCATACTACCACCAATTCTTATTTTATCACAAATTATTTAAATATTCTATTGCATCATTAAAATTACTTACTGATACAATATCTATTTTATACCCTTTTTTATTCTTTAAATTAATCGCTTCTTCATAATTATCCACTGGTACAAAGAATATATCGGCATGGCGTTTTACCGCACCTTTAAGTTTATATTCTACTCCAGCTATAGGTCCTACAGCACCATCTATATTAATAGTACCTGTACCAACTATCTTCTTACCTTTAGTTATATCTTCACTTATTAAACTATTATATATTTCCAAAGTTAACATAAGTCCTCCAGAAGGGCCTGATTCATTTTTATTAAATTTAACCTTTATATCTTTTGGTACTTTATATTCCATATCTAAAGTTGTATAAATACCTATTAATTTATATCCTTCAACTTCTATTACATATGCATATCTTTCATATTCTTTATTATCATTAATAACTTTAACATTTAATTTATCACCTACATCATAACCATCTATTATAGATTTTAAACTAGATCTATCAGTTACAGTTTTATCATCAATACTAATTATCTTATCTCCTACTTTTATATCTGTATTAGCCTCACTATAAATATATGTAACATAAATATCCGTTTTTAATATTTCTGCAGGCATATTAGCGTAGTTATATGCATATATAATAGAACTATCAATACTTTCATCTAACTCTAAATTTTCCCTATAACTCATAGATTCATATGTATCATTAGTAGCTAAATATTCACTTTTCTTAATAATATCAAAATTAGGATTTAGATACGCATATAAAAGAGTATAAATATTAGCTTTATATTCAGATACATAAGCTATATTAAAACTACCTTTGCTTTTATATTCATCTTCTATAATGATTTTTTTATCTAAATTAACTATACCACCAGGAGCATTTATATAATATGGAAATTCTATAAATACTAATAGAATCATAAATACCATTAATATTAGTGATATATTTTTTCTTATTTCTTTATATAATTTATTAGTCATATATACCTCCGAGGTGATTATTATTAAAACATTTAAAAATCTATTTATAATGTTTCTCCTATTAATTATAACATATCAAATACTAAATAATAGTACTGAAGTTATGAATAGTGTAAAATTTTCATTTGATATATGGAAAAATAATATCTTCCCATCTATATTACCATTCTTTATAATATCATCATTACTAATTAATTATGGATTTGTAGAACTAGCAGCATATATATTTAAACCACTAATGTTTTTATTTGGTATTAATCCAAATGTTTCAATCGCGTTTGTTATGAGTATATTATCTGGATTTCCTAGTAGTTCAAAATATATAAAAGAATTATTAGATAAAAAACTCATTAATGAACAAGAAGCATCTAAAGCTTTGATGTTTACCCATTTTTCTAATCCATTATTTATATTGGGTACAATATCATCTTTATTAAATAAAAAGATAGCTATTTTTATTTTAATAATTCATTATAGTACCAATATTATTATTGGTATATTATTTAGAAATTATCATAATACATATACCAAATCTAAAATGAATTTTAAATCACCTGATTCTAAAGATATAGGTTCTATATTAATTATATCAATTAAAACTTCTATAGAGATTCTTCTATTAATATTAGGTTCTATTAGTGTATGTTCATTTATATGTACTATTATAAATCATACATTTAATTTTAATAATATCGTATCGACATTAATAAATGGATTATTTGAAATAACACAAGGATTAAAATATGTATCTTTATTAAATATACCGATTAAACTTAAAACAACTATATCAGTGATGTTTTTATCTTTTGGTGGATTATCTATCCATATACAAGTTAAATCTATTTTAGATATTCATATTAAGTATATTCCCTATTTTATATCTAGAATAATTCATACAGTTATATCTGGAATATTATCATTTATCTTATTTGATATTTTTATATAAAAAACTTAAGTTTTAACTTAAGTTTTATTTTCTATGGATAACATGTTGTACCTTGTAATGTACCACCTTGTGGGCAAGTATAATGATAGCATGTAGAACCACTTACTGTATCACCAGCATTACAAGTATAATATCTATAATCATTTTCTGTTTTAGTACATGACTTAGGACAAGTATCACAAGATGAACTTGAACAAGCATTTATATTACACCATTCAGCATCCCAGTCTATGCATTGGCCATTACCATTTGGATTATAAGCATGACACTTGCCTTTATCTATACAATGCCATGAACTACATGTACAATTACAATCTTCTGTACCACATTGACTAGCATTTCCCGAATAATAATATGTACATTCACCATTTGATAATGTTCTTCCTCCTGAACACGCAAGTGTACCAGCATACGTTGTAACAGTAGCATGATAAGAACAGCTTTGTGTATTACAGCTTTGTGATAATTCAGTTGTTACTAAAGCACATGTATTTGTTCTTGTTTGAGTTCCTCCACCGCATGATTTATTACATGCACCCCAGGCACTATATTGATTAACTCCATCTGATGTAGAACCCATATTGTATACTTCACTTCTATTACCTGAAGGATCTTCTGCAATAGCCCAACCATAATAAATAGTTCCACAACTTCTAGTAAAGTTTCTTGAAGTTGTAAATCTTTCATCTTTTTTATCTGGCATTGTACTAATATTCGTTACTAAATATTTATATACTACAACACCACTATCATCAGTTGCACCAGAAGCTTCTGTTTGAATTGTTCCAGTTGGATCAGATCCTGATACATTACCTATCGCACCACTTGTTGGAGGTTTTGGAGGTATTATATCCAAACCATATCCATATGGTATAGCAGCATAATATCCATCATTAAATTCTGCTACTAATAAAGCTCCATAATTAGGTGTTGAATCATCAAGTGTTTTAACAAAATCATACATTCTTAAATTATATGGATTATTTTTAGCTAACGAATTATTTATAAAATATTTATCATTATATGTAAATATTAAATGTTTAATATTAGCTCCATCAACAAGTAACTTACAATATTTAGTATCAGTTGCATATGTACAATTAGTAATATCAACATAACCATTTATGGCTTCTACCATAGAGTCTATTCCATCTTCTTCCAAGAAAGTAGCAACTTGATTTAATGCATATATACCATTAACATTGTTAAAATAATAATTCTCATTAGAATTTTTATTTATTCTAGCAAAATTAGCATATATCAAAATTAAGGCAGCTAAAACTATGCCAGATATTATTAATGCTTCTGTCATTATATAACCTTTATTATCTAAACATTTTTTCATTTAACCACCTCTTTTATCTTAATTATAACTTACTAAAGTTATTTTTGCATATCCATTACCAGTATTACCAGTCATAGTAGATATTCCATCATGCGTTGGCATCAATTCATTACCGGCGATAGTAGTTCCATTAGTAATACCACCTATATATCCAGAACCACCACCAGCACCATTTAAACCAGAACTTTTGCCGCCATAGTAACCACCGCCGCCACCAACACAGCCAGTACTACATGAACCACCTTGACCAAAAGTTAATCCAGACTGAGTTCCACCAATTGCATTAGCCCCACCATTAGCAGAAAAATGTGGTGCTCCTAAATCAACTGCATTACCACCAGCAACACCGCCGCCATATCCACCTGCAGCATAGTTACTTGAATTACAATAATTTCCACCACCGCCGCCACCAGCGACTATAATTACTGAACTAACATTGCTACTTAAGGTAGATAATAGACCCGCGATTGTTGCTATATGTGTAGCTCCACCACCAGAAGCAACTGACAATTCCCCACCACAAGCGTTGTAAGCAGTTCCAGAACCGCCACCATTATAGCCGCCAGCTATTTTACAATCCAAGCCAGAACAAAACGCACCGGAACCACCCACATATATGTATAACTTTTGATCTTTTTGTGATTGTAAATGACCGCTTGAATATCCGCCTTTACCACCATAATATGTTGCACTAACATTTCCACCTTGTGCTCCCCATGCTTCTATTTTATATGTTCCATCACATGGTACGGTAAAGTCTTGTACATCTCCTGTATAATCAAAATTCCAAGATTTACCTAAATCATATGAACACTTATTAGAACTTCCTGGTGTTATAGTTATATCACCATTTATTCTAGTCTTACTACTGTCATATCTATATGTTATAACAACACCAAAATCATTTTTATAATCATCATGTGTAATAGGTATTTTAATATAACATATACCATTCTTTTCTGTATCAACAGTTTCATAATTATAATATAATTCTATATTACCTATTTTAGCTACATCTAATATAGATACAGTATAGTTGCCATATGTAATAGTATGATTATTTCTATCAATAACTATATTATTTTTTGTCCCGTCACTATAAGTTATATACATTTCATCATTTGATACCTTATTAATTGTTTTAATATATATACCGTTTTTATCTTTATTAAATATATCTTTATTTATAACATTTGATATATTAGAACTTTCAATATAAATTTCACTTTTAATATTTTTTTCAGCATAAATATCCCTTATGATAAATATTATTTGAAATAAAAATATAGCTATTGTCGATACCAACGCTAGTGAAACTAATACTTCAACTAATGTAAATCCCTTCTTATTCATGCTACCACCTATTATTAATTATAACATAAATATGTAATTATTAAAATAACATTATATAGTTTTTAATGAAAGTATGGTAAAATAAATGTAGAAGTATGTTTTATGTTGTTTGCTTTACTCGTGTTTTTCACGAGTTTTATTATTGGAAGGAGAAGCAAATGATTAAAACAGGTAGCAAATTAGAAGAAACAATCAATTTCATTCTAATAAATGGCCCAGTCAGAGGCCTAGTTTTACTTAGAAATAATACGCCTAAAATATTGCAAAATTATGGTATCGAAAATTTACCTATGGCAATGCAATCAACCCATATAATAGAAAACATATTAAGCGAAGAAGAGGCAATAAAACACGGCAAGCAAATAAAAAAAGATTCACATTATCATGGTATAGGAAAAGAAAATTTCATTAAAGCAATTGAGTCTTTAGATAATCCTATGGCAATATATGTATGGAAAAAGAATTTATATAATAAATATAATAGTGATAATTATATAGTTATAACTAATATATTAATAAATAATAATGAGACCATAATAGTCCCACTGTTATTAAAAAAAGATAACATAAAAAACATATATAAACTAGAAACTGGGGAATTAACAAAAATATATATAAATGAAATAAAAACAATATATGGAAAGAAACAAATTAATAATTACTTAAAAAAGCATATTAAAAACGGTAATTTAATTAAATTGTGGCAAAATAAAGACAGAGATGGTGGTGGAATCCAATCTTCCACGGACATCTCTGTCAATATATAGAATATATCATAATATCATATTATTGTCAATTATGATACATCACTATCATATGAAATATCTTATTAATTATACCTTGTATTTACGCCCCATTTAGTATATAATATAAATAGTATAAGAATAGAGAGGAAGATTTTATGCTTAAAGTATTTGATTTTAACAAAATGCCTGTTGTTGAAGTTGTTAATGAAATATTAGTAGATTCAAGTAAACGCGGTGCATCAGATATTCACTTCGATCCATGGGACGAAATGATGAAAGTAAGAATTCGTATTGATGGTGCATTAGTCGATTACTGTGAAGTTCCTAATACAATAAAGAAAAATTTAGTTACAAGAATTAAAATTATATCTGGAATGAATATTACAGAATCAAGATTACCACAAGATGGTGCGATTAAGGCAACCCTACAAGATATTCCACTTGATCTCCGTGTTTCTTGCTTACCTACTTCTAATGGAGAAAAGATAGTTGTCCGTATCTTAGACTATTCAATGAGTTTAGCCGGACTTGAAACATTAGGCTTCACAGAAGCTAATTATAAAAAAGTATTACAAATGATTAGTGTTCCAAATGGTATTATCTTAGTTACTGGTGCTACTGGTACAGGTAAATCAACAACAGTTTACTCTATACTACAAAAATTAAATAAAGAAGATACAAATATTATTACTGTTGAAGATCCAATAGAAATGGAAATTGAAGGTGTTAACCAAGTTCAAGTTAGTTCAGAAATAGGTTTAACATTCGCTTCTGCTTTGCGTTCTATCTTACGTCAAGACCCTAACGTTATAATGGTCGGAGAAATTCGTGATAACGAAACTGCTAAAATAGCCGTAAGAGCTTCTATCACAGGTCATATCGTATTATCAACAATCCACACCAACAACTCATTAAACACAATTGAGCGTTTACTTGATATGGAAGTTGAAAGATACTTACTTGCCTCTTCTCTAGAAGGAATTATATCTCAAAAATTAGCTAGAAGATTATGTCCTCATTGTAGAACAAAAAGACCTACTACACATTATGAAAAAGAATTATTCCAAAAAGTATTACATAAGGAAGTTAATGAAATCTATAGTGCTGAAGGTTGTGAACAATGTGGTACAGGATATAAAGGAAGAATTGCTCTTCACGAAGTATTATTAATTAACCAAGAAATAAGAGATGCCTTATCTGAAGGAATGCCTAAAGAAAAATTAAGAGAATTAGTATATAAAGCAGATGTTGCAACATTATTACAAGATGGTCTTATGAAAGTTGAAGCTGGATATACTACATTTGAAGAAGTATTAAAATTAATTGAATTAGATGATGATGACTTAGCTGGTGAAAATGATTTAAGAAGTGCGATTGATACAGCTAGAATTGCTTTATCAGAAAAAGAAGATGCACAAAAACCTAATGTTGCACCTCAAGCACAAACAACTGGTCCTACACCTAATGTATCCGCACCAAGTCGTATTGAAAATAGACAAATAGAAAATGCAGTTGAATAACTGTGTTTTTTTATGCATCAAAAAAAGCATCATAAGATGCTTACCATGTTAAAAAATTTAATATTGCATTTATATCTAGATGTGTTAATAAGACTACTATTGCTCCTAAACTTAAGAATGGTCCAAATGGAACGATATGAGTCTTTTTTAAATTAACCGCGATAAGTGATATTGGTAGTCCTATAAATGAAGCTACCACAATAGACATCAAAGCATTAGGTACACCTAGCATAATACCAAATATACCAAGTAGCTTTATATCTCCCCCACCCATTGATTCTTGTCTAAATATTAAATCGCCAAATTTTTTTAATATAAACATTACTACAAAGCTTATTAATCCATATAATAATGTCATAGGTATTGTTTTAATTCCATAGATTAAAGCCTTCTCAATTAAGATAGCTAATCCAAAGAATATCAATACTTCATCTGATATAATCATATAATGATAATCAGATACCATTACTATTATTAACATTGATACAAAAGTTAATACAATTATAAGTTCATAAGTAAATCCAAAGCTTATATATGAAAGTACAAACAGTAATCCACAAAAAGCTTCAAACACTGGATAAAACCATGATATTTTTTGTTTACAATTCTTACATTTACCACCTTGAATGATAAATGATAAAATTGGAATTAATTCTAATGCACCTAATCTATGATTACAATTAGGACAATGTGAAGGTGGAGTTACAATTGATTCTCCTTTAGGTAATCTATATCCTACTACATTATAAAACGATCCTAACAGTGTGCCTAGAATAAATAGACCTAAACAAATACTTAACTCCATCCTAATCACTTCCTTAATATGTTGCTTGTAAACCGATTTGTTGATAAATGTTAAACATTGGGATTACAACAGCAAGTACAATTACACCTACACCAAATGTCAAGAACACAATTAAAAGTGGTTCAATGAATGCTTTTAATCTTGTTACTTCATTTCTATGTAATTCTTGATAGTATTCAGAAACTTTTTGCATCATTTCAGCAAGTTGACCTGTTTTTTCTCCTGTTACTATCATTTCATAAGCTGGTACTGGGAATGCCCAGCTATTTTCAAATGCTTTAGATATTTTTTCACCTCTAGCTAAGTTAGTAATTGTATCTAAAAGCATACTCTTATATATTTCATTATTTGTCATCTTATTTAAGATTTCCATACTATCAGTAATAAATACTGTATGTTTTAATAATGAAGCAAATGTCTTAGTGAACATTGTTACTTCATTATAAATAATAATTTTACTTATTGGAGGAATATGCATCAATAACCATTGCATACCAATTCTAATAACCTTAACATTCATATATAGATATCTTATTATCAATAAAACACCTATAATAGCCAAGAATAACCAAATAATATTTTTCTTTAAGAATTCACTAAAGTTAATGATTCCCTGAGTGAACGCTGGTATTTGAGCATTATCAAATGTTGAATATAATGAAACAAATTTAGGTATAACAAATAACATAATAAATGTCATAACGCCTATAGCTACTACTAAGACTATCATTGGATATGTCATAGCTGAAATCATTTGTTTTCTCGTAGCTTCAGTTTCAGTATAATAATTAGCCATATCATCTAATGCCTCTGGTAATTCACCAGTAAGTTCTGATGCTTTAACCATGTTAATTAATAATCTAGGGAAAGCTTCATTTTGTTTAAATAATGCATCTGAGAAACTATCACCCATAGATAAGTCGTAAATCAAAGCAGCAAATAACTTTTGATACTTCTTTTGTTTATATTGCTTAGATAATATTTTTAATGAATCAACTAATGGAATACCAGCTTTAATATATGTAGATAACTGAGTTAGCATAAAGATTAAATCTTTTGTCTTAACTTTAACATTAGCTACTTTACCAGATGAACCATGTAATAATTGAATCCATTTATTAGTTCTAATACTATATACTTCAAATCCTTCAGAAAGTAAATATGAGTGAACTTCAACTTTAGAGAACGCATCAAAATAACCTTTAACAGTCTTACCATTTGCATCTCTCGCGATATACTCATAAACAATCTTAACTTCACTCTTTTCAGCATCTTCACCTTCAAAGTTAAGCAATAATGCTTGTCTATTGATATCATCTCTATTACGTGCATTCTTATATAATGTTGTATTTTGATAAGCTTTGATAACTGCTTCTTTAATTTTGGATGGTATATGAGCAATTGCGCCAAAGAATTTATTTAATGCCCAGTTAAGATCATGTTTTTCTAACTTAACATTTTCATTAATATATCCTTCTTCTTCAAGTTTTTGTTGACGCTTCATCTTAGCTTCTTGCTTTTTAATGAATTCTTGTTCTTTTCTTTCTTGTTTTTCTAGTAATCTTCTTTGCTTTTCTATTGCTCGCTCTTCTTTAGATTTTCTTAATTCTTCAGCATGTTCTGCTCTACTGCTTAATAATTTTTCTTTTGACTTAGAATTCTTGAATGGGAAAGCAATTATAGAATATAAATAATATGAAAAAGTAATATATCCCCATGTTACATATTTAAGTATATGTTTTACTAAACTAAAGAAAAGATATGAAAAGACACAAAAACCTTTCCATATATATTTAGGTATCGCGAAAAAAACGTTACTACTTAAAGAACCTTGTCTTGCTTTTTTCATATGACCCCACCATTCTTTTCCTATTCTTTTACACTATATCAATTATATCATATTTTTAATAATTGTAAAACTTTTTTATAGTAAAAACATACAATATTATAGAAAGGATGATTATATGAATTTTTATAATCCATATTATATGCCATACACATATGCGAGGACTGGGTTATTCTCTAATTTATTCAAAGGAATTAACTTCTCTTCTATCTTAAATGGTGCTTCTAAAACTTTAAATGTCGTTAATCAAGCTATCCCAGTGTTCAAAGAAATATCACCTATAGTTAAAAATGCCAAAACGATGTTTAGAGTAGCTTCCGAATTAAATAAACCAGATATTTCTAAAACTAATGTTTCTACTATAAAAGATGAATATATCTATCAAGATGGACCAACTTTCTTTAAATAAAAAATGAAAGACTACATATCTTTCATTTTCTTTAATTGTTTAATTATCCTTTTAATATTATATCTTTTTATAAAATATTTATAAGGTATTTTATCTAATGCTTTAACATATAAACCTAAATTAAAGTTTAAATATTCTTTACTAGGATTAGGGCCAACTAAGTAATCTATTTTAGAATACTTTTTATATCCTTTTTTAAACCTAATTATTGTATACCATCTATTTTGATATAGTGTTTCTTCTCTATCAATATAATATCCTAATTTAGTTATTTCTTTTCTTAATATATCATGATTATTATTAGCTTGAATAATTAATGTATTTGGTACCTTATCTATATTATTTTTAAGTATCTTAAGTATAGTATAAGTACCCATGCCAGCTATAATAACTGTATCCTTTTTAGTTATATCTAAATTATCTAATCCATCACTAAGTACTACTTTAACATTAGCTTTAGCCTTTGATACATTTTCTTCCATTTTTTTTATAGAAGACTTAGATATATCAGATGCGACTACTTCATGATTCTTAGATAAAGATATAGCAAGTAGTCCATGATCACTTCCTACATCAAAGACTTTTTTAGTATCTACTAAACTTTCTAATAATTCTAATCTTTCCATTAGTTTTCCATATAGTCTTTTAATTTTCTAGAACGAGATGGATGTCTTAATTTACGTAGTGCTTTTGCTTCAATTTGTCTAATACGTTCTCTTGTTACACCAAACATTTGACCAACTTCTTCTAGAGTTCTAGATTTACCATCTTCAAGACCAAAACGAAGTCTAATAACTTTTTCTTCTCTTTCAGTTAATGTAAGAAGTACATCAGCTATTTCATCTTTTAACATTTCATTAGTCGCGAAATCTTCTGGTGACATATTATGTTCATCTGGTACGAAATCACCTAAATGTGAATCATCTTCTTCACCAATTGGAGTTTCTAAACTTACTGGTTCTTGACTAATCTTATAAATTTCATGAATCTTTTCAATAGACATATTCATCTTCTTAGCAAGTTCATCTTCCGTTGGTTCACGGTTTAACTCTAGCGTTAATTGTCTTTGTACTCTTGCTAATTTATTAATAGTTTCAACCATATGAACTGGAACACGGATTGTTCTAGCTTGATCTGCTATTGCTCTTGTTATAGCTTGTCTAATCCACCAAGTCGCGTATGTAGAAAATTTATATCCTTTTGAAACATCAAATTTTTCTACCGCTTTCATTAAACCGATATTACCTTCTTGGATTAAGTCTAAGAAAAGCATTCCTCTACCTACATATCTTTTAGCTATTGATACAACTAGACGTAAGTTAGCTTCTGCTAATATTGATTTAGCTTCTTCATCACCTTCAGCTACTCTATCAGCAAGTTTTGATTCTTCTTCTAATGTTAATAATTTAATTTGACCTATTTCTTTTAAATACATCCTAACTGGGTCATTAATAGTTAAATCTTTAGTTAGTGAATCATCATCTAACATGATTTTATCTATAGCTTCACCACCAGCAGATGCATCTTCATCTTCTGATACGATTGCTATATTATTTTCATTGAATGTGTTATATAAATCATCTAAAGCATCTGAATCAAGATCAAGTCCTTTTAATGCATTAGCTAATTCTTCATAAGTAACGAAACCTTTTTCTTTACCTACTTTAACTAATTCTTTTTTTCTTTCTTCAAAACTTTTAATTTCATTTAACATCTTTTCATTCTCCTAACTTTAAGTTTTCTAATCTTTTCACTTAGACGAACTTTTTCTTCCAAAATATCTGTTTTAGACATTTCTTCTTCTAACCTTTTAATCTCGTCTTTATAATTTCCTTCCATGATGACGTCGGCATAATCCATTAAATCCTTTTTAGTTATATCCTCTTTTAAATCCATTGAGGTAATTTCACCTACTACTTTTAAATCCTCTTCGTCACCTGCAAGACTATCTAAAAACGCCGCAAGGTCTATTTTACCAAATTCTTTATAAAATTGTAATACTTTTCTAGCTAAAATACGATATTTTACGTTTCTTATATTAGTAACATGCTCATTATATACCAAAATAGCCTCACTATTCTTAAGCATGTAATATAATAATTCTTTTTCTGCTATATCATATTTAGTCATTTTAGTAATAACTTTTTTCTCTTCTTTAATTTCTTTTACTTCTTTTTCTTCTTTAACTAATTTAGATTTTAAAAATTCTATATCTAATCCTGATTCTAAACTTAGTTTTTTAAGTGTTAATTCTATTAATACATCATCAGTTATATTTTGTAATTCTTTTAATATATCATTAACATATTTAGCTTTTTCAACATCACTACTTAAGTTTTTATCTTTCTTTAAATAATTTAATTTAAAATCCATTATATTAATAGGATTATTTATTTTATTTATAAATGCATCTTTACCATATTTATTAATATATTCATCAGGATCTAAATTATCTTCTAATCTTACTACTTTAGGTGTTACACCAATACTAAGTAATTCATCGATACTTCTCATTGTAGCTTTAGCACCAGCATCATCACCATCAAATAATAATACTATGTTATTAGCCATTCTCTTAATTAAATTAGCTTGTATCTTAGTAACAGCAGTACCCATCATAGCTACTGTATTTTTAACTCCAACTTTATAAGATGCGATTACATCCATAAATCCTTCCATAACAAATACTGTATCTAATTCTCTTACAATATCTCTTGATTTATGATAGTTATATAATAGTTCACCTTTTTTAAATATTTTAGATTCCTTACTATTTATGTATTTAGATCCTTCTGTAGTATCATATATTCTTCCACTATATCCTACTATTCTTCCTTCTAAATCCCATAAAGGAAACATTATTCTATTTTGATATGAATCAAATATACCTGTTTCATTTTTTATAACTAATCCAGATTCTATTAAATCTTTCATCTCATATTTATTAGATAAACTTTTTACTAAGACATCTCTTTTCTTTAAAGATAATCCTATACCAAATTCTTTTATAATATCTTCAGTAATGCCTCTATTAACTAAATATTTTTTAGCGTCACTACCCATAGCTGTATTAATATTATTTTGATATATCTTACTAGAATCTTCATATATTTTATATAGATTACTATTAATATTTTTCTTAACCGGAACATTTATATCTACTTTTATATTAGCTTGATCTGCTACTTTTCTAACCGCTTCCATGAATGATACATGTTCAAAGTCCATTATAAAGTTAAATGCATTACCTGTCTTATGACATACGAAACACGTATAAATTTGTTTATCAGGTGATACACATAAACTAGGATTGGTATCACTATGAAAAGGACAAACACCCCAATAGTTTGAACCTTTATGATTAAGTGGTATATACTTTGATACAACATCAACAATATTAACACTTGATCTAATATTATTTAATTGTTCCTGAGTAAGTACATTCATTAAAGATCCCCTTTGTAAATCACTATACGACAATTTTACCACTTTTTGCTTATTTTTCCTATATTTTTTGTATATTTTTTAATATTTTTTTCATATTATTACTAGGTGATTATTATGAATTTTAAAAAATGGAAAATAATATCTCCTTTTATCTTATTTGGATTATGTTCATTACTACACTTTGGATATACTATTATGCCTAATCCAATATCCGCGATATTTTTTCCTGTTAATGAAAGCATCTTTGAACATATGAAAATGATTTATACTAGTGTTTTAGTATTTTGTTTAATTGAATACTTTATCATTAAAAAGGAAAACTGGTTAATAAATAACTTAGGTATTAATCCTTTTCTATCTGGATTAATTAATATATTTTCCTTTCTAATTATGTATTTACCAGCTAAATTAATTATTGGTGAAAATATGATAATTACATTTATCATCTTATTTATTAGTAACATTATAACAGCTGTAGCAAGTTATTATTTACTTCTTAATAGACAAATAGTTAGTAACAAAATAGGTTTAATTTTAACTTTTATGTTATATATACCATTTATATATTTTACTTATAATCCTATACATAATTCATTATTCTATGATACTAAAGATAAATTATATGGTATACCAAAATAAAAAGGCTTATAGCCTTTTTTTAATTTAAACTTATGAATGTTATTTTAGCATAACCATTACCAGCATTGCCTGTCATAGTAGATGTTCCATCATGTGTTGGCATAGAAGCATCTCCAGCTATAGTTTGACCATCTGTTACACCACCAATGTATCCAGAACCACCGGCTCCACCGCCAGCTACGATATAACCATTTGATAAAATACCATTAGCGCCTTTATGATATCCGCCTCCAGCTCCACCAAATACAACACTATAACCACCACCATTATTATTAGTTCTTGTACCATCGGCATCTTGTGTTCCACCTTGTGCTCCACCTGCTCCAGCTCCACCTGTTAAACCACCACCAACGCCACCAGCACCAGCTGATGAACCATCTCTATTTTCTGAAGCAGTAGCTCTTCCGCCGCCGCCACCAGCTACAATGACTACTGTATCTCCTAATAACATTGAAGTACCAGGTCCACCTGCACCTACATAGCCACTTCCTGTATGATTATTTCCACCAGCATCATTTCTATTCCATGATGAACGAGCTTCACCAGTATTATTTGAATTTACACCTATATTTATTGTAAGTATATCTGAACTTGTAAGAACAATATTACCAGATGAATATCCACCTTTTCCACCTGAATTACCGCCTTGAGCTCCCCATACTTCCAATTTATATGTACCTGTACAACCAGATGATATTGTATATGTATCTGTTCCAATAGTACCACTATCATATACTATAGTATTAGACGATAATTGACAGTAATCAGCTGATGTTGTTGTAAAGTTTATACTATCTGATATATTGCCTTTTTTGTCTTTAGCAAAGAAATACCATGTCCCTGCTTCTGCTATTTCATAGTTCACACTATTACCAGTAACACTTACCCATGAACAACCACTTGGATCTGCTACATTAGTAACACAATAACTATCTACTCCTGATTCATTATCTGTCATAGTTAAAGTTATATTTTTACCATTTTGTGTACCTGTAATTGTTGGATTAGTTACATCTACTTCTCCACAGTTATCTTCTATCACTAAATTCCATTTATAGCCATATGTACAATATTTACCATCTGTGATATATTCAGCTAATACGCCATCTCTTTGTATTATGATATTACCACTTTTTGGTACATTTCCTTTAAATGTTAATACATCATTATCAGTTGTTTTACATGATGTACCATCACATGTAAATACTACTGGATAATCATTTAATTCATTATTATATTTTAAAATATAATCATGTAAATAATTATTTGTTGAATCTATTATTCCATTTACTGATTCTCTAAATGATGTTTTTCTTGCCGATTCAATTATGTCACTTACTATTGGTACTAATATTAACGCTATGATAGCTAGTATTACTATTACCGCAAGTAATTCTATTAATGTAAATCCCTTTTTCTTCATATATACTCTCCTATTCTATATATAGTATATCATAATAAGTAGAAAAAAACCACATTTTATGTGGTTAATTCAATTACATCTTACTGGGTACATCTATAGCTAGTAAAGATAACATTTCTTTAATAATCTTAGTTGATAATTCAATTATATATAACCAATCATTTTTAACATTATCATCAGAACCTTTAACATGATTTACTTGATAAAAGTTATTTAATGCTGTACATAAGTTATATAAATATTCAGCTATATAATTTGGTTTTCTTAATGTATATGCAGATTCAAAACTATTATTTAAATCTAATATACTCATTCTTAAATCTCTATCAGTTTTATTATAAATAGTATCACTTAAAATAGTAGATTTACCTTCTTCTTTTAATATCTTATTAAATCTTAAATAAGTATATAAAATATAAGGTCCTGTCTTACCTACTACAGATGAGAATTTATCAATATCAAAGATATAATCCTTTTCTCTATCATTAGATAAATCAGCGAATTTAATAATGGCATTAGTAATGATATTTAAATCTTCATCACTCATGTTTTTGTTTTCTTCTTTTTTAGCTATAAATCCATCTTTAGTTTCTTCTAACATATCAGATAAAGATGGTGCATCACCTTTTCTTGTCTTATAAGGTTTACCATCTACACCATTAACTGTACCATAAGGTAAATGTTCTAATTTAGAATCAGTTATTTCTGCTTTTAGGGAAGCTCTAAAGACTTGTTTAAAATGCATAGCTTGTCTATCATCTGTTACATATAAAATATCATCTGGTTTAAATCTATTTTCACGGTCATATATAGTAGCCATATCAGTTGTACCATATAAATAAGCACCATTAGATTTTTGGAATATCATAGGTGGTATTTCTTTAGTATCAGAATCTTCTTTAACATCTATTACCATGGCACCTTCAGATTTATATAATATACCTTTCTTATTTAATAAATCTTCTAATTCAGGTATATACTTATAAGCTGTTCTTTCTGAATCCCATAAATCAAAAGATACATCTAATGAATCATATATTCTTTTTATATCAGAAATAGATACTTTACTTATAATATCACATAATTCATTATACTCTATATTACCTTCTTGCATATCTTTAGTAATTTGTTCACATTCTCTTTTGATATCTTCATCAACTTTACATAAAGCACTCATTTCTGGATAAGCTTTATTTAAGTATTCTAAAGTAATATCTTCATTTTTAATACCGTCTCTTTTAATAGCATAGATTACTTCACCTATTTGAAGTCCATAATCACCTAAATGAACATCTGATATAACATTATTACCTTTATATTTTAATATTCTTTTAATTGATTCACCTATTATTGCAGATCTTAAATGACCTACATGTAATGGCTTAGCTATATTAGGTCCACCATAATCTATTACATAAGTCTGGTTAGATGGAGTTATATTAAATAATGGTTTATCCATATTTCTTAATGATTCATTAATAATATAATCTGATACTGTTATATTAATAAATCCTGGCATCGCGAATTCTACTTTATTAAAATACTTAGAAAATTCAGGATATTCATTTACTAGTTTAACTATTTTATTACCAATATCCATAGGAGCCATATTTAGACTTTTAGCTAATTTAAATACTTCATTACATTGTAAATCACATAAATCTGGTCTATTAGATTTAACTAATCTAAGTTTAGTTATTCCATTTCTTTCTAATATTTCATTAAATATATTTTCTATTACTTCTACCATAATTCACCTACTTTTCTATATTTACAAATTCTATATTAATTAAATTGATATCTGTTGTTGGTTTATCGTTATTATCTGTTTTAGTAGTAGCTATTTTATCTACTACTTCTAATCCAGCTATAGTTTTTCCAAATGCAGCATATTCTCCATCTAGTGATGGATAAGTTTTATGTACGATAAAGAATTGGCTAGACGCTGAATTCTTATCATTAGCTCTTGCCATAGATATAACTCCTCTTTCATGAGCTAAGTTATTTTCTATACCATTTGAAGAAAACTCACCAACTATTTTTCTACTATTTCCACCATTACCTGTACCTGTTGGATCCCCTGTTTGAATCATAAAGTTTTTTATAACTCTATGGAATATCATATCTTTATAAAAGCCTGATTTAACTAAGGCCTTAAAATTAGATACAGTTTTAGGCGCGATATCTGGATATAGTTCTACAAAGATATCTCCCATACTAGTTTCAATTCTAACATAATTAGTTATTTTCTTACTTTTAGTATAAGTTAATTCTTCTTTATTAATTTCACCATTAGATGTATATACATTATATTCATATGTATATGTTTTACTATCTTTATTAAAAATAAAGAAACATGTAATTCCAATAAAAATCAGAATAGTTATTATAATAATACTTTTTTTCATAAAAGTCACCAAATAAATTATATCAAAAAACCACTTTTTATTAAAGTGGTTTTGCTTAACTTTCTATATTATCTAGAAAATCATCTATGGTCATAATTCTCTCATCAATAGTTTTTAAATCAACTTTTTCTGGTATATCTTTTTCTTCTTCTACTTCAGTACTTTCTAGTCCTACTACGTTAAATACATCTTTAATTCCTTTAACACCTATACTAGAACCTGTTGAATACCTATCTAAGATAGTAGCTTCAGTTACTTTTATTTCTTTTATACCATCATTAGTTTTAATACCTAAAGTATTCTTATTAGAAATTATGAATGTTTTTATAATTCTATATGGATTAGTTTTTACTTCTCTTACCATAACTAGTCCACGTCTAGCTCTAGTACTTACTTCGAATTCAGAAAGTCTTACTCTTTTAATTGTATCTTTAGATGTTACTACTGTTAAATATTCTAAGTTTTCATCAAAGATAGTACCAGATACAACATAGTCATTCTTTAAAGTAATTGATTTAACACCTGAAGCAGTTAAACCTACTACTGGTACTTCATCTATTGAGTAACGTAGTCCATATCCATTATAAGTTGAGATGAATACTTCTTTACCATTTTTATAAGTAACAGAAATAACTTCATCATCACCTTTTAACTTCATTGAATTAATAGCTTTAGTATATCTTGATGCTTTAAAATCTAGTAACTTAACTCTTTTAATCATACCATTCTTAGTAAAGAATGTGATATATTTATCTTCATTAAAATCTTTAACAGGCATGCATCCTATAATAGTTTCACTAGGATCTACTTTTATAATATTAGATATATGTTTACCTAATTCTTTCCATTTTAAATCAGGCATTTCATACACTGGGACATATAAATAATTACCTAAGTTAGTAAACATTAATACCGTATCTAATGTATTAAGTTCATATTCACCTATTACATAATCTCCATCCTTAGTTAATGTAGCTTCATCTTTGTTATAACTACGTTTAGATACACGTTTAACATATCCATCATTAGTTATAACAACTATTACATCTTCTTTTGGAATAGTTTCAGTTACATCTATTTTAATTTCTTCAATTTCATCTTGAATTACTGTTTTTCTAGGAACAGCATATTCATCTTTAACTTTTCTTAACTCATGTTTCATTACATCACGAAGTTTAGACTCATCATTCAAAATGATATTTAAAGCAGCTATATATTTCTTTAAATTAGCTTGTTCTTCTTCTAACGCAACTACATCTGTATTAGTTAATCTATAAAGTTGTAATACAACAATAGCTTCTGCTTGAGCTTCTGAAAATTTAAATTTCGCAACTAAATTATCTTTAGCGTCAGCCTTATTTTTAGAAGCACGAATAGTTTTAATTACTTCATCTAAAATAGATATCATTTTAAGGAAACCTTCTACGATATGTAGTCTTTTTTCATAACTAGCTAAATCAAATCTAGTTCTTCTTAAAATAGTTTCTTTTTGGAACTCAATATAAGCATCCAATATAGGTAATATACCCAATGTCATTGGTCTTCTGTTTACAATAGCTACCATATTATAGTTATATGATATTTGTAAATCACTATTCTTATATAGATAATTTAATATTAAATCTTTATTTGCATCTTTTTTAAGATCAATAACAATTCTTACTGGATTAGTTCTATCAGATTCATCTCTAACCTCAGCCATACCATCGATTTTTTTATCAATTCTAATAGAATCTATTTTAGCTACTAACATAGCTTTATTAACATCAAAAGGTATTTCAGTTATTATAATTTGTTCTTTACCCTTAACACTCACAAATTCAGCCTTAGCCTTTACTATGACACGTCCTCTACCTTTAGTAAAAGCATCAACGATACCTTGTTTACCACAAGCAATACCACCTGTAGGAAAATCAGGACCCTTTACTATATCTAAAATAGTTTCTAATCTACAGTTTGGTGAATCAATTCTTTTAATAGTTGCATCTATTACTTCACCTAAGTTATGTGGTGGAATATTAGTTGCATAACCAGCTGATATACCATTAGCTCCGTTAACTAATAAGTTAGGGAATTTAGCAGGTAAGACAGTTGGCTCTAATTCTGTATCATCGAAGTTAGGTGCCCACTCTACTGTATCTTTATCGATATCTTTAAGTAGTTCATTACTGAATTTAGATAGTCTAGCTTCTGTATAACGCATAGCAGCTGCGCCATCACCATCCATAGAACCATTATTACCTTGCATATCTACATATGGAGTACCTTTCCACCATTGACTCATTCTGACCATGGCATCATAAATTGATGAATCACCATGTGGATGGAAATTACCCATTATATATCCTACTGTTTTTGCACTTTTTCTTGTAGGTTTATCATATGTATTATGATCTTTATACATACCATATAAAATACGTCTTTGAACTGGTTTTAGTCCATCTCTTACGTCTGGTATAGCTCTATCTTGAATAATAGCTTTCGCATATCTACCAAATCTATCACCCATTATATCTTCTAAAGCATAATCTTGTATCTTTTTAATAATATCTTCCATACTTCACCTCTAGTAGTATCAATCTACCTAATTATACCATATTTTAACTATATAAAACAAGAAAAAGTAACCTTTTTTAGGTTACTATAAATGGAAATAATAAGTGTCCGCACATTTTGTTACCCGAAATGTAAGTTTTATATATTTAATAATACATCATTTGAACTCTTATAGTCAAACATTGCTCTTGGATAATTATTTATCCAATCTTCTACTTCTTTTATAA
>JAGBJG010000005.1 GCA_017934595.1 Bacilli bacterium
AAAATCTTTAAACATTTCTGCCAATTCTTGTGGAGATTCTTTACAACCATTTTTAATCCAATAATAATAGATATTATATAATCCACCTGATATGAATGAATATGTGAATTCTTCATTTAGTGAATTTGCTTTATTTAAAAATATTCTATCAAATTCATCTTTTAAATGGTGAATCATATTTGCTTTATATAGAAGAATTCCAATATCTTTGTTTTTTTCTAAATGAGTAAATAATTTAATTAAATAATTAGTAAAATCATTTGGATCAAATAATATTTTACTTGTTTTGATAAATTCATCAGTTAGTTCATCTAAATAATATTTTACTATTTCATCTTTATTATTGAAGTTACGATATATAGTAATATGAGATAATCCAGCACGATTTGTAATATCTTTGTTTGTAATCTTATTAAAATCTTTCTTTTTCATCAGAGATATTAAGGCATCTGCTATATCTTTTTTAGATCTATCACTTTGTAATTCCATTGTTATAAAACACCTCTTTTTCTAACACTTGCTTGCGTAGATATTGTTAAAACAAAAATTATATAATATAATTAAGATGTTATAAATGTAACACTTATTTTTGAACAAGTCAATAAGGAGGTATTTAAATGACTACAAAAAGATATGTTATTCTTGGTATTGTTGCAGTTTTTGGAATTTGTCTAGGTAGATTAGCAGTTAGAGCACTTATGAATTTACTTCTAGGTGGAACTTTATTTGGAGGTAATTTTCTATGAAAAAAGGTAAATTTGTGGGTTTATGTATATTCATATTTGTATTAACTTTCATACTTGGAATTATTAGTAAATTTGCTATTCAGCCATCGTGGAAAAAAGAATATTCAGTAAAATGGTCTGATGAGATTGGAACAAGAATATCAGATGTATCATATGATTCAGGAGAAGCAAATAAATTTGATTTGTATTTACCAAAAGATAATACAAAAGAAAATTATGGATTGGTTGTATATCTTCATGCTGGTGGATTTACATCTGGTGATAAAAAAGATGATGAGGATATGTTAGCATGGTTAACTTCAAAAGGATATGTAGCAGCAGGAATCAATTACACATTAAGAACAGAAGATAACGATAAAAGTATTTTATCTCAGTCAAATGAAATAAAAAGTGCAATTCCAGTTGTAATAGAAGAAGCAAAAAAACATGGATACAATATTGATAAGTTAACAATGGCAGGTGGATCAGCAGGACATTGTCTAGCTATGATATATGCTTATAGAGATGCAAAAGATTCTCCTGTTCCAGTAGTATTTACTTTTGGAGCAGTAGGACCATCGAGTTTTTTTAGAGAAGATTGGGATAATTATGGATTAGATAAAGATGCAGATGAAGCAATTGAAGCAGCTGCTGGATTGTTTAGTGTTATGGGTGGAGTTGAAATAACTACAGATATGATAAAAAATGGTTCATATCAAGAATTAATGAAACCAGTATCAGCTTATGCTTGGATAGATGAAAATTCTGTTCCGACAGTAGTTGCTTATGGTAAATATGATAGAGTCCAACCATATAAAGGATCTTTAAGATTAAAAAAGGCATTAGAAGATAATAACATTGATTTTAAATATTTTGAATTACCACATTCAGGTCATGGACTTCAAAATGATGATAAAGTAGTAAAACAATGGATGGAAGCTATTGATGAATATTTAGCTAAATATATGCCAGTAGAAAAATAGGAGTTAATTATGAAAAAAGTATTAAAAATTATAGGAATTATATTATTAATAATTATTGTTTTAATAATACTCTTAATAAAAATATTAAGTAAAATACCTTCTGTACCTGATGATTATGTAAAAAAAGTTCAAACTGGTGGAGATATAGAAGCAAAATATTTAGCTATAGGGGGATATGAAGTAGAACATTTGGAAAGTGTTACATTTTCTTCATTAGAAAAATTTGAAGTGTACTATCCAAAAAATATTGATGAAATGGGTAAAGTACCAGTCGTGATATTTCTTAATGGAACTGGAACTCCCGCTACAAAATATCCTGCTCTTCAAAAACATTTAGCTTCATGGGGATTTATTACCATTGCAAATGAAGAAAGTAATTCATTCTATGGAGAAGGTGTAGAATTATCAATTAGGTATTTACAACTTGTAGATGTTTATGAATCAAATGATGATGAAAGTCCACTAAAAGGTCATATTGATTTTGATAATATAGGAGTGACTGGACATTCTCAAGGAGGAATTGGAGTAATAAATGGTATTACAATTCACCCACATTCTGATATGATAAAAGCAGCAGTGTTATTAAGTTCAACAGAAACTGATATGGCAAAAGCTTTCTTGTGGGATTCAGATTCATCACTTATTAAAGCAAATTCATTAATGATTTCTTCAACTGGAGCAACTGATTCTAATATTTCTCCATTAGATAGTATGAAGAAAACATATGATAATATATCAAATGATGTAACAAAGGTGCTCGCAAGAAGAAATGATTGTGATCATGGCGAAATGCTTTATTATGCAGACGGATATGTTACTGCATGGTTTATGTGGCAATTACAAAATGATGGAGAAGCATCTAAAGCATTTATAGGAGAAAATCCTGAGTTATTAAACAATAAGTTGTATCAAGATCAAATTATTAATTTAGGAAATTAGTTATATATTAATCTGTTCGCAATAGGTTGCTAATGCGAAAACATTAATAAATAGAATAATCGTAAGATTAAGATATTCTGTTCACAACATGGATATAAGACGAAAAGTTTGTAAAAAAATTTACAGACTTTTTTCTTTGTTTTAATTAAATTCCTACAAAAAGGTAAGTATCTTACAAAAAAGTGCATTCTTACATTATTATTTTAATTGTAATAAGATTAATTTGTAAGAAAGAGGAGATGAAATTAAATGAAAAATTTAAACAATTGGGCATATGGATTTGCCTTAAATCATGAAGGAGCAGGAGTAGGAACTATTTACTATGCTTCAAAATATTTTGACAAGGAAGGAATTGTAAATCCTGCATCAGCAGAAGCATATACAACAGATGAAATTAATAAAATAAAAGAAGGAGCAGTAGAAGGATCAACAAATTATATTGAAAATGTTCCAGATAATGCCTTAGTTGGAATGAATCCAATTAATACAGATAAAGTATATTGGTATAATGATGAAGAATCAGCAAAAATATTAAAAAGTACTAATCCATTATTGTTAAATGCAGAAAATGGAGATATGAAAGATACTGAAGGAAATATAATTGCTAAAGCAATGTAAAATCAAACTTTATAGTTTGATTTTTTAATACTTACTAAAAGGTGCGTACTATACTAAAAGTTAGTTATATAGTATAATTATATTGGTGATGAAAAATGAGAAAGATTTATACTCCATGTCCAGTAGAATATACTGCATCAATGATAGCTAATAAATGGAAGATTCTTATATTAAGAGATTTACTTACAGGTACAAAAAGATATAATGAATTAACTAGATCAGTTGTAGGTATATCAGCAAAAGTATTAACAGAAAATTTAAGAGAACTTGAAAGTGATGGAATAATAGAAAGAAAAGTATATCCTGAAGTTCCTCCTAAAGTAGAATACTTTTTAACCGACAAAGGAAACGATTTAAGACCTATAATAGAATTAATGAAAGAATATGGTCTTAAATATAAGGATAAAAAAGATGAATAATTTAGATTATTTAATTAGCGAATTAATTAAAGAAGATAGTAAATTATCTAATGTAGATATACCTACATCTTTAGAAGAAAAAAAAGAATTATATCGTGCTTTAAGAAATATAAGAAATCCAAAACCTATTAGCGAAGAATATTTAAAAGTACAAGACGAATATCTACAAAATGAAATAAAAGAAAAAGGTATAACTGATGAAAAAGACATACCATTTAATAAAGATATTATTTCCATATGGCAAGGAGATATAACAACATTAAAGTGCGATGTTATAGTAAATGCTTGTAATGAATATTTATTAGGTTGTTTTGTACCAGGTCATAAATGTATTGATAATGCAATTCATTCATTTGCAGGAATAGAGTTAAGAGAAGAATGTAATGCAATTATGAAAGGTAAAACACTTTCTAATGGAGAGGTAGTATTAACAAAAGGATATAATTTACCAAGTAAATATATTATTCAGACTGTTGGACCACAAGTAAGTGGAACACCAACTAAACAAGATATAGAAGATCTAAGAAATTGCTATTTTAATTCATTAGAACTTTGTAAAGAAAAAGGATTAAAGACAATAGCATTTCCATGCATTTCAACTGGATTATATGGTTTTCCTCAAAATGAAGCTAGTAAAATAGCAATTAATACCATAGAAAAATATTTAAAAAATAATAAAGATGTATTTGAACATATTATATTTAATGTGTTTAAAGATGAAGATTTAGAAATATATAAAAAGAATTTAAATTAAAGGTGGTGAAGCAAATGACTGATTTTAAGTATATTAAAGAAAAAATAAATGATGCAGATGTAATTATTATTGGAGCAGGTGCAGGATTATCAACTGCAGCTGGAGTTAATTATGGAACATTAAATTTTAAGGAAAACTTTCCTGAGCTTGTTAAACATTATGGATTTACTGATATGTACACATCTAGTTTCTATGATTTTGATACAGAAGAAGAAAGATGGTCTTATTGGGCTAAACATATAAATTATTTATGTATTGGAATGAAAGTATCTGAAACATATAAAAATTTATTTAATTTAGTAAACGATAAAGAATATTTCGTATTAACTACTAATGTAGATAGACAATTTTTGAAAGCTGGTTTTGATTCAAATAAAGTATTTGAAGTACAAGGTGCCTTAACAAAAATTCAATGTTCAAGAGCTTGTCATAATAAATTATATGATGATACTGAAATGATTAAAGAAATGTTAGAAAAAAATGAAGATATTAAAATACCTGGCGAACTTGTACCTAAATGTCCTGTATGTGGTGAAACAATGGAAGTTAATTTAAGAAAAGATAACTTCTTTGTTGAAGATGATTATTGGAAAGAACATTCTAATAACTATGAAAAATTTATTAATGATAATAAAGATAAGAAAATATTATTTTTAGAATTAGGTGCTGGATTTAATACTCCAGGAATTATTAGATATCCATTTGAAGAGTTAACTTATAAACTACCTAATGCTTTTCTTATTAGAATTAATGATAAGTATGCTAATGTTCCTAATGATATTGAAGATAAAGCAATTGGTATTCAAGATGATATTAACAAAGTAATTAAAGGAGTAAGTGAAGTATGAAAGAAAAAACTCAGTTCATAGTAGATAAATCAAAATGTATTAAATGTGGAAATTGTATAAATACTTGCTCTGGTATGATTTTAGAATTTGGTGAAGATGGATACCCTGAAATGAAAGATTTTGAAAGATATGGTTGGAGAGGTTGCTGGAGATGTCAGCATTGTTTAGCAGTTTGTCCTGTAGGAGCTATATCAATATTTGGTAAAGATCCTAAAGATTCCAAACCACCAGTTCCAGAAGAAATGGGAGAATACATGGAAAGACTCCTAACAAATAGAAGAACATGTAGAAGATATTTAGATAAAAATGTTGATAGAAGTATTATAGATAGAATATTAAAAGCAATGGAATCAGCTCCAACTGGTGGAAATGCTTGTAATGTAGAATATACAGTTATAGATGATAAGACACGAGTTAAAGAAATATGGAATGTTGCTTATCCTAAAATGGAAGAACTTGCAAAGAAACATATTTATACTCATAGTTTCAGTGATTTTTATTATAAGAAAATGAAGCAATCAGAGCATACTATAAGAAAAGATGATTTATTATTTTGTGGAGCACCTCATTTATTTATTGCACATGAAAAGTGTGTTGGTAAATGGGCTGAAGATTCAAAAGTAAATTGTAATATAGCATCTGCATATTTTGAATTAATTGCAAATTCTTTTGGACTTGGAACAGCAATAATGAGCTATCCATCAGAAGTGTTGGAAGAATTAGTTCCAGAAGCAAGAAAGATGTTAGGAATACCAGAAGATCATTATATAAAATTAATTGTTGGATTTGGCTATCCTGAAATAAAATATCATCGTGGAGTTCAAAAGGATAGAAAGAGTAAAATACATAGATATTCAGATGATAATAAACAACAAAAATTATTTTAAAAGTTTTCGCAATAGGTTGCTATTGCGAAAACCTTAACATAAATATCACAACCTATAAAAAGTGAAAATCCAAAAGAAATTTCATAACTAATGGATTTTCGCTAAAGACTATCTTTAAGACAAGATAGTAACACACTACCAAGTCGGCATTTTGCCAACTAGGAATAGTGTGCAAAGGGACACCCTTTTGAAACCCAATAAGCATCATAACTACAAACTAATCGTAAGTAGTAATGATGCCTTTTTTATTTCAACTTGCGTTTCATAAAAAAGAAAGAATACTATCGCCACTTTCATTGCTTCGCAACAAAACGTGCCACGTATTCTTTAATAAAAAAATCTCTAATCTTGCGAAAAGAGATTTTTTAATTTTGCTTCGGTAATTTATCATAGTCGTATTTATGTTCAGCAAATTCTAATTCTTCAAAAGCGTATTTTATATCTTCTATTGCTTTATCAATGGTATATTGACTATCTTTATTATCTTTCATTATTTGTAAATGTTCCATTGTATAAAATAGCTTTTGTCTAGCATCACTAATTTTTCTTCTCTTTTGAGAATCAAAATCTAATAAATCTATTTCAGATTTTTTATATTGCTCTATTAATTCTTTTAAATCTTTACTAGATTTATTTGCATACTTATCTTTATTAAAATAGAATAGCATTTCATCATAACCAGCAGTTTTTAATAATTTCTGTAAAGACATATCTAATGTTTCAGCAATCTTTCGTAGATCATCAATATCTACTTTTTTTATTTTGCCATTAATTAGGTCATTCAATGTACTTCTACTAATACCTGTTTGTTTAGCAAGTTCTCTTTGTGAGATACCTTTTTTAATTCTAGCATCTTCAATTAATATTTTAAGTTCTTCTGAGTTCATTTAACCACATCCTTTTTACTAATAAATCGTTATAATTACTAGCAATTTTCTTCCTCAGTAATTAAATTCTATCACATAATTACGAAAATGTCCAGTTTTTCGGTTAAAATACTTGACATTAATCTCGGACGATGTTATATTTATATTGTGACCGGGAAATCGGATTTAAAGAAAGGAGTGAAAAATATGTATGAAGAAACAGAAACAACTTGATTTAATAAACAATGCAATCTGGAATAATAAAGATATTAAACCAGAAGCAAAAGAAATTTATTCCTATCTATATTGCAGGGGATTTGATAGAACAGTATTCCACTTCAATATAGGGGATATCCAAAAGTATATTCCAATAACAAATGTAGGGTTTAGAAATAATCTAAAGATATTAGAAAAATTCAAACTACTAATATATAGGGAATATAAAAGAGGAATGTATGAAATACATATCTGCTAGATAAGTAGATATGGAGATACACTAAATGTTCGGAGATTTAGATTAGTATCTCAAATCTTATAGAAATATAAGATTCAGAAATCCACCAAGGCGGGATTTAAAATATTAGCTTATAAATATCTTCTACTTTAGCTCGTTTTTGCTTGTATGATTTATACAAGTTTTTTTATTGGAATTTTATTTAAGAAAGGAGAATGCCTATGCCAAACAAAATATTAAAAGGAATAATATATGGGTTGTATCATAATTAATGACAATGTTATTGAAGATAAGGAATTAAATTCAACAGATAAAGTGGTATATGGATTAGTAAAAGCATTAAGTAATGATAAAGGTTATTGTTTCGCCACCAATGATTATATTGGTAAAAGATTAAATCTTTCAAAAAGTACAATATCAAATACTATTAGTAAATTAAAAAGCCTAGACTATATTAAAACAACGACAGTAGATTATCAAAGAAGAATTTTTATAAGCGATAAGTAAATTTTAAGAGGGATATATTAAATTATTAATATAGTCCCTATTAAAAAAATAAGATAGGTATATGAATATTTTCTTATACCTTATATGAATAAATTAAGACCATAATAGATAATATAAAAAATAATTTAATAAATAATATAATAGATAATTTAGTATTCTAATTATCATAAGAGAAAGGATGTGTTAACATGGATATAGAAAAAATAAATTATAACGAAGTTTTAATATCTGGTAAAATAAACAACATTAAGCATTTTAATAACTATATAGCATTTGGACTTACTTGCAATACTTTTGCTAAAATTAAATCTAATTGTTTTATTAGTTTTCATATATATGAAGATCTTTATAATATTTATAAGGATCTTTTTTATAAGAATAATAAAATATTCGTAAAAGGATATTTAAATTCATATACCGATAAAGATAATAAAATTGTAACCTATGTAAAAGTAACAGATATATCAAATAATCAAGATGATATTATAGATGGACGAAAAGGTCCATATATAAGATATGATGAAGATGGAGTTATGGTTTGGAATGGTAAAAGATGTGAAGCAGATCCTTTAAGTGAAGATGATCCTGAATACTTGGAAATGGTAGAAATGCTAAAGGAATACGAATAATAGTTTTTAAAACTTCATAAAAATTATTAGAGGTGTCCTATGATAATTGTGAATAACTATGATAAAAATGGAAATAAAATTAATCCAAGTGAGATAAAGATTACAGATGTGGTTATATATGAGATTGTTAAAAAATATGCACATATATAAAAATCATCATGTAATAAAATCCAATTATGTGGTAAAATGTAATTGGAATCTTATAATCTTGCTTTATAAGGAGGAGTTAATATAAAAGCGGGATTATATGCAAGAGTTTCTACCGACAGCCAACTTGAAGGATATTCAATAGATGCCCAAAAAGAATTTTTGTTAAGTTATGCAAAAAGCAAAGACTATACAGAGTTTGAATATTATATTGATGGTGGATATTCTGGTAAAGATTTAAATAGACCAGCAATTCAAAGATTAATTGAAGATTGTAAGAATCACAAAATTGATGCTGTATTCGTATTTAAGTTAGACAGAATATCAAGAAGTCAAAGAGATACATTGTATTTAATTGAAGAAGTATTTAATAAGTATAATGTAAGTTTTATTTCAATGAGAGAGAACTTTGATACATCAACACCATTTGGTAAAGCAATGATTGGTGTATTATCAGTATTTGCTCAACTTGAAAGAGAAACAATTTTAGAAAGAACTCGTATAGGACTAAAAAAACGAGCTGAAGCAGGTCTTTGGAGAGGCGGAGGTAAAATACCATTTCCTTATCGTTATGATAGAAATACAGGAACTTTAGTACCAATTCCAGAACAAGTAGAATTACTTCATAAAATGATTTCACTTTATATTAGTGGTAAAAGTTTTAATGTTATTGGTAAAATTGTTGGAATGGACGAATCAATGGTTGAAACTAGAATATTATCCATAACTAATACTGGTAAAGTACCATATAGAGATGAAGTCTATGAGGGAAAACATGAAGCCGTAGTATCTGATGAACTTTATGAAGAGATTTTAAGAGTAAATAAAGTTAGAAGTCGTGAAAAGTATGAAAGACATTATTTACTATCTGGAAAAGTATATTGTGGACATTGTGGAGCTAAGTATAGATATCAAAAATGGGGAAAAAGATTAATAATGTATTGTTATTCACAACAAAAAAGTAAGCCGAGATATATTAAAGATCCTAATTGTAATAATAAAAGATGGGACACATTTGAAGTTGAAGATGCAGTATTAGAAGAATTATTTAAAATGAGTTTAGATTTAGATTTATTTAAGAAAACTTTTAATATAGCAACTGTCAATGTAAAGAATGAATATAAAGGGAGACTTGAAGAAATAACTAAACAAATAAAGAATCTATTAAATAATATAGCAAATGGTATAGCTGTTGAAGAAACTAATAATAAAATAAATGAATTAGAAAAAGAGAAAGAAACTATAGAAGAGAAATTGATTGAATCAGATCAAAAAGAAAAAGATAACAAAGTATCTTTGAATATGATAAAGAATCTAAAATCAACTTGGTTTGAAATGGACTTTGATGAGCAAAGAAGAATAATTGAACATTTAATCGACAAAGTTATAGTAAATGATAATGAAATCAATATCTACTATAACATTTATTAAAAAATATTTTTTCTCCCACTGGGGGTAATAGTCCTATTAAAGACATACTTATATTTACCTTTATAACGTTCATTATATTAGATATACTATTTGGAAGTATCAATTTGGAATATATTTGCCATTTTGATGCACCAAAAGATTTAAACATATTAATTTTTAATTTATCAGTTTCGATAAATCCTTGATATATATTTATGATAGCTACAATTACTGATATAAGCAAAGCCATAATAATTATCGAACTTACTTTGGCACCTACCCATATAATAATAATTGGTCCTAATGCTACTTTAGGTAGACTATTTAGAATTGTTAAATATGGATCGATTACTTCAGCTATATTTTTATTCCACCATAATAAAGAGGCTATAAATAATCCTATTATTGTACCCAATGAAAAGCTTATAAATGTTTCATATATAGTAATCCATATATGCTTAAATAAATTATTAGATTGATATAAACTATATATAGTTTCTAATACTTTTTTAGGACATGAAGTTATAAATGTATTTATTAAGTTTTTATTAGCTAAAAACTGCCATATACCTATAAATAATACAAATATTAATATTTGTATAAAAAATATAATCATTTTATGTTTTTTTATTTTTTTTATATACTTTATATGTTCCATACTATACATGATAATCAATCTCTTTCCAAATTTTTTCATAATATTCATTAAATAATTTACATTTTCTATTATTTATAGGTGTAGTTTTATCATCAAAATTGACATCAATTATCTTTTTAATATGTGATGGTCTATTAGATAAAATAATCACTTTATCTGCCATTGAGATAGCTTCAGCTATATCATGAGTAACCATAATAAAACTTTTTCCTTCTTTTTTTAGTATTTTATATACATCATCAGATACTATTAATCTAGATTGATAATCTAAAGCAGAAAACGGTTCATCCAAAAGGATAATATCTGGTTTGGTAGCTAACGTTCTTATAAGGGCGACACGTTGCCTCATCCCACCTGATAAACTAGATGGATAACTGTTTATAAAATCTTTTAACCCGTAGGTAGTTAATAAATTAATAACATAATCTTTTGATTCGTTATTTAAATTATTTTGTAATTCTAATCCTAATAAAGCATTTTCTAATACAGTTTTCCATTCCAATAAAGCATCCTGCTGCAGCATATATCCAAATTTGATATCATCATATATCACTTTTCCACCATAATCTTTATCAAGGCCGCTTAATATTGATAATATTGTACTTTTTCCACAACCAGAAGGACCTACTATAGCTATAAAATCACCTTTATCAAGCTCTAAATTAAACTTTTCAACAGCTTTTATCTCTTCTTTTTTAGTATGATATGTTTTATTTAAGTCTTCAATTTTTAAAATACACTTTTCCACTATAAAACACCGTCCTAAGATATTTTATGCATAAGTATAAATATGATAATTTAATTAGTTTATTTCATAAAAATAACTACGGTATGTAGTTATTTTTGTAAAACTAATTTATCATATGGAGCCTTTTTATCTAATTCACCAGCTGCTTTCATAATATCTTGGATATGATCAAAATGTTCTTCTGATATATCAGTAGTATCAAACCATGCATCAATATTTCTATAATTTTTGATTATATTAGTTAAATCGCTTAATGAAGTATCTGGGAAGTAATCTAATATTGCTTTAGCTACTTCTTCATCAGAATGACTATGTACATAATCTAACCCTTTTTGAATTGCTTTAGTAAATCCTTCTATTACTTTAGGATTAGCTTCGATATAGCTTTTTTTGGCGTTATAAGAAGTATATGGTACAATTCCACCCAATTCACCAATAGAAGCTACAATATATCCTAAACCTTCTTTTTCAACTTGTGATGCATTAGGTTCAAATAGACTTACAAAGTCACCTGTACCTCCTATAAATGCTCCTTGCATAGAGGCAAAAGCTATACTTGTATTAATATTTACTTTCTTGATATCGACACCATTTTGTTTTAATGCCCATTCCAATGTCATTTCAGGCATACCGCCTTTTCTACCGCCTATTACATAAGACCCTTCTAACATTTTTAAATTAAAATTACCAATTTTCTTTCTAGATACTAAGAAACTTCCATCTTTTTTAGTTAAAGCACTGAAATTAACTAAATAATCTTCTTCACCTTGGTTATATACATATATAGTAGCTTCACTACCACAGAATCCTATTTCTACATCACCTGATAAGACTGCTGCGGTTACTTTATCTGCCCCAGAAGTTAATATAAGTTCAACATCTAATCCTTCTTCTTCAAAATATCCAAGTGAATGTGCAACATATTGTGGGGCATAAAATATACTATGAGCTACTTCAGCTACTTTAATTTTATTAGTATTTTTTCTACTTAATAAGAATCCGCCTATTACAAATAAAATAATTAAAATTAAACTAAAAATTATCTTTTTCATAATACTCCTTTCCATTTATTATATTCACTTGATTGATTGGTGCTACTGGAATGTGATAAAATGATATAGAGTGATAGTATGAAGAAGATAGAAAAAACAATTTTATTATCAGTTACAGTACTAATTGTTATGGGTCTAACAACAATGATAGATGGATTTGTTGATTACTTTAAAGAACCATTAGTAAGTTATGATATATCTGCTATTCCTGATTATAGTAATGATAAATACATAATTATAAATGATAATAAACCAGAATTTAAAGATATTGATTATGAAACTAAATCATTTGAAAAATATAGTGATTTAGATTTACTTGGAAGAGCAGGTGTAGCTATGGCAAATATTGGTGTAGATATGATGCCTACTACTAAAAGAGAATCAATAGGTAGTGTTAAACCATCAGGTTGGAAAACAATTAAATATGATTTTATAGATGGTAAATATTTATATAATAGATGTCATTTAATAGGATTTCAACTTACTGGTGAAAATGCTAATCCACATAATTTAATTACATGTACAAGAAGTATGAATGCTAAATATATGCTTGATTTTGAAAATGAAGTAGCTAATTATGTTAAAAGAAATAATAAAAACGTATTATATCGTGTAACCCCTATTTATGATGGTGTTAATTTACTTGCTAAAGGTGTGCAAATAGAAGCTGCATCAGTTGAAGATAGATGCAAAGATATATGTTTTAATGTATTTATTTATAATGTTGAAGACGGTGTTTCAATAGATTATAGTAACGGAGATAGTGAACTTAAAATTTAACTATCTTTTTTTAAATGTTCGCTTTATTTAGATATTTTAAAATGTTATAATTATGTAGGTGATAATAGTGGAATTAAATAATCTAAATGAAAAACAACTTGAAGCAGTTAAACATAGTGAAGGTCCACTATTAGTTTTAGCTGGTGCAGGATCTGGTAAAACAAGAGTTCTTACTACTAGAGTAGCTTACCTTATTAATGAAGTAGGTATTGCTCCTCAAAATATATTGGCAATAACATTTACTAATAAAGCAGCTAAAGAAATGAAAGATAGAATTTATAATATGCTAGGTAGTATAGCTTATGATATACAAATATCAACATTTCACTCTTTAGGTGTACTTTTTGTAAGAGAAAACTATGATTTATTAGGATATGCTAAAAACTTTACTATCATTGATTCTGATGATTCATTAACTATAATTAAAAAGATTATCAAAGATTTAGGATATGATCCAAAATACTATAATCCTAAGATGATAAGAAATATGATTAGTAGTGCTAAAAACGAATTATTAGGTCCATCTGAATATGAAAGATTTGCTAATACAGAAGAAGCTAGAGTAGCTTATGAAGTTTATGTAAAGTATCAAAATAAATTAATGGCTAGTAATTCATTAGATTTCGATGATTTATTAATGAAACCAATCGAATTACTTAGAAAAAATCCTGATGTATTAAAATATTATCAAGAGAAATTTCAATATATTTTGATAGATGAATATCAAGATACAAATGAAGCTCAATATATTTTATCTAAGATGTTATCTGCTAAACATAAAAATATATGTGTTGTAGGAGATAATGATCAAAGTATTTATAGTTTTAGAGGATCTAATTATAAAAATATATTGAATTTTGAAAGAGATTATAAAGATGCAGAAGTAATAATATTAGAAGAGAATTATCGATCTACAAAGAATATTTTAAATGTTGCTAATAGTGTTATTAAAAATAACAAAGAAAGAAAAGATAAAAATTTATGGACTAGTAATCCTGATGGAGATAAAGTAATATACCATACAGCTTTAAATGAAAAAGATGAAGCAAATTATGTTATTAATGAAATAAAGAAATTAATTAATGATGGAAAAGAACTTAAAGATATGGCTGTACTTTATAGGACTAATGCTCAATCAAGAACAGTTGAAGAAGCATTCTTATCTAACAATATTCCATATAAAGTAGTAGGTAGTTTCTATTTCTATAACAGAAAAGAAATTAAAGATTTAATATCTTATTTAAGATTAATATATAATCATAATGATGATGTAAGTCTACTTAGAGTTATAAATACTCCTAAAAGAGGTATAGGTACTAAGACAATTGAAAATTTAACATTTGAAGCTAATTTATATAATAAAAGTATTTATGATACTATAAAAGAAGGTAAAGAATTAGAATTTAAAAATATTATTGAAAATATAGTATCTAATATGAAAGATTTAAGTTTAACAGAACTTATTGATTATATTTTAGATAAGAGTGGTATTAGAAAAGAATTAGAAAGTGAAAATAGTGTTGATGCAGAAATAAGATTAGAAAACTTAGAAGAATTTAAATCAATTACTAAAAACTTTGAAGAAGAATATGGTTTAGCTTCATTAGAAGATTTCTTGGCTGAAATAAGTTTAGTAGCTGATATGGAAGAACATAAAGATAACCCTAATACAGTTACATTAATGACAATACATTCTGCTAAAGGACTAGAATTTGACTATGTTTTTGTAGTAGGATTAGAAGAAGGAATATTCCCACATAATAATTCAATCTTTGAAGGTAATATTGAAGAAGAAAGAAGATTATGTTATGTGGCTATTACAAGGGCATCTAAGAAATTATGGCTTATTAATACTAATGAAAGAATGCTTTATGGTGAAAGAAATAGAAATACACCAAGTAGATTTATTAAAGAAATTGATCCAGAATATCTAGAAAGTGACGCAGTTTTGAGTTATAATAAGAATAATGATATTTATACTGATGCAGAATATAAAGTAGGTGAGCATATTATCCATGATATATATGGAGAAGGTGTAGTAGTATCTTTAAGTGATACTATTGTTACAGTAGCTTTTGCTCATCCACATGGTATAAAATCTTTGATGAAAGGTCACAAAAGTATCAAGAAGGTGAATGAATGATATTAGATTTATGGACAAAATTAAACGAATGGTCAGAAGGACTAAAACAATTTATGTTAGATCATGATCAAAGTGTTATTTTATATACTGGATTATTCATGGCTGGACTTTTGATATTCGCAATTGCATTTAATACAATAAATAAAGATAACTAATGTTATCTTTTTTTATATAAATTACCATATTTATGGTAAAATAAATATAGGTGATAATATGCAAGATGATAAGATAAAATTACGTATAGATGAACTTATAAATAATATTAATAAAGCTAGTTATGAATACTATGTTTTAGATATGCCAACTATTACGGATCAAGAATATGATGATTTTTATAATGAATTATTATATTTGGAAAGTAAATATCCAGAATTAAAAAGAGATGATTCACCTACATCTAGAGTAGGAGGAGAAGCTTTATCTAAATTTGAAAAAGTAACTCATAATACTCCGATGTTATCTTTTGATGATATTTTTAATGAAGATGAAATTATATCATTCGATGAAAGAGTTAAAAAAGTAATTAGTAATCCAACTTATACAGTTGAACCTAAAATGGATGGTTTATCTGGTTCATTACTTTATAAAGAAGGTATCTTAGTAAGAGCCGCTACTAGAGGTAATGGTATGGAAGGTGAAGACATCACTTTAAATGTTAAGACAATTAAATCAGTACCTTTAAAATTAACAGAACCTATTGATATAGAAGTTCGTGGAGAAATCTATATGAGTAAAAAATCATTTGTATCTTTAAATATTGAAAGAGAAAAAAATGGGGAGAACTTATTTGCTAATCCTAGAAACGCGGCTGCTGGTTCAGTAAGACAATTAGATAGTAAAGTTACTGCTAAAAGAGGATTAGATTTTATGGCTTATTTTATACCAAATCCATCTGATTATGGTATCAAAACACAAGCTGAATCATTAGAGTATTTAAAGAAATTAGGTTTTGTAACAAATTATAAATTGAACAAATTAGCGCATAATGCTAATGAGATTATCGCGTGTATAGATGAATTAGGTAGCATAAGAGATAGTCTACCTTATGAAATAGATGGTGCGGTATTAAAAGTAAACGATTTAGCTGATGAGGAAAGATTAGGCTATACTTCAAGAGTACCTAAATGGGGTATTGCTTATAAATTCCCAGCTAAAGAAGTATTAACTACTTTAAGAGAAATTAAATTTACAGTAGGAAGAACTGGTAAAATCACTCCTAATGCTATCTTTGATCCAGTTCATGTTGCTGGTTCATTAGTAACAAAAGCTACATTACATAATGAAGATTATTGTATCGAAAAAGATGTAAGAGTAGGAGATGTTATATCTATTAGAAAAGCAGGAGATGTAATTCCTGAAGTAGTAGAAGTTAAATTAGATAGAAGAAAAGATGATTCTGTATCTTTTGAGATGATTAATAACTGTCCTATATGTAATACAAAGTTAATAAAAAAAGATTCACATCATTTCTGCCCTAATGTTCACTGCCCGGCTAGAAAAATAGAAGGATTAATTTATTTTGCTTCTAAAGACGCGATGGATATTGAAGGATTAGGAGATGAAATAGTAGAAGATTTATTTAATATGGGATATCTAAATGATATATCAGATTTCTATAAATTAGATACACATAAGGATACTTTGATGAGTCTTGAAGGCTATGGAGAAAAAAGTGTCACTAATTTAATAGATAGTATAAGTAATAGTAGATTTAATTCATTAGAAAGATTATTATGTGGATTAGGCATTAAAAATGTTGGAAAAAGAACTGCTAAGATGTTAGCTATAAAATATAGAAATTTAGATAACTTAATGAATGCAAGTTATGATGAATTAGTAAGCATTAAAGATATAGGTGAAACAATAGCAAAATGTATTAAAGATTATTTTGATGATGATAAAAATATTGAAATAATTAATAAATTAAAAGCATATGGTGTTAATATGGAATGCTTAATAGAAAAAGCTATTGAAGACACTAATTTTGCTGGTAAGACATTTGTACTTACAGGAAGCTTAACTAATATTACACGAGATGATGCAAGAGATAAAATTGAATCATTAGGTGGTATTACTACTAATAGTGTAAGTAAAAAAACTGATGTAGTAATAGTTGGTGATGCACCTGGAAGTAAATATGATAAAGCAAAAGAACTAGGTATTACTATTTGGACTGAAGAAGATTTTATAAACAAATTGTCAAATAACTAGTTTAAGTAGTTTGCAATATATTAAAATTTTGATATAATTACTTTAAGATAGGAAGGGATTATTATGAACGAACCAAAAGATGATTTATTAGCTGCTTTTGAAAACCCAGATATGGCAGTACCTGAAATGCCACAAGAAGCAGTTTCAAATACAGTACCTGAAGCTCCTGTAGCACCTGCACCTGAAGTACCAGTTACTCCAGTTGCGCCTACACCTCAAGCTCCAGTACAAAATGTAGTTCCACAAGCACCAGTAGGACCAGCTCCAGTACAAAACGTAGCGCCTACTCCAGTAGCTCCAGTGCAAAATGTAACTCCACAAACTCCAGTAGAACAACCAATGGATGGGAATCAAAATGTGATACCAAATGTAAGTGCAGAACCTGCTGTAGAAGTTAATAGAGATGTAAAAGCAGAAGAACCAAAGGCTGAAGGCGGCTCTTTAAAGAAAAATCTTGCTTTTATAATTATTATATGTGCTTTAATCGCGGTATTTATATTCTTCTTACCAACGATTATGTCATTTATTAGTGGAGGATCATATTAATAAATAAAACAACAGCTTAGCTGTTGTTTTTTGATATCTCAATAATCATATCCATATCATCATCATTTGCTATAACATTTTTATGTAATTCATGACATTTTTCACATTTATAAAGTATTTTATATGTATCTTTGTATTTTTCAATACCAATTGGTTTAAGTAGTCCTTTACAGTTATTAGCTCTATCACCTGGATTTATATCTACATGTTTAGAATATAGGCAGTATGGACAGTGATCTCTTGTTGTATAATTTAATTTACTTACTAATTTGCCACAATTTTCACATACAAATTCATTATCATTTTTAAAAAACTGTTTCATAAAATCACCTAATAATATTATATCAAATGAATATATTTAACTCAATAAACGCGTATGATTAATTAGGTGATATTATGTTATATCTATTTTTCTTAGTAATTGGTTATATATTTTCGCTAATAGGTATAACATATATCATAGGTTATATGAATTTGCTTCTTATAGGGTATAATTTTTATGAATATGTTAATTTTATTACTAGAAGAGGTGAATGCTGGCTTTCAGTTATAGGGATTTTAATATTATTTATAACTATAATTAAAGGAGAGATCAAATGAATTATATCTATGATGTATTAGTTAATTTTAAGTATCCATTAATAGAATTTTATGATTGGAATATTGATGATGATATATTAAATATAAAACGTATACCATTATCTAAAATTAGTAGTGAAGATTTAAATATATTAAAATATCATAAATTCAAATTAAATATAACAGCTATTAAAGGTATAACTAAAGTGTTTAATGATAGAAAGAAAAATTATAACTCTATTATTTATACAGATGGCAATGAAGCTATCGCGTTTAATTTTGATGATAAAGGTGTATGCATATCTAAAAGTGATTTATTATTAGATGAAGAAAGAGATATCTTAGATAATTCTATATCATTAGATATAACTAATATAGAATATAAAGTAATGAGTAAAGATAATATTAATCAATATAGAACAAGAAATGAAGTTGAAATAACAAAATATTTAATAAATGAAATAGATAAAATAGATGATTTAGATAAATTAAACTATATCTATTATGAATGTTTTAATGAGCATAAAAATATATCTAAAACTAAACTTATTAATAGAATAAAAGGTGAATGGGACGATAAATATTATAAAATATATGACTTTTTTAAATCAATTTCTATGAATAAAAACTAATTAATGATATAATTATATAGGTGGTAATATGGACTATATAGTTAGTTTAAACGAATTTGAAGGCCCATTAGATTTATTACTACATCTAATTAAACAATCAAATATTGATATAATGGATATAGATTTAGAAGTTATTACTAAACAATATTTAGATTATATTGAAAAAGTTGAAAGTATGAATTTAGATGTAGCAAGTGAATATTTAGTTATGGCTGCTGAATTAATAGAAATGAAATCAAGATATCTTCTACCTAAACCAGAAGTAAGTGAGGATGAATTTGAAGAAGATCCTAGAGAAGAATTAATCCATAGATTATTAGAATATCAAGCATATAAAGATATAACTCCATCACTTCAAGAGATGGAAGTAGAAAGAAGTATGGCATATTCTAAAAATCCAAGTTTAAATATCACAGGAGTAGATTTAAATCCTGAATTATCAGATATCGTTGATATGGATGCTTTAACTAATGCATTTAAAGAATTTATAAAAAGAAAAGAAGCAGAAAAACCAATCGCTACTAAAATAACAAATAAAGAATATTCAGTGCATGAAAGAAGTAGAGAAATTAAAAGTGTCTTAAATAAAAAAGGTAAAGTAAAATTTGAAGAATTATTTACTGAATATAATAGAAACTATATAGTTGTTACATTCTTATCAATATTAATTATGGCTAAGAATGGTGAAGTATTAATAGAACAAGAAGATAATTTTAAAGAATTATACATTAGTAATAGGAAGTGATTTATGCAAGGTATATTAGAAGGACTACTTTTTATTGGTGGTGACGAAGGTGTTACTATAGATAAAGTAAAAGAAGTATTAGAAATAGATGATGAAAAATTAAATTACTTAATTAATAATTTAAAAGAATCATATGATAGTGCTGATAGAGGTATTTGTCTTGAACAAGCAGGAGATACTTTAAAACTAGTTACTAAATTAGAATATAAAGATTATTATAAGAAAATGGTTGATATAGATAGTGACCTACTTTCTACAGCAGCATTAGAAACATTAGCTATTATTGCTTATAATCAACCTATGGTAAGAAGCCAAGTTGATGAAGTAAGAGGCGTTGATTCATCTTATAATATTAGAAGATTAGTATTAAAAGGACTTATAGAGGAAAAAGGTAGATCAGAACTTCCTGGAAGACCAATTCTATATGGTACAACTGATAAATTTTTATCGCACTTTGGATTAAGTAATTTATCTGAACTTCCTAAAATAGAAGAAGAGGAAGTAGTAGATGAAGATGTAGATTTATTTGAATCTAAATATCAAGAAAATTAGTTATACTAATTTCTTTTTATTTATGATATAATCTATATATGCACGTGTGGCGGAATGGTAGACGCGGCAGACTCAAAATCTGCTGGGGGCAACCTCATGGGGGTTCAAGTCCCTTCACGTGCACCAATATTGAAATCGTTCGAACTTTTAAAGTTCGTTTTTATTTCCACAAAATACCAAACAAAATTTCGTGACAAATACACGAACATATGTTATAATTAATATGGTGATGATTATGACTCTAAAAGAAAAGCTAATTATACTATCAGATTCTGCTAAATATGATGCATCATGTTCATCAAGTGGTAGTACAAGAAGGAATAGTAATGGAGTAGGTAATGCAGCATATTCAGGTATATGTCATACCTTTTCTAGTGATGGAAGATGTGTATCCTTACTTAAAATACTTATGACTAATGCATGTATCTTTGATTGTAAGTATTGTATTAATAGGAGAAGTAATGATGTCAAAAGAGCTTTATTTACTCCTGAAGAAATATGTGAAATAACAATGAATTTTTATAAAAGAAATTATATAGAAGGACTATTCTTAAGTTCAGGAATTATTAAAAGTCCTGATTATACGATGGAAAAGATTATCGAAACGATAAGTTTACTTAGATATAAATATCATTTTAATGGATATATTCATGCAAAAGCTATACCAGGTGCGAGTGAATACTTACTTAAAAAATTAGGCAAACTAGTAGATAGATTAAGTGCCAATATAGAATTACCTAGTGATTCTAGTTTGAAACTTTTAGCCCCTCAAAAGAATGTAGATAAAATAAGCACTATTATGGATACAGTAAAGAAAAACCGAAGTAAGAGTTTTACCCCAGCGGGCCAAAGCACACAAATGATTATAGGTGCAAGTAAAGAAACTGATTTAGATATACTGGGTAAAAGTGAACATTTATATAATACGTATGATCTTAGAAGAGTATTTTATTCAGCCTATATTCCTGTTAATAAAGATAATTTATTACCATCTATAGAAATGCCACCTTTAGTAAGAGAAAATAGATTATATCAAGCTGATTGGCTACTTAGATTTTATAATTATAAAGTTGATAACTTATTAGATAAAAATAATCCTAATTTTAATGTTTTAATCGATCCAAAAGCTGATTGGGCATTGAGACATATGGAAGAATTTCCTAAAGAAATTAATAAGGCTAGTTATTATGATTTACTTAAAATACCAGGGATAGGACCTAAATCAGCCAAAAGAATAGTATCATCTAGAAAATATTTTAAAATTGAATTTAAAGATTTGAAAAAAATGGGTATATCTTTGAAGAGAGCTAAGTACTTTATTTTATGCAATGGCAAATATTTTACTAACATGGAAATATTTAATAAAAGATTTATTGAAAGCAATCTAATTTTAGAAAATAAGGAACCTATAAAGAATGTAGGAGTACAATTAAGTTTATTCAATGAATGATTATTTATATGATGGAACATATTCATCTTTATTAGGATTAATATATACTTTAATCAAAAGTAAAACTATTCCGAATGTAATTAAGAGAGAAGATGAATATATATCTAATTTATTTATGGAACCAATATATCTAAAATTAGAGAATAAAGAATTAATAAATAGTTTAAAAAAAGAAGTATCTATGTTAGTTTTATATACTGCATATTATATTTATTTATCAAACGTGAATAATAAAGAAATGATAATATATGGATTTATTAAAAATGCTATTAAATATAAAAATACAGTTTTTTATAGAAGAGATATTTATGTAGTATCAGAAGCTATAAGAATATCTAATCAAGTTAAAGGTGAGGCACATCGTATGAAGGGATTCTTAAGATTTAAAAAGATGAAAAATTTCTATTACGCTACTATTGAACCTACACATAACATTATATGGATAATTACTAGACATTTTAAGGATAGATTAAAGGATGAATGTTGGATTATTAAAGATAGTAAAAGAGGTGTATATGCAATATATGATTTAAAAAAGGTAACATATTTGCAAGAAAATGATATTATTAAGCTAAATTTAGACTTATCAGATGATGAAACTCTATTTGAAGATTTATGGAAGACATTTTTTAAAACTGTCGCGATTAAAGAAAGAGAAAACTTGAAATGTCAGATGAATCATGCACCTAAAAAATATTGGAATAATATGTTAGAAATGGAGGATTTATGAAAAAGGTTATCAGTGGAGAAGAACTTAAAGAAGTTATGCAAAAATCTATAAATTTAATATGTGGGGCAGTTGCATCTACATTAGGACCTTCAGGTAATAATGTACTCATTGATAGTGGTGATGCATCTCCTTTTATAACTAATGATGGCGTTACAATCGCATCATCAATATCAAGTGAAGATAAAAGAATTAATGCTATTCTAGAAATTATTAAAGAAGCTTCACTCAAAACTGATGAGGTAGTTGGTGATGGTACAACTACTACTTTAGTACTGTTACAAAGCATATTCAATAATGGTATTGAAAGAATAAAATCAGGTATTAATCCTATTACAGTAAAAAAAGAATTAGATAAATCTTTAGACATAGCTATTTCAAAATTAAAAGGATTAAGTAGGGTGCCTTCTAAAAAAGATTTTACATCTATAGCTAGTATTTCATCTAACGATAAAGAAATAGGTAAATTTCTAGAAAATGTATATTCAATAATGGGTAGTAAACATGCAATAAAAATAAGTGAAGGTAAAGAAAAGACTTATTATGAGATAAAAAAAGGATATACCATTGAGACTGATATACCTAATATATATTTTGATGATAAAAAAAAGATTAGTCTAAGCCATGCTTATATTTTACTTTTAAAAGGTTATTTAAGTGATTTAGAAAGTATAGCTGATATTATAAATGAGGGGCTTAATCGAAATAAAAATATTGTTATACTAGCAGATGATTATGATATGGATATATCAAATCAAATTATACTTTATAATATTCAAATGAATAAGAATATATATTTATTTAAATTACCTGATTATGGGAGTAGAAAAGATGCGATAGAAAAAGATATATCAATACTCACTAACGCTAAAATAATAAATACAGAATATGATAATATATCATTCGCTGATTTGGGATTATCTAAAGAGTTAATAATTAACAAGGAAGAAATTGTAATTATAAATGATATTGATGTTACTTCAAGGATTGAAAAGATAAAAAATGATTATAATAATGAAACATCAGATTATGAAAAAGAATTTTTATCAAAGCGAATTGCTTTACTAGAAAATGGTATAGCTACCATATACGTAGGTGGCAAAACTAAAACAGAAATTAAAGAAAAACTTATGCGTTTTGAAGATGCTTTAAATGCCTTAGAAGTAGCAAATAATGGAATACTTATAGGTGAAGGAATATCATTATTTAAAATAAGTGATGATATAGATAATGATATATTAAAAGAATCTTTAAAAGTCCCATTTAAAAAGATTATGGAAAATGCTTTGGGTGAATATAAAGACATTGAAGAATCAATATTGAAATCTAACTATAACCTAATTTATAATTTTGAAACAAATGAGTTAGAAAATATATCTGATACTTCCATAATAGATCCTACTAATGTTACTATTGAAGCTTTAAAAAATGCTGTATCGATTGCAGGAATGTTACTTACAACTAATTTTATTGTGATAAATGAAATAGATGAAATAAAAGATACATTATAAAAAGCACATTAGTGCTTTTTATATATTAAAATTGCATCTTTTTTATTTTCTGTTACGCCTTCAAAAGTTGTTGTTCTAACTTCAACTTTGTGATTGTTTAATTTGCTTTTTAGATCACTGAAATTGAAACAATCTTTACATGTTTTTAGTCTATGATTATGGTAACTAATGTTATATAAATATGCGACTAACATTTTTCCATCAATATTTAATCTATGTGATAGGTAAGTTACACTATCTACAAAATCATCTAATGCCATATAGTCACAAACATTCGAAAGCCAAATATTATCATATCTTTTGGTTAATTTAACACTTTTGATATTATCTGTTATAAATCTAATGTTTATATTTTTAATTTTTGTTTTAGTATCATCAAATAATATACTGCTACTTAAATATAAATTAGAATTTATGATATTATGAGAACTCATTGTATCATTAATAAAGTAATTAGCTAATATTTCTGAGTAAGTGAAAGTATTAAAAATATTATCCCAGAATTCAAATGCTTCATTGTTTAAATTTTTTAATGTATCTTTAATTTTATTATATGAATCTATATTAAATAGTTCACGGTTAATTCTATAATATTCTTTATAATGAGTGGGGCATAAGAAAGTTAAGTATTCTTCCATACTTAAGCTTATAAGAGCGGCTAATTTTAAGTAATAATAATACTTAGTATTAGGTGAAATATCTAATATAGTCGCGCTTTTTAATCCTTTTAGGCTTGCGTCTATAACTTGATCAGCTGATGAACCTACTGTTAATAAGGTTTTATTCTTCAAATCAAATTTATCAATATAACCTGATATATTTTCAGTAGTGAAAGAATATAATCTATCAAATTGCTTCATAATATCACCCCTTCTTTGTAGTTAGTTATTATATCATTTTTAAATAAAATATCAAGTTTGTTATACATGGAATTTGATTTGTGATAAAATATAGTTATTACCCCATGGCCAAGCGGTAAGGCATCGGACTCTGACTCCGAGATCGCTAGTCCGAATCTAGCTGGGGTAGCCAAGCCGACTTAGCTTAGCTGGTAGAGCAACGCATTCGTAACGCGTAGGTCGGAGGTTCGAATCCCTCAGTCGGCACCATATGATTTTTACTCAAATAAATAGTTTGAGTTTTTATTTACTCATAAATGTGCTATAATATGCATCAGTTTTAATAAGGAGATGGATGAAATGACAGCTTTAGAAGTACTTAGTTATATTGAAAATGTACCAATTGTATTAAACAATAATTACTACTATCATGCGTTTGTATATGATCATGATGATTTTGTTAATATGATAAATAAAGGTATCAAAGCACCTATCTATCTTAATCGAAGTGGTGATGGCTATAACGGACTTTTTTATGTAAGTTTATCTAAGAATTTAGGGTGTAAAGATTCTATATATGAAGAATTAAATTCACTACCTATGTTTATCATAAATGAGAAAATATTCACATTTAAAACAAAAAATGGTTTACCCCCATCATTCTCATTAATGAAATCACCATTACCTATTAGATATAGTGATTATGAAGATGAGTATCAAAAGTTTTTAAAAGTAAAACCAAAAGATATATTAGGAATACAATTTAATTTATTTTCTAATGTAGATGATTCAAATATAAGATACAGTATGGCTATATTACAATCTATAATAAATGATTTGGAAAACGAAAATAGTAATATGCCGATAATAGATGGTGTTACTTCTAGAATGATAAATAAGAATAAAGTAATGTCATTAAATTTAAAAAATATAGGCTCAAAGGAATAGTTTGAGTCTTTTATTTTATTCAATTTTATTGTATACTTATATAAGATAGGAATAGGGGATGAGGTTATGATACTACGTAAGCCATATGCTTTTTTGATTAAAAATTTTAAACTATTTCATTTAATCATGACTATTTTAATGGCCTATGTATTCTATAAAACGTGGACCATATTGTCAGTATTTAATGACTATTTCGCATCAGGTACTGCTTTAATAGGATCTAATGCATCCGCAACGACATATACTTTTATGCTATTCTTTATTCCGGTATTAATAATAATATTTTCATTAATACTATTTTGGGTAATGGTGGTTAAGAAAAAACCAAGTTCATTATATATAATTACGATTATAATTTATATTTATGCTTTAGCAATGTTTGGTATGGGTAAATCCACATTACTAAATATGGAAATAAATATTCTTGATATAAGACTTATCAAGATGACTAGGGATTTAACAACAATAGCTTTTATTCTACAAATATATCCTTTAGTTAAAAGTTTAGTAAGAGCTGTTGGCTTTGATATTAAACAATTCGATTTTGGTAAAGATTTAGCTGAATTAGAAATTGAAGAAGCTGATAGTGAAGAATTTGAAGTAAATGTATCAGTAGATACAAATAAAGTTAAAAGAGGATTTAACTTTAGAAAAAGAGAATTTAGATATCTTTTTGTAGAAAATAAAGTATTAATTATATTATCTACTATAGTTATACTAGCTATTATAGGTGGTGTTACTGTTATCCTAATGCTTAGACATGGTGTCATCAAAAATATTGGTGAATCATTTACTGTTAGTAGTTTTACTTTCAAAGTAAATAATGCTTATATAACAAGAAAAGATTATAAAGGAAATACATTAAATTTAAATGAAAAAATGTCCTTATTAGTTATACCTTTTAAAGTTAAAAATAATAGTGATATTGATAAGAGTTTCCTAACAGCTAATATAATGTTAGATATAGGAGATCATAGATTTAGAAATAGTATTATATATCGCGATAGTATGTCTGATTTAGGTGTAGTTTATAATGGTGAAAATATTAAATCTAAAACAGAAGAATATAAAACATTTATATTTGAAGTACCAACTAACTATTTATCTGATAAAATAGAACTTAAATTTATAACATCAATTAGTACAGAAGGTAAAGATTTAATACCTACATATATAACAGTAAATATAAATCCTAAAGATTTAGATAGTAAATTAGAAACATTTACTTTAGAAAATGGTAATACAGATTTAAGTAAAACAATACTTAAAAATAGTAATATTACTATCGAAAATACATCTATAGCTAAAAAGTTTAAAATAGATTATAAATATAAAGTAAGTGATACAGAAGCTATAGATTCATATGAATATATTTATGCACCACTAGATACTAATGTAGATAAATCCTTACTTAAAATAACAGGTGAATTATCTTTAGGTGAAGGTATTAATATAACAGATTTATATGATTTAATTAATACATATGGATATATTAAATATGAATTAAATGGTCAAACTAAAAAATTATATACATTAAATAAAGTAAATCCATCTTACACTAAATCATCTAAGACTTTATATATAGGCGTACCTAGTGATATGGAAAAAGCAAGTAGTGTATCATTAATTTTAAATATTAGAGGTAAAGAGTATACTTATAAAATTAAGTAATACTCTTTTACTTTACACTATAAAATGAAAAAATCTAGCAATGGTTTAACCGAGAGAATATATCAAACTAAACATAGATAAATAAACTTTGATATGTATTGACGATTTAATGTATTGACATATATATAAAAAAGGTTTAAAATTAATTTTAATGTTTTAAAAAAAGGGGACTGGTAGTATGAAAAAAGATTTATTATTAAACTCATACTTTAATTCTACAGTTTCTTTGCGCGCCGTAATTCCTGGTTAGGTTTTATGGCGCTTTTTTGTATGTGGAGGTGTTTTTATGAAAAGTATATATGCAATTCCAACTCATCGACCAATCGATGAAAATAATTTGAGAGATTATTTTAGTGAAGTTGATTATGCAATTCAAATAATGAAAAAGGATTGTATGCTGATTTTTTTTGAAGATACTGAGGAGCATGTTAATGAAGCTAATATACTTAGAATTAGTAGCATGTTTCCTAAAGTAAAATATATGTATATTAATAGAAATGATACAAGAAAAATATATGACTTTATATATATGAGTTTATCTTCGAAAGCCCAAACTGTATTTAAGGAAATATATCCTAATGCCAATGTTAATTATGGCAATATATTTAATAGAATATTTATTTTCGCAATTTTGCTTGGTGCAGATATAATTGTTAGACGTGATTCGGATGTGTTGATTGAAGAAAAAGATGGTATAAAATTATATCCAATAATTAATGAATTAAATTTATTGGGTACAAAAGATAATTTGAAAACCATTTATATTTGTGGCGGTGGTTATAAGGGAACCTATGATTTGGATATAGATAGTTTAATAAGAGATAATGGCAAAGATTACTCTTTAGTTAGGAAGTTGTTTGTGTGTATGTCCATACCAGAGGAACACCATGATGATATAATAAACGAGGAAATACTTAATAATAACATTCCTTTTGAAAAAGATATTATTGATTATGATTCTAAGTCATATCCAGAATGTGGAAATATTGGCTTATATAAACTATTTCACTATTTTCCTTCACCATGTCAAGATTTTATACTTGGATCAGATTACTTTTTTATAGATGTAGCGGTGCATTCTAACCTTGATGTTGTTTATCATAATAGGGCAGTTATACATAAACATACAAGAGATCGAAAAAGCGAGTTTTCAAAAGTATACAATTATTGGCGAGGCCTTTTGATGCTGATTGATTCACAAATATTTTATAGAGGATTTTATGAAAAATATTTAGATAATAATGACTATAATGATTTCGCGGTAATTGATAATAATGTTCTTCGTATGACTAATGATATGAAACGTGAATTAGCGCTTTTTAAAACGAAAAATAGTGAAAGAATAGTGAAATTAAATAATTTTATTGAAGTTTTACAAGAATCTAATGATGCTGATGTCCGAAAGATATCTTCGATGCTAGAAAAAGAATATGATAATATTATTAAATATACAAATCAATCTATTGAATTGCATATTAAACTTATAAAATATTGGAATGAAATATGTAAAGCTACGATTTATACTGCATCGCGTGATGACGTTAAAGAATATCTTGAAAATAGAATATTTGGTGGTGACATTGATGAATAATGACGAATATATAAAAATTAAGGAACACGCAAAAGAAATTTTTTCTGACGATTCACATAAAAGTAGAGTCCGAGAAATAATGAAAAATAGTTGGGATAATATTAGAAATTTTCCATATAGAGATTTTGATGATATAAAAAAGTGGCAATTAGAACGAATTTCTTATTTGGTAGATTATGCGTATAAAAACATACCATTGTATAAGAAAAAATACGACGCAGTTGGTTATAAAGTTGGAAGTATAAAAACTTGGGACGATTATGATAAACTGCCAATATTATATAAGGAAGAATTAATAGCTGGATTCCCTAATGAAATAGTGAAGGAAATAGATGATTTCAATTTGTCAACTAGGAGTTCTGGTTCGAGTGGAAAATTTTTAACGTTGGCTGTATCTTTGGATGCTATATATAATGATACTATTCAGGGTTACCGTCAGTATTATTTACAATCTGGTAATAAATATACTAAAGAAGATATGGTGTTATATATATATACTTGTCCGTGGTGGATAGAGAATCTTGATAGCGAATATCAAACTAGTTTCTTGCCAACAACAACTCCTGTTGATGATGCTGTAAAATACATTAAGCAGATTAGACCGAGTATAATATCCACATATCCTACTTATTTAAATAAGCTTTCGATGACTGGTATAAAATTAAGTGATTATGGTGTTAAAGTTGTTATAGTACATTCTGAACAATCTAATGCTATGCAGCGTGATATGCTATCTAAGGCATTGGGGGTTCCTGTGTTGGATGAATATAGTAGTGAAGAACTTACTAGAATAGCTCTTGAGTGTCCAAATCATACATACCATCTAGAGGAAGATGCATGCTATATTGAAATTATTAATCCTGAAACTTTAAAAAGATGTGATTATGGTAAGGAAGGCGTAGTTGTTGGTACAAACTTATTAAATACTGCTACACCTATAATAAAGTATTGGCAAGGTGATTTAGCTGTTATAGATGAACCGATTGATTGTGAATGTCATAATAATTGTCGCGTTTTAAAAGAAATTAAAGGGAGATATATGGACAGTATTAAGACGCCGACAGGAGAAATTATACCAGCATCTGCTTTTATGGATATTGCGTATAATTGGTTTTTAGTATTTAATATTCCGATCCATGGGTTGCGATATCAATTTGTTCAAGAAAATACTAGAGAATTAAATTTGTATTTAATTAAGGGATTGTTTGATATAGATTTGGAAAAGATTAAAGAGAGTGTTTATTTGTTGATCCCTAAAACTATGAAATTAAATATAATGATAGTAAATGAATTCCCAATAACCATAGGAAATAAGTATAGACCTGTTATTTCCAAAATATAAGGAGGATTTTATGAATGAGGTTGCAAAAAATATCGTTGAAACTAAAATAAAAAAATTGCGTTCTGGTACGCCAATTAAGGAATTTAACAATAATAAATTAGCTGAAGTAGAAATTAATAAATTTTTTTATAATGGTAGTATGATAGATCGCGTTATGGTAGTTTTAAGAGCGAACGGCTGTGAACATTATAAAACGAATGGTGGATGTTCAATGTGTGCACATTATAATGGTACTTCAATAAATAATATCGTAACAGACAGAAATTATAAAAAACAGTGGGACAGTGTTTTAGATGGCACTGGTATTGAAAAAAAAGATTATAATTTCAATATTGATAATTTTCCCGTTGTTTGTATATATAATCTTGGTAGTTTTCTAAATGTAAATGAAATTTCACTAGAAGCCGCGAAATATATATTTAGCAAATTAAATGAGCACGCAGGTGTAAAAAAAGCTATTATAGAATCACGTGCAGAATATATCAATGACGAAACTATTAATAATATAAAAAGTGTTTATTCTAATACCATTGAAGTTGGTATTGGTGTTGAATCAACTAATAATAAAATAAGGGAATTATGTCATCATAAAGGTCTTGATGATTTAAAAATAATCAAAACAGCTGTGGAAATCCTTCATAAATATAATTGCAAGGCATTAGCATATATTAATCTTAAACCTGTATTTTTAACTGAACAAGAAGCTATAGATGATGCAATCCAAACGTGTCTTGATTGTATAGAGATGGGGTTTGATGCAATTTCAATTGAACCAACATCGTTGCAAGAGCATTCTTTAGCTAATTATATGTATGAAATAGGTGAATATAGAGTACCATGGCTTTGGAGCATTAGAGATATACTTAATGAGGTTTATAAAAAAACCGGTTTGCAAAGTTATGATTTTAGAATAGGCGGGTATTTTGATGAGGAAGTATTGAGTGGTAGTCAGGGCGTAGGTTTTGAAGGTAAAAATGAGTTGTTTCCACATTTGACTTCGTCAAATTGTAGTATCTGTACACCTAATTTTGTCAACAAAATAAAAGAATTTAATTGCACGTATGATATAGCGTGTTTAAATGATATTCAAAAATGCGAACATTGTTATTCAATATGGGAAGAAACTAAAAAAATTAAAGATTCTCGAAAAATTGAACAAAGAATTATTGATGTTTTAGGTGACGATTATGCAAATAAAATGTGATGTCTGTGGTAAGATTTTTAAATTCCCGTTTGAAATTAATACTCATAAACATGTTGGTAAGGAATTGAATGGAGTGCCAGTTAATTTCTGGACAACTTTGAATGATAAATTTGATTTAATTATTGATGATAATATGAAGGGCGTTTTTAGATACAAAGATTTATATAAAAAAACAAAAAAAAATATTAGCCTTGATGAGGGAAATACTCCATTAATAAAAGTATTAGATAATTTATATATTAAGGATGAAAGCGTTAATCCTACTGGAAGTTTTAAAGATCGTGGAATGCCGTTTTTGATGAATGAGGTGCTAAATCATAATAAGAGTAGCATCGCGATATGTTCCACTGGGAATGCTGCAATATCATTAATTAAATATGCCAAATTATACGGAATAGAGTCAATAGTTTTTTTGCCACAAGATATAGATTTTAAAAAGAAAAATGAATTAACTGGTGCAACTCAAATAGTGTATTCTGATGATATTATAAAATGTTTTGAAGATTTCATGATATATTGTGATAATAATCCAGATATATTTAACGGATTTTTGTCTACAAATATATCATACATGATTGGATTGGAAACTATATCATACGAAATATTTGAGCAACTCAATTTTAATGTACCAAACTATATATTTATTCCGTGCGCGAGTGGTGGAAATGTAGTTTCACAATATAATGCATGGAAAAAATTATATGATAACAATATGATTGACAAAATGCCTAAGTTTGTGATAGTTCAAATCGATGGTGGCAATCCGATTGAACAAGGTTATAATAAAAAGAATAGTGAATCACTTTTTGTAATAAACAATCCGGTTCCTTCAAAAACTATATTATCAACGGACACTTGCTTTAATTATTTTAAGATTTACGAAATAATTGATAGCGGTTATGGATTTACTGTTTCAATAGATGATAAAGATATTGATAATATTGCTAAAACGTTCAAAGATAAATATGATTATACTTCTTTAGCTGTTTTGGCGGCATATGAAAAATATAAAAAAAATATGCGAGTGAATGAAATTTCTGTTGCAATTATTACTGCAAAGAATAGGAAGTGATAATTATGGATGAAAAATATAGTATGTCATGGTATTTTGATAGAGGTTTAGAAAAAAAAGCGCTGTTGCTAGATGCGTCAAATCTTGATTGGTTTGAATTTCCACTTTTTTCAAATATACGAAATGAAATATATAGAACTCTAGAGGACCCTAGTGAAGATATGGACTGGGGGTATAGTTATCCTGGCGGGAAGACAAAATTCCGAGAGCTGATTGCTGAACATGAAAGTAATATAGAAGGTGTAAATTTTGCTAAACAAGATGTAATTATTGGCGGGAATGGAGTTACTGGAGTTTTAAATTTTGTTGCTCAATTTCTGAAAAAAAAATCTTTAGTTTTAAATAAAAAAAGTATTTTATATCCTGTTCCAGCGTATGCAGGACTGTTGAAAAGTATTCAGTACTATGATTTGAATGCAATTAAAATTGAAATGAAAAGAGAAAATAATTATTGTTTAACATACGATGACGTGGTTAAAAATTATAATGAAGATGTTCTAGCAATATTAATAACTAATCCAGGCAATCCATCATGTTGCTATATTGAAAATGAAAATTTTTGTAACATACTTAATTTTTGTAAAGAGAAAGGTATTTATATAATAATTGATGCTATATTTGAGGAATCTCCTGGCAGCGAGAATAAGTATTCAAAATCTTTTGGTTTAATTGATTGCTACGATAAATTAATTAAAATTAAGGGATTTAGCAAGGATATACCACAATTAAGTGACTTAAGACTTGGATGGAGTATAACAAAAAATGTAGATTTTAATAATGAAATGTTGGAACTGGGAGAAATTACAAATTATTCAAATTCTACTTTTTTAGAAGCACTTGGTATGGCTGAAATGGAGACTAGAGTTGCAATTGATAATCGTGTAAATAACGACAAAATATCAACTTATTTAAGTGAAAAAGAAATATACCATTATAAAATAAAAGAAAGTATTGATAAACTAGTTAATATAGTTAATGATAGTTGTGTATTTGATGACGTTATAATTCCAGAAGCCGGCAATATATTATTTATAAAAGTAAATGAAAAATGCTGCCATAAAAGAATGATAAATACTTCTCATGACCTGTTTGTCTATATTTTAGAAAAGGCTAATATTCTTGTAACACCAGGGCATGTGTTTGGATTAAATCCATCCCAAATGTGGTTTAGAATAACTATTTCAAGAAGTATTGAACAATTAATTTGTGGCATTAAGAAGATAGAAGAAATCTTAGGTGATATTGATGAATGATTTAATTGAACAAAAAATTAGAGAGATATATTCGTTTCAAGAAGTAATTAGTAATCCGACATGTTATCTTTATGATTTAAATGATATTAAAGATAAAATAAGAAATATTGAAAAAAATGCACCATCTAATCTTAGTGTATATTATGCTATGAAAGCTAATCCGAATCCTGAGATATTGAAATATATAAAAAAATTTAATTTTGTGCGAGGAATTGAAATTGCATCGCTTGGAGAATTGGAGAAAGCCAAAAAAGTATATAATGCTAGTGATATAATATTTACAGGACCTGGAAAAACTTATAAAGAATTAGGCGAAGCGATTGTAAATAACATTAAATTGATAAACTGCGAATCAATTGTTGAAGCGTATAGGATAAATCAAATTGCGTTTGAAAAAAATATAAAAGTTGATATTTTATTAAGAATAAATACTGATTATTTTATAGATGGCGCTGATGAACATATGGCTGGGTGCTCCACTAAAATGGGAATAGATGAAAAGGAATTTGTGAAAATATATCAAGAGATTTTAAATTATGGTAATTTAAATATAAAAGGAATTCATGTATTTTCAGCGAGTGGAGTGCTCGAATATACTTACCTCATTAAATATGTAAAATATGTTTTTGATTTAGTGAAAAGGCTTGAATATGCTGGATTCAATATTGAAATAATTGATTTTGGTGGAGGCATTGGTATTGATTATACTAAACGCAATAGAAAGTTTGATATTACCAGTTATTTTGCTGAATTAAATGAATTAATAGATATTTATAAATTTAGAAGTAAAGAGCTAATCCTTGAGCTTGGCAAATATATAGTTGGCGAGTGTGGGTATTATACTACAAAGATTATAGATATTAAGAATAATAAAGGACATAGACATATAATAACTGCCGGTGGTGTTAATCATATGCGATTGCCAATCGCTACTGATAGGAAACACCCTGTCTACATCATTCATAATAATGAGCCACATATTTGTAAGTATCAAGAAAGCGTAAAAAATGATTTGGTGGATATCGAGGGGCCGCTATGTATGGATGAAGATAAAATTTCATGGGATGAGAAGGTTGAATATGCTGATATTGGCGATGTGGTTGTTTTAACACAATCAGGTGCTTATTGTTATACAGCTTCAACGTTATGGTTTTTGAGTCATGAAATGCCTAAAGAGTTTATACTTAACGAAAAGGGAGAAATTTATGAAGCATAATAATACATTTCTTAACGTAGAAAAAAGTAAACATAATTCAAAATTTGATGCGACTTTTGTTGGAATTAATTTTTGCTCAGCAAAGTGGTTGCACGGCGTGCAACGTTCGGCAAAAAAAATAAGAAAGCTGTCATACAAATATTCAAATGCTGATGGAACACAATATCCAATAAAAATCTACAATCCAAATTATGAGTATATCTTACATGGGCTACATATTAATGACTATGGTGATATTAAAATATCAAAGTATAGTAAATTTTTTGAAAAATCAAATTTTCCAATTTTTGTTGGTGGCGATCACGCAGCTACTTATTATATATTAAAGAATATTATATCCGATGATAATGTAGTAGTTATTCAATTTGATGCGCACAGTGATTACCTAGATGACTTTGAGCATTGCCCGCATGGTTCGGTTATGAAAAAAGTAAACGAATTGAATAAAATAAATAAAATTATTCACTGTGGTTTGAGGGGAAATTTAAATACTGGCCCGGGGATAGCTAAATCTATAGAAAATGGCAATGTCGTTATAACTAGAGATGATCTTAACTTTAATGAGTTAATAAAATATATTGATGAGACAGATAAAATATATATATCAATAGATACTGATTTTTTTGATGTTAGTATAGCGCCCGGAACTAATTGCCCTGAGCCTAATGGGTTTTTGTACGCTGACTTTTTTGTAATTTTAACTAATTTGTTAAGTAAATTTCATGTTGTAGGAATTGATTTTGTTGAATATAATCCTAAAAAAGATCCGTCTGATATTACTGGCGTATTATTAACAAATCTCATTATAGAAAGCATCGCAGCTAAAAATAATAGAATAAATAATAAATATTAGTTTGTCATTTTTTAAAAAACATTATATAATATCCGAAAGGGAGTGATAATATGGTGGAAATTAGTTTAAATGATATTAAGAAGAGTTTTGGTTTTAATAACGTTTTAGATGGCTTTGATTTGGAAGTTAATACTAATGATAGAATCGCTATAGTAGGTAAAAATGGCGCAGGGAAGACTACTTTATTTAAAATAATTACAGGCAGTGAGACTGTGAATTCTGGTATTGTTAGTATCAGGAAAGGAAGTAAAATTGGTTTCTTGGAACAAATACCTACAGAGTATGATTCTAATTTAACAGTTAATGATGTTCTAATGTCTGCATTTAATGAATTGATTTTGGTGTATGAAGAAATGCAAAAATTAGAGAATGAAATGGCGTCTAATTGTTCTGATATCGATAAAGTTATGGTTAGATATGGTAAGCTTCAAGATGATTTTATAAATAAAGGCGGATATGATATGGACAGTAATCTTTCGAGAATATGTTCAGCGTTTAATATATCTAGTGATATGCGAAATCAGTTGTATAGTTCCTTAAGTGGTGGCCAAAAAACATTAGTGCATTTTGCTAAATTATTACTAGAACAACCTGAAATTTTGCTTTTGGATGAGCCAACTAATCATTTAGATATAAAAACCATAGAGTGGCTAGAAGAGTTTCTTAAATCGTATAAAGGGACAGTTGTTATAAATTCGCATGATAGATATTTTTTGGACAAAGTTGTTAATAAAATAGCGTTATTAGAAAATGGCAAATGTACGTTGTATCATGGTAATTATTCATATTATATCGAAGAACAAGAGAGAGAATTACTTGCGGAATTTCAAAGTTATAAAACACAACAAAAACAAATTCAAGCTATGAAAGATGCAATCAAGAGGTATAGAGATTGGGGTAATCGTTCAAGCAATGAAAAATTCTTTAAGGCCGCTGCTAACTTGGAAAAAAGATTAGAACGAATGGAAATTTTAGATAAGCCGGAATTACAGAAGAAGAAATTGCCATTAAATTTTCAACAAAATGATAGATCTGGAACACGTGTAATTAATTTAGATAGTATTTATATGGCGTACGGTCCCAAAACAATATTAAATGGTATTGATTTTGAAATTGAATACGGTGAAAACGTATGTTTACTAGGAGATAATGGTAGTGGGAAATCAACTCTAATAAAAATAATATTGGGCGATGTGGTACCAATATCTGGCGCTGTTAATATTGGTACTAATGTGAAGATTGGATATTTACCTCAACAACTATCTTTTGAAGATGAAAATATTAGCATTTTGGATGAATTTAGGAAACATTTTGAGGGAAATGAAACACAACTTCGTGCCGTATTGGCAAAATTTTTCTTTAACGGTGAAAATGTTTTTAAAAAAGTAAATAAATTATCTGGTGGTGAAAAAGTAAGATTAAAACTTGCAGAATTGATTCAAAAGGACGTCAATTTCTTGATTTTGGATGAACCAACTAATCATATTGATATTGATACACGTGAAATGTTGGAGGAAGCATTACTTGATTTTAAAGGTACCATCTTATTCGTGTCACATGATAGATATTTTGTTAATAAATTGGCTAAAAAAATTGTTGAGATTAAGAATGCAAATATAACGACTTATTTAGGTAATTATGATTATTATATAGAGAAAAAAACAGCTATAATTGCGCCGAAAGAATATAAAAAACGTTAATTTTAAATATTAGAGGTAAAGAGTATACTTATAAAATTAAGTAATACTCTTTTACTTTTAAAATAAATGCAAAATATTGTATAATTAAAGAAAGAAGGCGCTAATATGGAATATGAAGTAAGATACTATTTTCCGAGTGAAAAATTAAATGATATAGTTTTAAAATTAAAAAATATTAAAGAATTAGAAATGCATGAAAGAAGTTATGAAAAGACAATGCAATTCGATCATCCAGATGATACTAATAGCTTTTATACAAAAGAAATAGATGGTAGATTTAGAGTAAGAGTAACTAAAAATTCGTCTTCATCTAAATGTAAATTAAGCTGGAAAAGAAGAATTAATTCAACTACTTCTACAGATGTTAATAAAGAAGAAGAGGTTGAAGTAACAATTAAATATGAAGAATATGATAACTTTATGTTTATTATAAATAATGTTTTAAAAATGAAAGATGTAGAAAGTTATGAAAGATATAGAACTATATTTACGAATGAAGATATAGAAATATCTGTTGACGAATACCCATTCGGTATAGCTTTAGAAATAGAAAATAAAAGTAGTGGAAAAGATTCAGAAGTTGTAGTAAGAAAATGGGTTGAAGTATTAGGGCTAAACATAAAAGATGCGTATAGATTATCATGGGATGATAAGTATAGTGAATTATGCAGAAAACAAGGTATAGAACATTATAACCATGTAACTTTTGGTTTGCCTATGCCCAAGGTTGATTAGTCCTTTACACTATATGTCAAAACAAAATTAAAAAAATATTGAAAAAATATAAAATGTGATATAATTATCTTAGAGGTGTTTTTAATGAATAAAAATGAAATGAGTTTAATTAAAAAACTAGCTAAAATTAATGTAACTAGAGGTTTGTTCATTTTTGCTGGTGCCGCAACTTTAATGGGATGTGGTAGAAATGTTAGTACCGAGCCGGTTGACCCAACTCCAACTCAAACGATTGAAACTACTATTGATGATCCAGAAGTTACTCCAGAAGTAGATATACCTGTAGTTGAACCTACTACTGATCCAACTACTACTCCAGTAGAAGAAGATAAACCAGAATTTGAAGATGCAACATTTATTCAAACTGGTGAACATGAATATACAATAAATATAGATTGTCCTGATAATTCAGAAGCTCCAGAGTTAGCTGTGATACCGTCTTTGGATTTGCAAGGCATTATTTCTGGCACATCTGGTGTTAACGGTATATCAGAAAATTTAATTCTTGCTGTCTTGACGCATGGTGCCCAAGTTTCTCCTAATAATATAACACAAATTAATATAGAAAATTATGGCGATTGTGTAATTACTGAAAATGCTATAGTTGGTGAACGCTCACTTGTTATAACTGATAATCCTTCTGCTTATGGTGATAATGTATTTTGCACAACAATCGATGAAATGACTTGTGGTTCAACGTCTGAACTAAATGCAAACGCTATTAGCAGAAGTATGTTCATTCTTCGAGAATCTATTACAGCTACAAACGGCAATATAACATGCGGTTTAACTAGATTTAATATGGGTCCTAAAAATTGGGATATAGTTATGAAAGAATGTATGGATGCAACTGGCTTAACTGAAGAACAAATTTATGCTAACTACGATTCCTCATATGTCTTATCTTATGATACTATGGGATTGGGTGATCCTAACTATGCGAATGATGTATTACAATATGTTAATGGTGATATTGTTATTACTGAGTTTGGTAAAAATGGTGGTGCTGTATCTACAACTACATACACAGTTGATAGGGTTAAAACTTACGGTACATTATAGTAAAAAATAAATACAAATCATATATATTGTGATTTGTATTTTTTCTTTTATAAAATCGGTAATTTGCTCTTTTAAATAAATGGATTCTATGGTATAATTATATAATGGAGGCTAGGATATGAAAAAGAAGATAATATTATTAACTTTATTACTTATATTTCCTATATCTGGTAAGGCCTTAGATTGCAGTTATGCTGAGCAAGCTAGATTAAGAAAAATAGCTTCTAATGTAACTACATCATATGAATATATTGAAAATGGTGAAAACGTAAGCTTTAATATAACATTGACTAATATTACTGGCGAGATATATGTTCATGATTATAATAGAAACGTTGATTACAAATATAATGGTTCAAATGAAATTAAAATAACTGGGTATGAGCCTGGAGAAAATGTTAGATATCAAATATATCCAACTAAAGGTAATTGTACAAGTTCTTATCTAGCTAATAAATATGTCAATGTGCCATACTATAACAGATATTATAAGGATCCTTTATGTGAAGGAAAAACTTATAGTATATGTGGTAAATGGCAAAGAGTAACTTTATCGTATGATGAGTTTGTAAAAACTATAAATGATTATGATAGAAAAAAAGATGAAGGAATAAAAGACGAAACAAATGGAGAAAAAAATAATATATTCGATTTGATTTCAAAATTTATATTTGATTATTATATTTTCATAATAGCTGGTGGTGCTTTAATATTTGTATTAACTAGTGTTTTGAAAAAGAAAAAATCAAAATATGATTTTTAGGAGGTGGGCTATGAAAAAGAAAATAAAATATCTATTATTGACGATATTTATGATATGCGTTGGAATAGGAAATACTTTTGCTGCTGATTGGGGATGTATATTCCGCCCAGGAAGCACAGATTGTATTTCGATACAGACTATAGGTGCATCTGGTTTAAGCTATGGTAGAATGTTAACTGATCAAGAAGCTTGCCGTTATGGTAGATATGGAAATCGAGATATGAATGCAGTAAGACTTACTGTAGTAGACACTAGTGGTACACGAGTTTCTAAATCTATTGATGTTTATAGTGGCTCTTTGCCGGGCTATTATGCTAATACACGTACTAGTACCGAGAAAAAAACAAGAAATGAGATATTGAGTTCTGGGACTGGATATACTATATCCGGTAATCGTCCTAGCATAGATGCTTTCCCTAATTTGCCTGGCTTTAAAAATGCTGGCACCGGAGCTTCTACTGTAATTAAAAATTATTTCATTAATAATTTTGCTTCCGTTGACACTACTGAAATGATAAGAATTTTTGGTTTAATGGGATATGATGCATATAAAGACATACTTTTATATGAAAACCATTGGTTATTAATTGAGCCAATATATCAAATCGGTACTGATTTTCCTTCTGATGGTAATGATGGATGCGAGAAGGTTGAAGGTCTTTCACGAGAAGATGATGCGTACGTATCTGGCTTTATAAACAATAATAATTTAGGTATAAGTAAGACTTCTGAAGTTATTCGAACGCTTAATGATCCTATGTATTGCCCGTCTGGTTGGCATTCAGTAAAGATTTTATCTGGTTATATGTGTGATTGTAATTTGTCTCATACATATTACTATGGTACTGCAACTGAAATATTCTCAATGATGAAACAGTCTAATGATAGATATTATACATATAAAGTTGGTAGAGGTGGTTCAGTAGAAACTACCGCTCATGCATTAGGCGGTTTACTACATGATGACGAATATGCTGCCGGCCTAGCTGATGCTTCTGGTTTAGTTGCTATGGACTCACATGCTAGTGGCGGTGTATATAGTCACATGTTAGACAATAGCGGGAAATACGGACTTGGAGCCATGCATATTAGAATGAAATATATTTTAAATGGTTGTCCTAACGGAGAATGTCCTACTACTTGCCCAGATGGTACAGTTGTTCCTGAAGGACAAGACCCTGCTGCTGTCTGTCCTCCAAGTTATTGCCCTGACATGCAAACCGTAATTCCATATGGAAAAACTGCTGCAGAGGTATGTCCTAACTATACACCAACATGTGATTATAGTTTGGAAACAAGAATAACTAATGATTGTACAAATGGTCAAGAAGGATATATAAAAGATATTGGTGAAGACGAAAGTGGCGGAGCTGATTTGGAAGAATGGAAATGCATATTTGATACAGCTACTGCCCCAATGAATACATACGAAGGTGAGTTCTATCATCCAAATGGCAGTACATTCTTCGACAATAATAGATATTGTAGAGTGGCTTGTAGGGAAACTGTTAAATATAAATTACCTTCATCATTTGAAGAAGTTGCTGGTAGAAAGTTTACAATAGGAAAGAGTAATGATTTTACTAGTAGTCTTACACAGAATATTATTGAAGGAACATCAACGTGTTCAACAGCTTACTATCCTGGAACTCAAACACCTGCTATAAATTATGAATTATTTAAAATGGATTATAATGCTGCTAATATTGAAGTTGTAAATACATGGAATGCTTATCAAACAGCTATAGCTAAAGAAAAAGCTTTCCAAGCTGCTACACAAGTATCTAGTTCTCAACATGATGAAGCATGTGTTGGACCTATGATTGATGATACAAATAGTTGTCCTGGCGGATGGAGCGAACAATTAGTTAACAGTGCTGGTACACCAACTTCTCAAGCGGCGTGTGATGCGTGTTCAGCAATAGCTAAGGCGTTTGGTACTGCAGATTGTGGATGTCACACAACTCGTAGTTGTCCTGGCGGATATGGAAAAAAAGTTGATACTGCTAATTGTAATGCTTGGGAACATGGAAGCCCTAAATATACAGAATATAAATGGTCAGGATCATTCAATAATGGAGTATACAGTGCTACGGTTGAGTATATAACTACTTCGTGTGGTGGTCACGGTCAAAATAAAGATGCTGTATGGTCTGCTATTCAAGCTGAAAAGAGTGCTACTAAAGCTGCTTATGATAATGCTGTAAATAACCGTAGAATTTTATTAGAAACTCTTAATGAATGTAATAACTTCCAAAGAACATATAATGAATTTGAACCTACTTTATCATTCGCGTATAGTGAAACAAAATATAAAGGTTCATATAAACTATTTGCTGTAGCTCAAACGTCTGCTGTTACAAGATATTTGGTAAATAACCAACAAGTTGATTCTAAACCATGGACAACTGCCGGCTATGCAGATATTTTAGATGAATTTACAAGTATTAAAGATATAAATCAGATGTTTGGTAGCATTGATTATGTTGATAGAACTGATTGTGGTTCTGAATTACAACCTTGTGTAAATAATGTCAGAGCTCAAGCTTATCCTAATAATACATCAGTAATTCAAATTACTAGAAAAACATATGAATATGATTTGCCTGGTGATGCTAATAGATATGTTGCTAAAAATGGAAAATCTTATGATAGCGCTTATGATGCTGAATTATCTGATTATCCATATATAGATACAGGACGTACTAATTTACCTATAAATTATGAAACTCCTGCTGGTTGGTATCATTACTATTATGATTATTACTATGCTGATGGTACTGCTAATTTGTTCGGTACAAATCAAAAATTCTTAAAATACAATAAAGTTGAACCTGGAGGAACATCTAGTTACAATGGTCTTACATTAGCTGATAACTTGTTATATCACTGCATATATAAAGTTGACTGTGGAATGTTAGAATGTCCTGATGATTCTAATACTTGTCCAGATGGTTCAGAAATGCCACCAGATGGAAAATGTCCAGATTATACAATTACTCAAAAGATATGCCCGAGTGGTGTACCAATGCCTATAAGTGGTAAATGTCCGGATAATAAAGGAATTAACATTATTTACAGAACTATATCATTAGATAATCCGTTCCCAGGTGAACATGGAGCTGGAAGAGCAGCTGGTGCTAACTGGGATGGCGAAGCTACAGTTCTTGGAACTAGAATGAGCTTCATAGATGCTTATATTACTAATAATAGAGGAGTTTCAACTGAAAAAGTATATCAAGAAACTCCAATGTATCAATTTACTCTAACTCCTGCTAATATAAGAGCTATAAGAAAATATAATAGATCTACAGGAAATGATTACAATGACTATAACTTTGAATGTAGTAATGGTAAATATTGTAAGAGTGAATTCCTAGAAGAAGGTATCGGAAATGGATATTTTGGATTCAGTTCAAAAAATCCAAATGGTGGAAGTTGCTTCAATGCATATTCTACTGATTGGGAATCTTGTAGATACTCTAGTATAGGAGGTTAGATATGAAAGAATCGTTTTGGGGTATATTTGTTATAACTGTTGGTGTTGTATGTATATTCTTGATTTATATGTTTCAAGATATAACTAATACCGATGAACATAACTATACATTACTTAAAGAAACAACTGAAGGTGCTATGATCGACGCGGTCGATCTAGCAGCCTACAGAAATGAAGGAATAATAAGAATAGATAGAGAAAAATTTGTAGAGAACTTTTTAAGAAGATTTGCTGAGGATGCATCTTTATCAAAAAGTTATCTAATATCTATCTATGATGTTAATGAATATCCACCTAAAGTAAGTATTAGGGTTTCGTCAATCGCTGGTGGAGCTGATGCATTATCTGGAGATATAATGAACTTCGATATAATGAATCAGTTAGATGCGATATTAGAAACGCCATATTAGAAAGATAGGAAGGGAAGAATATGAATAATATATTAATTGGTTTAAAAAGATTTATAACTAACAAAAATACAGTTACAGTAATCGCTGTAATCGTAATATTAGGATTATTATATTGGGGTTATACATCTCAAATTAATGCATCCGTTAGTCCAGTTTCAGTTCCAGTTGCTAAACAAACAATTCAACCTAGAACTGAAATTACATCTGATATGATTACTCGTATCAAAGTGCCTAAAATAGCTGTATCAGAAAATGTTATTACAACAACTACATCTATTATAGGTAAATATACTAATATAAATGTAACAATACCTAATGGTGGTATGTTCTACAAAAATTTATTAGTAGAAAAATCAGCATTACCTGATTCAGTATTCACTGCTGTTAAAGACGGTGAAATTCCATATCAATTTAGTGTTAATATGGAAACTACTTATGGAAACTCAATTTTCCCAGGTAATAAAATTGATATCTACATGAAAGCTATTGATGATAATGGCCAAATCATGGTAGGTAGATTATTAGAAAACGTTGAAGTATTAGCTGTTAAAGATTCTGCAGGAAGAAACGTATTTGAAAATACAAGCGAAACTAGAACACCAGCATATTTAATATTTGGTGTACCTGAAAGAATCCATATCTTACTTCGTAAAGCTGTTTATTTAAAAAGCTCAGGAGTAGAAATATTCCCAGTTCCACACGGAGGAGTTATCCCAGTAGAAGGTGGATTACAAGTAGATATTACAGAATTACAAAACTATATCGAATCTAGAACTGTTAACTTACTTACTGAAGAATTAAATCAAGCTACTGAAGAAACAGTTCCAACAGAAAATACTCAAAATACTGAAAATACAACTCAAAACACTAATAGTGCAGAATAGTAGGTGATACTATGGACGAGAATGTATTTCAACAAGTAGATTTCGGGCCTTTAAAGGAATATCTTGATAACGATGACGTTACAGATATTTCTTACTCACAAGGTCAAATCCATTTAAAAACATTATCACAAGGTAATTTCCGTGTTGAAAATCCTGCTGTTGATAATGCATTTATGGAAAAAATGGCATTCCAATGTGCTAATGCAATGGGTAAAACATTCAACATGGCACATCCAATGCTAGATAGTGAAAGTGCAGAATTACGTATGAATTTCATTCATGATTCAATATCTAGAAATGGTATTGCATGCGTTATTCGTAAGACACCAGCTAAAATCAGATTGGAAAAACAAAAATTATTAAATGAAGATTATATTACAGAAGATATACATGATTTTCTATTAACATGTATTCAAGGTCACTGCAACATAATTGCATGTGGTGAAACTGGTTCTGGTAAAACTGAGTTTATTAAATACTTAGCTTCTAAAATACCAGAAAATGAAAAAATTATAACAATTGAAGATACACTTGAACTTCACTTGGATAGAATATTTCCACATAGAGATATTGTTACATTAAAGACTAATAATATTGCATCTTATTCAGATGTATTAGTAGCCTGCATGAGACAAAACCCTATTTGGATACTTTTATCCGAAGTCAGAAGTGCGGAGGCTGTTACAGCTGTACGTAACTCTATATCTTCAGGACACTTTATCTTATCAACTATCCATGCTGATAAGTCTGCTTCTATTCCTATGCGTATGTATAGTTTGTTAGAGACTAGTCAAGATGTAGATCAGTTCTTAACTACTGTATATAGATATATTCAATTAGGAGTATGTATAAGAGGTAGACAAGATAAAGCTACAAAGAAATTCAAAAGAGAAATTGCAGATATTTCTGAATTCTATGTTGATGAAAATAATATACCAAAAAGTCACTTAATCTATAGAAAAACTATAGATGGTAGAATTATGAGAAGTAATCCTACTAAATACTTAATTGATTATTTGGATGCACAAGGTATTACATTACCTAAGATTACTGAAAGTAACACTATAGATGATGAAGCACCTGAACTTCCAAAAGGTATGAGTTTCAAAAACGTAATTAATAATCCAGTTGTTGGAGATGAAAAAGTTACTCCGACACCTGAAACTGCTGTAGAAACAAATTCTATGGCTAGAACAATTCCTGATGTTAAACCTACAGTAAATCCTATGGGACAAGCTCCTGTAAGACCTGTTCCTGAGGTTCAAGTAACACCTCAAAATACTGTAGTAAATCAAGGACCAGCAGCTCCTAACGCTGCGGTACCAAATGGTATAAATTCAATTTTTGCTGGTACACAAAATAACGGATAAGGAGGGATGATATGTCACCTTTCGTGATATTTCTTATAATAGCTTTCATAATTTTGTTTGTTATATTATATCGTAGACAAAACAAAGAAAGCGTATATAAATTTATAATCAGACAAGGTAAAAGTTTATATGATAAATATGCACCATATTCATATAAGACAATACGTGAAAAGGTTAAAGATTTAGGTCAAGAATATACAACAAAAGAATATGCCATTCAAATAGCTATATTTGCGGCTGCTTCTGCTGTTATATCTTATCTGTATTTTTATAACTTAATTATATGTATAATTTATATGATAGCTGCAGTATCAACAATCCCTTACTTATCTTATTTAAGATGTAAGAGATTATATAGTGAATTTATCTTTGAACAAATTCAAGTATATACTACTAATACAATTATGGAATTCGCGACTACACAATCATTTGTTAAATCAATTGAAGGTGTATACAATTCTGGAGTATTAGAAGATCCTGTAAAAAGTGATATTAAAGTAATGCTTGACCTTGCTATGCAAAATGGTTCAATCGATGAATCATTAGCTTATATGAATAATAAGTATGATTATTATATGGTTAGAAATATGCATCAATTATTCCTTCAAATCACTAATGAAGGTTCTAAAGATGCTTCTGGACCATTAGAAAATATGTCACTTGATATCGACCAATTAGTTGAAGGTGTTTATAGAGATAGAATGGATAGAGCTGCATTCCATAAAAAGTTCTTACAATTCGGTATTGTACTTTACTTAATGGTTATGTTAGTTCAAATGATGATAGGTGTAGAATCATATATCAAATTACTTGAAAGTCCTTTGATACAACTTCTATTACATATCGTTGTACTTCTAAATTCATACTTCTTAATAAGTGGTGAAAAATACTATAATGAGAATGTAGGTGAAGAATAATGAGTATAGGTATTATGTTTATTGTCATTGGTGCACTTACATTATTTATAATGTGGTACAACAAAAGAATTAATTTTAATAGATTTATTCAAGAAACTGAACCTTATTTCAGATTCTTAATGGAAGATGATTATGAATTTTTATTAACTATTAAGTATAAAACAGCTGATTTAGATATCAATAAACTTTATAGTGGAAGAGTAAGAAATGGTTTAATTACAGTAGTGGCCTTAGTATTCTTATTCTTAAGTGATTTTAAGTTTGTATATGCCTTACTTGCAGTAGCAGGTGGATACTTAGTATTCAAACAACCATATATGAGTTTAAAAAATTACTATAAAGCTAACTTACATAATATAAATTTAATGCTTCCATATTATTTAAAAAGTTTGGAAATATTAATTCAACATTATACTGTTCCAGTAGCTTTATCAAGATCAATTGATACAGCTCCTGAAATATTTAAACCAGGTCTTAGAAGACTAGTACAAAAAATTGAAGCAGGTGATTCTTCAGTAGATCCATATATGGATTTCGCGAAAGAATATCCTGTTAGAGATTCTATGCGTATGATGCGTCTATTATATAGACTTGGATTAGGTTCTCAAGAAAGAAAAGAAGAACAATTAATGATGTTTTCGAGAACCGTATCAACATTGCAAAATAAAAGCCGTGAACAAAAATATCAAGAAAGACTTGATAAGATGGAAGGTAAAACAATGGTTATGCTTTTCTGTACAGGTGGTGGAATTCTAGTTATTCTATTATTTGCGATGATGAGTATGATGAATTTATAATATTGTTTATTAATATTAAAATATGTTATAATATAAATAGTAGGGTGGTGATAAAATGAAAGAAGCAGCAGGTGAAGCAAACATGACAGTTATTACAATTATCTTAATAACTGCAATCGTAGCAATAGCTACTCCATTAATTACAAACGTAATGAAAAATTCACAAAGAAGAACATGTTGTTTAAGTGCTGGTGCGACTGGAACAAGTGGATCAGGATGTGCTGGTGATTATGATGAAGCAGCATACAATGAATGTATGTCTGATAATCAAAATAATTAATTAAAAGAACAATAAAGAGGTGGTATTATGAAGGAGAGTATAGGTCTAACTTTTACAATTAATATTATGATTGTATTTATTTTAGTAGCCATGGTATTCGTAACTGGTATATTAAGTTATACTAAAGCCTTCAAAGCTGCCTCTTTAATTGTTAAATCTTTGGAAAGATTCGAAGGCTATAACGAACTTGCCTACGACCAAATTAACATTAATTTAAGTGCGTTATCTTATATGCGTGGTGATTCTTCTAAATGTCCTTTAACTAGGAGTGCTACAATAGGAGAGGGTAAGTTGGTTACAGTTAACAATGAAGAAAAATTTAACTATTGTGTTTATTTCTTTGATAATGATGGAGATGAAAAGCACTATAGTTATGGTGTAGTTACATATATAACTATTGATTTTAATATGTTTAATATTAAATTAAAATTACCTATATATGGTAGAACTACACGTATATATAGGTTTACAAATACATAGGAGGTAATTATGAAAGAGGCTATAGGTAATAGTTTTTTAGTAACGCTTGCTATTGTATTTTTATTTCTAATAATGTCATTGTTAGTATCTTCACTTTCATATTCTAAAGCATATAAAGCTAAGAATAAAGTTGTTAGTGTTATAGAAAAATATGATGGCTTTAATGCTGATAGTGAAGCAGAAGTTAATCAAGATTTATTTAAAATGGGTTATAAGACTAATACAACTTCTAGAAGATGCAAACAAATAGATAATATGACACTTTTACATGATACAGAAGCAGGCACATATGATTATTGTGTATATGAAGTTACATCTACACGTGGTAAATACTATCATGTTGTTACATATATGCATTTTGATCTACCTATAATAGGTCAATATTTAACTTTTGAGGTTAGAGGAGACTCAAGAGTAGTATACGAAGGATTGGTGGGATAATATGAACGTAATTATTTCAAATAAACATACAGAGGCATTACAAGGTCTTGGTATTGATATTATTAAAAGTGAACAAGGTGAATTTACTGTAGAAGAATTAGTGACAAGATATCAAAACTTCTTTTATCAAAGAATGATATTAGATGTAACAGCGTTAAAAAACTATAAAGATATAAAAGTATTACAAAAATTATCAATATCATTAGATATGGATAAATTAATATTATTATTAGATGATGCAGATGAAGAATCATCTTCACCTGAATTCTTATCACAATTAATATCAATTGGTATATATAATTTTACTAAAAATATTGAAGGTATAATGTATTTATATAACCATCCAAATACTTACCGTGATGTGGCACAATATCATCAAATAGAACATGAAGAAGTAGAGCCTACTATGCAAGTTCCTGAATATGATTCCGCTAAAGGAGTACGTATTATAGGAATTAAAAATGTTACTAAGAGTGCAGGTGCTACAACATTAACTTATTTAATGAAAAAGATGTTAGAAAAGAATTATAGAGTGGTAGCTATCGAAGTAGATAAAAGTGATTTTGCTTACTTTAGAGATAAAGACCTTATATCAGCTACTTCAGCCAATATAGGTAATATAGTCGCTAAACACAGTAACATGGATATTATCTTAATCGACTTAAATAATAGTGGTGCTGCTACACAATCTTGTCATGATGTTATATATTTATTAGAACCATCAATTATTAGAATTAATAAGATGATGATGGTTGAACCAGATATACTTAATACATTAAAAGGTAAGAATGTAATCCTAAATAAGAGTTTACTTTCTTCTAAAGATGTGTTAGACTTTGAGTATGAGTCCAAATTGAAGATTTTCTATAATCTTCCACCTCTAGATGATAGAGAAGAAGACATACGTATCTTAAACGCTATGTTAGCTAAATTAGGATTTAAGAAACAAGATCCTACAGAAAGTGATAAAAAGAAAAATCGTATATTAGGACTATTTGGTTTATAGGGGGAATTAGTATATGAAAAATTTAGATGCGAATACTAAAAAAATGCTTAAAACATTTGGCACATTTGTTGGTGTACTATTAGTATTATTTGTAATCCTATTTATATTTATGGGGATAGCAGGTAGAAAAGTAGGAAATACACAATTATTAAATTCAGTTGAAAATGCAGCCAAAAGATATTATGCTAACAATAAAGAAAGTTTACCTAAACTAGAAGGTGAAACTGTAAAAGTATCTACTGACACATTAATAGCAGAAAAATACTTAAAATCATTTGATAAAATTACTAAAAATACTAGTTGTAGTGGTGAAGTTAAAGTGACAAATAATGGTGGAGAATATTTATATACACCATCACTTAAATGTAGTGAATATAAAACTACTACTATAGCTTCAAAAATAGAAGAATCATTAGTATCTAGTGGTGATGGATTATATAAAGATGGTAATAAATATTATTATCGTGGTGAATATGTTAATAACTATATTAAAATAGGACCTATTACATATAGAATTATTTCTATAGATAATAACGGATATGTAAAAATTATAAATCCAACATTAGGTAAGAATAGTTATTTATGGGATGATAGATATAACGTTGAAAAAAATCAAAATGGTTTAGGTGTTAATATCTATGAAAAGAGTAGATTAAGAGAAGAATTAGCTGATGTTTATAATTCTTTAGATGCAAATACTAAAAAATATATCGTTAAATATGATTTATGTGTTGGTAAACGTAGTAGTGAGGTAATCAATGATGAAGAATGTTTAACTAAGTTAAAAGATTATGTTGGTACTATTACTGCATACGAATATGCATCTGCAAGTTTAGATGAAAATTGTAAAAATATTTATAGTGGATCATGTTCAAATTATAATTACTTAAGTAAAATATTTACTAAGAATACTTGGACTATGACTGGTGTAAGTTCTAATACATATGAAGTTATTTATGCTTCATCATCTACATTAGACGTAAAAAAGACAAGTGGTAGTGCAAGAATAGCTGCTTTATATAACATAGATGGTAATAATATTTATGTATCAGGTGATGGTACAGAAAAAAATCCATATGTTATAAGGTAAAATAGTGTAAAAACATATATTTATTTAATTGACAAACATTTTAAATAATAGTATGATATAAGTAGTGAGGGAGGAATTTTATGTTTTTATTAGACGTACCATGTGGAGGAGTTAATGTTCCTGACACAATAGCAAATTTAATTTCTACAATTTATACTTTAATTAAGGTTGCTGTACCATTATTATTAATTTTATTTGGTATGATTGACTTAGGTAAAGCTGTTATCTCACAAAAAGAAGATGACATTAAAAAACAACAAAATGTATTCATTAAGAGATTAATTGCTGCTGCATTAGTATTCTTTGTATTCGCTATTGTTCAATTATTAGTTAACTTAGTTGATGACAATAGTAGTGAATTAATGTCATGTGTTAATAATTTAATTAAGAATAAATAAAAGTAATCTAAATGATTACTTTTTTTGCCGGCTATATTGAAATTCCATCAATTGTATGATATGCTATTAATGCACAAGTAATTGTGCATATGTGTGTTTCCGACACTGACAGGATTTTGATCGAAAGCGTGCGTTTCCGGCCGTTAACAGGAATTTAAATAAGTTAGATGTAAAACATCTAGCTTATTTTTGTTTATAGGAGGAAAAATGAATGAATCATTAAAATTGGTAATTATTGACTCAAAATATTGTAATTATTTAAGAAAATATGACTATAGAGTACCATATAACAGCGATTTAAAAGAACTCAGGCCATTTGTGGGGGTTTTATTCAAAATTAATAATTATGAGTATTTCGCCCCGTTGTTTTCGCCGAAACCTAAGCATTCAAAAATGAAGAATGCTATAGATTTTATTTGCATAGATGGTGGTAAATATGGAATAATAAATTTCAATAATATGATTCCTGTTTTTGAGGGAAATTATAAAACAATTGATATTGAAAAAAATATAATTACCACCGCAAAAGAAAGAAGAAAATATTATAGAATGCAAGCAGAAGAGCTAATGTGGATTAGTGAACATAGTACTAAAATAATAAATCAAGCGATTAAACTTTATTTTAAATATAAGGAAAATAAATTACCCGATATTATAAAAAATAGGTGTTGCAATTTTCAATTATTAGAAGAAAAGTGTAGGGAATATAATGAAATTTTCATATGATATTATCCGAATATTAGTTAACTTAGTTGATGACAACAGTAGTGAATTAATGTCATGTGTTAATAATTTAATTAAGAATAAATAAAAGTAATCTAAATGATTACTTTTTTTGTGCCACTTTTTCTTTAAAAATCAACTAGATTTTATACTAAATATCATTGTAATAAAACCAATAAAATGATATAATGTATGTGGTGTATTGTATAAAAAAATAGATAGGGTGGTATTATGATATTGCAACAATCAATGGGAATTATTCATTTATTCAGAGTACTTTTCACTGTAATTGATAGAGTCGTTTATTGGGCTATAATGGAAATATATAACTTAATAGATCAAATAACTAGAATTAATATATTTGATGAAAGTACATTAAGCGAATTTAGTACTAGAATATATACAATAATCGGTGTATTAATGCTATTCAAATTAGCGTTCTCAATAATTAATTATATTGTCGATCCTGATAAATTAGCTGATAATAAAAAAGGTTTCTCTTCTATAGTTAAAAATATTATCATAATGTTAGCTTTAATAGTAACAGTACCTTTAATATTTAAATATGCTATGGCATTACAATATGTCGTAGTATCAGATAATACTATTGGTAGATTAATAACGGGAAAAGAAGGCGGATCAACTGCTAATGTTGGTGATAACATGTCGGTTGCAATCTTATCAGGATTTATTCATCCGGATAGTGGTGTTGCTGAAGGGTGTGAAAACTGGTCACAAGAATGTGAAAATGCATTATCTAAATATAATTTAAATCAAACTTATCACAATGCTTATTACGGTGAAAGAGGATATAATTACTTATTACAACTAGCAACATCAACTGAAACAATGGGTGATGGTAACTATGTAATAGTATATAACGTTATCTTATCTACATTAGTTGGTGGATTTACAGCTTGGATACTATTAATGTTCTGTATTGATATAGCTGTAAGGATTGTTAAGTTAGGATTCTTACAATTAATCGCACCAATACCAATCGTTACATATATGGACGACGGTGGACAAGGTATATTCAAAAAATGGGTTAAAGTTTGTACAAGTACATATGCAGATTTATTTATTAGATTAGCGGCTATTAACTTTGCTATCTATGTAATACAAGTATTCTTAATTAATCAAGATACTGGTGGAAATGCATTAATGGGAACATTTAAAATGTGTGAATGGTCATTCAATGCAGGTACATTAACTGCTGTATGTGATAAAAAACCAGGTGTATTTGTTAGATTATTCTTAATCTTAGGTACATTGATGTTCGCTAAACAATTACCTAAATTAATAGAAGAAATTACAGGATTAAAATTAGATGGTGGATTTACTTTAAATCCTATGAAGAAATTATCTGAAGTACCACTTGTTGGTGGTATTGGATCTAAGGCATTAGGACTTGCTGGTAGAACTGCTGGTAACTTAGCTGCTGGTTTAGCAGGTGGTATTTGGGGCGCGACTGGTGGAGCTGCGCTAGGTGCCGTTGGTGGAGCAATTAAAAATGCATATGATGGCAGTAAACTTCAAGGCTATGTGAATGCTGGTGGAAATAAATTGGGTGGAGCATATGATGTTGCTAATAAGTTTATGGGTAATAGATTAGGTAGAATTGGCGCCGATTTTAGTGGTACAATTGGTGGCACATTTGGAAACAGTAAAGATAAAAAATTGTCATTATTAAATAATTTTGTTAAGGCTGAAAAGGCGATGGAAGATAGGGCAATTGAGCAAATTAAAAATGGTGCAGCCGGTAAACTTAGTGAAAAGTATACATCGTATATTGAAGCAATAAATGCTGCTAGACAAGCTGGTGATGCTAATAAAGCTGCAGAGCTACAAAATAAATTGAATGCTTGGATGGGCTCTAATGATCCTAATGGTGCTGCGAGTCAATATATTGACTTTATAACTAGTGGTAAATTTACTGATGATTTAGGAAATGTAGTCGAAGGTGATGCTGCTAAGGCAATGATGAAATATAGTGACGGTAGAGAATTTAAGGATGGTACTATGGCCGGATCTATGATGGAAAGATTTGAGACAACAGCTAGAGTTGCTGGAATTGAAAAAGCTGCAGATGCATCTGATATGCATTCTAAGATGGGCAAAGCTAAAGGTGAAATTAGTGGAATTGAAACTAGTAAGATGGCTGTTTATGAAGCTAAGAAAAAATAGAATAAAAAGGAGGAATATAAATGAATGGGTTTTTAATACCTGCTAATTCAAAAAAATCTATGTTGATATTTGGAATATTTGAAACAATAGATTTAATTATATTCTTATCTGGTGTAGGTGCCACATTAATACTGTTATTAATTATGAGTGCCGATACGATAGCTAAGGTAATAATTGTATTAACACCTGTTGCTATCGCGGCATTCCTGATTATGCCGGTACCTAATTACCATAATATGAGGGTAATAATAAGAGAATTGTGGGTTTTCTATACAACAAGACAAAAGTTTATATGGAAAGGTTGGTGTGCTAAAGATGGCGAAGACACAAAGAAGTAAATATACAGTAGATGATATTCCTGTTAAGGCTATCACTAATGGTGTTATATTACTAGACAATGGATTAAAAGTTACTGGAGTTAAGATAATGCCTAAAAATATCTTTATCTTAGATCAAGCTTCACAAGATGCCATTATTGATAATTTAAGAAATGTTTATAACATGATTGATTATGAATTTTGGACAATTGCAGCTGATAGACCAGTAGATATTAACTTATACTTATCTCAATTACAAGTTTTATATAATTCAACACAAGCACCTAACAAAAGAAAACTTATAATGGAAGATATTAATAAAGCTAATATGTTTATGAATAACAATGTAGTTGATACAGAATACTTTATATTATTTAAAGATAAAAGTGATGAACAAATAAATAAAAAGATAAGAAACTTAATACAATACTTAGCAGGTGCAGGATTAACTGCTACTCAAGTATCTAATGATGATTTAAGAATGATTTTAGATAACTTCTTAAATGGTGGTCAAACCACTAAGTTTGGGACGGTGATGAGTTAATGGATATTAAAAGTCAAATTGCTCCTAAAGGATTAGAGTTTAAACCATCAGAATTTATAATTAGTGATAAAAAAGCTGTTATCTTAACTGCTGTATCTTATCCTAAGTTTATATATCCTGGTTTCTTATCATCACTTACAAGTATGTCTGGTATCAAAATGGTAATTAAACATATACCATTACCATTCAGTGTTATTCAAAAAATGATCAATAGAGAAGTAGCTGATTTAAAACAACGTTATCAAGAAGAAAATGATAAAACAATGCAAGAAAGAATCAGACAAGACTACGAATCATTAGAATACTTTGTTCAAATGTTAGCAAGTAGTCAATCTAAGATTTATGATTTTCAAATGCATATCATGATTACTGCTGATACAGATGATGAATTAACTGCTAAAAAATTACAAGTTAAAAACTACTTAGAGGCTATGGAAATTAAAACTGTACCTTTAAGATTTGAACAAGAAAAGGTCTTAAAATCAATTTTACCTATATATCCTAAACAAGATATAGAAGATAGAATTGGTACACCTATACCTGCTCCAACTATAGCAGCGATGTATCCATTCATTTTTGATAGTATCAAAGATCCAGGATTATCTTGCTTACTTGGTGTAGATTTCTCAGGTGGTGTAATCTTATTTAACCAATTCTTATATCAAATTAAAAAAGAAAACAATAGAAATAATGCCAATGTAATTATATTAGGTACATCTGGTTCTGGTAAATCAACTGCTGCTAAGATGTTACTTAGAACTAATATAAGAAACGATAACCAATTAGTTGTTATTGATCCTGAAGGTGAGTTAGAGGGTATGGCAAAATTATATGATGGTGACTTTATTGACTTAGGTAAAGGTGGAGAATATGGTATGATAAATCCACTTGAAGTCATAATGGATGCTGATAGTGATGAAATTGAACAAGGTTTAGGTTATACAGTATTAACTAGAACACTTCAAACACTTCGTGCGTTTATTAAATACTATGATCCATCTATGGAAGATGATGTAGTAAATATGTTTAGTGAAGTTGTTCAAGAAACATATAGAAGATTTGGTATAGATTTCAATAGTGACTTTACTAAATTTACATCAGCTGATTATCCTACTATGAAAGATGTATACGCAACTATTCGTGGTAGAATTGTATCTATGACAGAAAAAACTCAAGAGAGAGATGTCTTAGAAAAACTAGAAATTAAAGTAAGACCATTAGTAAAAGAATTAAAATATTATTTCGATGGTCATACTACTATAAGTTCAAATTCTAAATTTATTATATTTAATATAAGAGAATTAATGAATTCTGATTCTAATGTTAGAAATGCATTATTCTTCAATATATTAAAATATGCATGGGGATTAACATTAAATCCAAATGTAAATACAGTATTAATGGTTGATGAAGCACATGTACTTATGGGAGCAAATAATGCTTTAGGAGCTGATTTCTTAGCACAAGTACAAAGACGTGCTAGAAAATATAATACTGGTACAATTATAATTACTCAACAACCTACAGATTTCTCTGATCCAAAAGTAATAACTCAAGGTAAAGCAATATTTGATAATGCTGCTTACTATATAGTTATGGGATTAAAGAAACAAGCTGTTGAAGATTTATCTAGATTAATAGATTTAAATGATAATGAAAAAGAGAGTATCAAAAGATACAGTCAAGGTGAAGCATTATTTGTATGTGGTAACCGAAGAATGCGTATTAATATAGTTGCAACAGAACAAGAATTAGATTCATTTGGTTCTGGTGGAGGACTATAGAATAAGATAGTTAGAAGGTGGTACTATGGATAACAATAATCAAGGTGGTAACAATAATAGTACCGCTTTTTCTGCTTATAATGCACAAAAAAACGCGGCTGTTACTAAAGCTGCTACTAATATAGCTACAAAAATTCCAGGGCCTGTTGGTACAATTGCTAAAGCAGCTAAGCCAATAGTGAATGGAGCTGTTAATAATGTAGCTGCACAAAATGCTGCTGCTAGAGCTAATGCTGCTAGTGAAGAAGGAGAGACTCAAGGTGAACAACCGCAACAAAATCAACCTAGCCCAATAGATACTGGTAAAGCGGTAGCTAAGGAAGGTGCCAAAACTGCTGCTAAAAAAGCAGTTAAAACCTTAATTAAGGCACATCCTATGATTATTATAGTACCAGTTGTTACTATGTTTGTTATTTTAATATTTGTTACATTTGTTTCATATGTTTATCAAAGAATAAATGAAGTTACAGATATGGCAATTGGTGGATATGAATCATCTTTAAACTTTTTATCTTTCCAAGGGTTTAAAGATAATTATACTGCAATAAATGATACAATAAAGGGAGTTGCATCTGACCATCCAATATTAGATACAGAACTTTTAATCGCAACAGTAAATGATTCAGCGTTTATTCCCACAAGTTTATATGATGATGAAAACTATGACGGACCAGATACAGATAGTTCATTTGATGCGGCAAAAAACTTTATAGCTAATAAATATTCTACACATACTTTTTATAGTATGAAAAAAGATATGCTTGGTATAGATACAGGTGACGCTGGTAGTATGCTTAATAGTATTATTGGTATTAAATTAAATTATGAGTGTGTTCCTGAGGCAGATAAAACTGATAATGCTAAGGCACTAATGCAATATGCATACAAGTATTTATTACAACTAGGTGAAGTTTATATAACTGAAGTTGGTGATAATTTTGTTAACTATAATATTCGTTATGGAGATAATGTATTATCATATCATAATCAAAACTCCTCATTCTTAGTTAAAGAAGCTTATGAGTATGTAAATTTCCTTAATAATTTACCAGATAACTTAAAAGGTGATTGGGCATCTATTAAAGAAGGAGCAGATGCCTGCTCACTTCAATATGTGAAAGATGCAAACGGTACACCTATAGTTAAAAATGGTCAATATGTACCAATGGAAGCTCAATATAGTGTTGAAGAAATAAATGATTATGAAAAATTTTATAATTATATAAAGAAAGTATATGTACCTGTCTTATATCATTCTGTATGGGGTTCTATGAATAGTGAGGCTAGACTTAGACTTGTAAATGAAGTTTGGGGAGACATTGTTACGACTAGAAATGACTCTTATCGTAATCAAGGTGTTAATACATTCTTAACATACAATTTTGATGAGAATGGAAGACTTATAACTAACACAATTGGTGATGGTTCTATAAGAGGCGGTATATATGGTGGTAGATATGGTTCGATTGATATAAGTAATTTCTCAACTAGCGGGCCAGGTACAATTGCACTATCTTGGAGACAAGGTGGAAAAGAATCATGGGCTAGTAAAGAGTATGCACCAGGTTATACTATGCGTTCATGGGGATGCTTAATTACCTCAATTGCTAAGTTAATGAGATTATCTGGAACGCATATTAATTCTGCTAGTTTTGATCCATGGACACTCGCACAGGTGTCGCGTTATGTCAACGGTGGTAACTTAGTATATAACACCTGGCAAGATTTAGTACCTAACTTTAGATATGTAGGTACATATAATAAATATATAGATTCAACATCTGTTAATCCATCTGGACAACTTGAAGGCGCCATTCAAAGTAATGGTCATGTAAATGATAAATATTATTATGTTATATATATTGAATATAATACTGATAGACAACATGGTCACTACATAGCTGTTGTTGGTAAAGATTCAAATGGTTTAATTTTAAGTGATCCAACTTATGGACCATCCACATATCACTTGAATGATATTTCTTCAGTAATTAATTCAACTGTTAGAATTAAGCAATACCAAGTGTATGAAAAACAAGATTAGGTGATAATATGAAAAAATATTTAATTATTGTAATTATAGCTATTTTATATATATTATTCGCGTTTGTCGCACCTGATTTATTTGATGGAAATAGTTATATGTTTATAGGTAAAAAAGCACATTGGGTATATAAAAAAGGTGAATGGTCAAACATGACAAGCCTTTCTAAAAACTTAGGCAAATTTAATATATATGATATGAGTAATGGTGAATTAATAGATAAAACTAATTTATACTATGAAAATGGTAAGCTACTTTCTAAGGGAGACAATATTTTAGATAAAGGATTTTATATGTCATTTAAAGGTAAGAGTAGTATTGAATTTTTATCATATAAAAGAAATTATGACGTTAATTCAAAAGAAATCTTAGATGTAATGAAAAATGTTGGCATAAAAAATACTGATATACCATTGGCATCTAAAATAGTAATAGATTTAGATGATGATGGTACAGATGAGACAATTTATGAATTATATAATTCAACAAATTATGACGAGAATATAAAAACATATTATACTACAGTGTGTATTAAAGATGGTAATCAATACACTAAATTAACATATAAAGAAGATAATTATACTTTTTATAATAATTATCTAGTTGCAGCTATTATTGACTTTACAAATGATGGCAATTATGAAATAATAGTTGGCGAGAGTGGTATAAGTTTTGATGCACGTGATACATCATATTTTATGTTTGGTATCAAAGATAATAAGTATGTTAAACTAGTAAGTACGGAATAGGAGGAAAAATATGAAATTAAAATTAACAGCGGATCCTAAAAAATGGATGTTATTTGGTTTATATTGCATATTCGCGCTATACTTTGTCGCAATAGCTGTTTTAAATTTATCTTATTTTTCTCATTATGGTATAGCTTGGGGAATCAATCCTTTACCCGCATTTGGACCTGATTATTTGATGGCTACTATCTTTGGTTTTGTAGCAGTTATAATCGCATCTTTCTTAGGAGTTAGTAATTATTTCTTTGAAAAAGAAAAGGGTATAGGTTTATCTACTGCTCCGAAAAAGGAAAAAGGTTATTCCAGATGGGAAACTGAAAAAGAATTTAAAAAGAATTTATCTCCTGTTAATCCTAGTGATGAGAAAATTGACAAAGCTGGTATTCCTTTAATAAATGATGGTAAAACAATTTGGGTTGATAGTGGTGAATACCATAACCTTATTATAGGTTCTACTGGATCAGGTAAAACTCAAATTATTATTCAACCAATGGTTAAAGTATTAGCTAAAAAAGGTGAATCAATGATTATCACTGACCCTAAAGGTGAAATCTATGAAAAGAATGCTGAAGAATTAAAGGAAAAGGGTTATAATGTTGTATTACTTAACTTCCGTAATCCTCAAAATGGTAATTCGTGGAACCCACTTACATTACCTTATCAATTATATAAAGAAGGTAATAAAGATAAAGCTACTGAGTTATTAAATGACTTAGCTGCTAATATCTTGTATGATGAAAATGCTCAAAATCAAGATCCATTCTGGGAAAAAACATCAGCTGATTATTTTACAGCTTTAGCGTTAGGATTATTTGAAGATGCTAAAGAAGATGAAATTAATATTAATAGTATTAACTTAATGAGTACTGTTGGTGAAAATAAAATTGGGCCTACTACTTATATAAAAGAATACTTTACAGCAAAGGGACAAGATAGTATTGCATACATGAATGCATCATCTACTATCAGTGCTCCTAATGATACAAAACAATCAATATTATCAGTATTCCATCAAAAGATAATGTTATTCTCATCTAAAGAAAACTTATCTGAGATGTTATCAAGATCTGATTTTGATATGAAAGATATTGGTAGAAAGAAAACAGCTGTATTCTTAGTAATTCATGATGAAAAGAAAACATACCATTCACTTGCTACTATATTCTTAAAACAATGTTATGAAACATTAATTGACGTTGCTCAAGAAAACGGTGGAAAACTTGAATATAAAACAAACTTCATGCTAGATGAGTTTGCTAACATGCCACCTTTAAAAGATGTTACAACAATGGTTACAGCTGCCCGTTCAAGAGCTATTAGATTTACCTTTATCATCCAAAACTTTGCCCAATTATCTCAAGTATATGGTAAAGAAAATGGAGATACTATTAAGGGTAACTGTGGTAATATTATTTATCTTATAAGTAGTGAAATGGCAGCCTTAGAAGAAATATCTAAGATGTGTGGTGAAGTTAAGTCTAAAGAAAAAGATAAAACTGCATCAACACCTTTAGTTACAGTATCAGATTTACAAAGATTGCCTGAAGGTACTATTATAATATTACGTGTCCGTACAATGCCATTTAAAACTAAAATGAAATTTAACTGGCAAATGGAAAATGAAAACGCATGGGGTAAAAAATATCCTAAAGCAGGATATCCTCAAAGAGAAAAACAACCAGTTAGTTTATTCGATATAAAAGCGTTTATGGACTCTAAACGTGATGAAAATATTAATAATTTATTAGCTGGTATGGGTAGGGGAGGCGCTCCAATGTCAGGTATGCCAGGATTACCAGGTATGCCGGGTATGCCAGGAATGCCAAGTTCATCTCCAAGATCTAATCCTGATAGAACTAAAGATATAAATGAGTTCTTTAAAGAATTAGATGCTAAGATGAATGAAAAGATGAAATCTGAGCAAAAATCTAAACCTACTTTATTTAGTGAAAGTGCTGTAGAATCAAATAAACCAGTTACTCAACCAGAACCTCCTAAGGGTTCATCTAATGGTGCTTTGACAGATGCTGAAAGAGATTCTATAAGAGCTACTGTAAGAGCTGCTATGGCTAGGGAAAATGCTTCACAATTATCACAAAATAATGATGTCATAAAAGCAGATGTAGCTAAACCTGTGGATAGTAAAAAAGAAGCTGTTAAGGAAGAACAAACACCTGCTAAACCTGTTGAAAAGTTGGAAACTCCAAAGGCTGAATCTACTAAAGTAGAAAAAGTTCCAGAGGTTAAAGTTGAACCACCTAAAAAAGTAGAGCTTCCAAAAATACCTGAATTTGAAATAGAAGAAAAGGTAGTTGAGGAACCAAAAGTTGAAGTTAAACCAGAGCCAGTAGTTGATCCTGAGAAGGAAAAACGTGATGCTGAGCTTAAAGCATTTGAAGAAAAAAGAAAGAAACAAGAAGAAGAATTACAAAAAGCAATTGAGACTAGTGCACCTGTTGAAACAAAAGGTACATATGAAGCATCTGATGAGGCTCGTCATCAAATTACTGAAGATGAATTCTTTGATGATTTCTTTAATGATGATTATTAATAAAAAAATCCTTATTTCTAAGGATTTTTTTATATTACAAATACTAAGGAATAATATAGTATAAATAGTAATACCATACATATTCCTTCTTTTTTACCGACTGTTTGTCTTTTCTTCGCAAACATATAAAGTATTATTGCTGATAATATAAATGCTGTTATATCTATCATATTAAATCCGTTTGCTTGAATTGTACCAAATATAGCTACTGGAATACCTAAAACTATACATATATTAAATATATTACTTCCTATAATGTTACCAACTAATAAGTCTTGTTCACCTTTAATAGATGCAGTTATAGAAGTAATAAGTTCGGGTAGTGATGTACCAAATGCAATTATTGTTAAAGCTATAATTCTATCACTTACTCCTAATATATGAGCCATACCAGTGGCATTATCAACAACCAACTTACTACCTAATACTAAAGCAGCTAAACCGACAACTACAAATAGTAACGATTTAATTATTCCAAATGGAGCTTTCTCATTAAATAGTGTATGTGTTTTAGATATCGATATTAAATAATATACAAATATTAAGAAAAATAATGTAATCGCTAAGGCATCACTTCTTGTAATTAAATTAGTTATTGTGCCATCCAAAGTAATATCTAATATTAATACTACTAATAATAAGGATAATATCAACTGCATTGGTAATTCTTTTTTTATTGTATTTTCTTTAACTGTTATAGGTCTTATGATACTTGATATACCTAATATTAAAAGTATATTAAATATTGAACTACCTATGACGTTACCAATAACTAAATCATCACTATGTGCTATTCTGGAACTTATAGAAACAGCAAGTTCAGGGGCTGATGTACCAAACGCTACAATAGTAAGTCCAATTAACATTTTAGGAACTTTAAAATTTAATGCTGCAGATGATGCTCCATCTACTAATAAATCTGCTCCTTTAATTAACATTACAAATCCTACAATTAATAATATAATTTTTATTATCATATAATCACCTATTTAATTTTACCATAAATATGCTGATTTATGAAATTAAATTTAATATAACTTAAAATATTATGATGCATAAAATATATTAGGTGATTTTTTTGTATAGAGAAATTAGTGTTTTCGATTTAAAAAGACTAAATAATATTAATATTATAGATATACGAAGTATTGAAAAATATAATGATAATCATATTCCTGGATCAATTAATATACCTAAAATACTAATAGTAAAAGATTATTATAAATATTTAGATAAGATTAAAACTTATTATATATATTGTCAAAAAGGCGAAGAAAGTAAAAAGGTATGCAGATTATTATCTAATTTAGGTTATAAAGTTATAAATATAAAAGGTGGATATGAAAGTTGGATATTAAATAATTAGAATATATGATATAATTAATATGGTGATAATATGGAATATATAATAATAGGTTTATTAGTTGTTTTATTAATTATTTCTGTCATAAGCTTAATGAAAAATACAAATGAAGCTAATATAACAGAAAGATTAGGTAAAGTAGAAACTTCCGTTATAAAAGAATTAGGTGAATTTAAATCTGATATAAATAAAAGTACTCAAGATAATTTCAACTATTTATCAGATAAAATGGATCAAAGATTAAGATTAATGAATGATAAAGTTAATGAAAGATTAGATGAAAATTTTGATAAGACCAATAAAACATTTAATAACGTTTTAGAAAGATTATCTAAAATAGATGAAGCTCAAAAGAAAATAGATACTTTATCAACTGATATAATCTCATTACAAAATGTTTTAACTGATAAGAAAAGTCGTGGTACATTTGGTGAAGTTAATTTATATCATATAATGAGTAATGTCTTTGGTGATAATGATAAAGTATATAAAATGCAATATTCATTTGATAATAATACTACAGTTGACTGTGCTTTATTCGCGCCTGAACCATTAGGTACAATAGGTATAGATTCTAAATTTCCTTTAGAAAACTATGAAAGAATGGTTGATAAGAATAATTCAGCTGAAATAAGAAAACAAGCTACTAAAGATTTTGTATCTGATGTTAAAAAACATATTGATGCCATATCAAGTAAATATATCATTCCAAATGTAACTACTGATCAAGCTATTATGTTTTTACCAGCAGAAGCTATATTCGCTGAAATAAATGCATATCATACTGAATTAATTGAATATGCTTATAAAAAAAGAGTATGGATTACATCTCCTACAACTTTAATTTCTACTTTAACTACAATTGAAGTAATTATTAAAAATATGGAAAGAGATAAATACGCTAAAGTAATTCAAAAGGAATTAAGTTTATTAAATGAAGAATTCTTAAGATACAAAGAAAGATGGGATAAACTATCTAGTCATATTGATACAGTATCTAAAGATGTTAAAGAATTACATACAACATCTGAAAAGATAGCTAAACGTTTTGATTCAATTAATCAAGTTGAAGTTGATAAAATAGAAACTGACAGTAAATAAGTGACAAAAAGGGCAATATTTATATATATTTGCGCTTTTTTTAATGCTTTTTATTGTATAATATATATAGGTGATATCATGCAAGATAAGATATTAGAATTTTTAAGTAAAGAGAATAGACCTTTTAGTGTTGATGAAATAATGGATGGATTAGGCCTTTCTTCAGTAGATGATTTAAAAGCCTTACTTAAAGATTTAAATGAATTAGAAGATAACTTAAAACTATATTTAACTAAACAAAATAAATATATGCTATTTAATAATAGTAATTTAAGAATTGGTACTATGATAGCTAATAAAAAAGGATTTGGCTTTGTAGATATTGAAGGTGATGAAGATGTTTTCATCGCACCTCCAAATATGAATGGTGCTATTCATGGAGATAAAGTAATAGTAGAAATAACTTCTAAAAAAGGTATTGATTTAGAAGGTAGAATATTTAGAATAATGAAACGTGAATTTAAACCTATGGTTGGTGAAATTATCATGATTAAAGATAAACGTTTTGTTAAACTAGATGATGATAAAATAAAGATTAATATTGAAATAGATTCTGATAAATCTATGAATTCTATGCCAGGTCATAAAGTATTAGTTAAAGTATTAAATAAATTAAAAGATAATAATTATAAAGGTGAAGTAATAAAAATATTAGGTCATAAAAATGATCCAGGAGTAGATATTTTATCTATCGTAGCGAAATATGAAATACCAGATACATTTGGTGATGGTGTATTAGAAGAATTAAATCATATTCCAGATGAAGTATCTGAAGAAGAAAAGAAAAATAGACGTGATTTAAGAGATTGGATGATTTTCACAATCGATGGTGATGATACTAAAGATATAGATGATGCGATTTCAGTAGAAAAATTAGAAAATGGTAATTATAAATTAGGTGTACATATTGCCGATGTATCTTATTATGTTAAACCAGGAACTCATTTAGATGATGAAGCATATGATAGAGGTACATCAGTATATTTAGCTGATAGAGTAATACCAATGTTACCTCATAAATTATCTAATGGTATATGTTCATTAAATCCTGATGTAGATAGATTAGCTATATCATGTGTAATGGAAATTAATCCAAGTGGTAAAGTAGTAGATTATGATATATTTGAAAGTCTTATCAAATCTAGAAAACAAATGACTTATAAAAATGTCAATAAAATATTACATGATGAAGAAACACCTGTAGGATATGAAGAATATGTATCTACATTAAAACTAATGAAAGAATTAGCTGATATCTTAAGAAAAGAAAAAGTGGGTCGTGGATATATTGATTTCGAAATTGATGAAGCTAAGATTATTGTAGATGAAAATGGTAAAGCAATAGATGTTAAAGTAAGAGAAAGAGACTGGGCTGAAATGCTTATTGAAGATTTTATGATCGCAGCTAATGAAACAGTCGCTACACATATATTCTATATGGATTTACCTTTCATATATCGTGTTCATGGTGTACCTAGTGAAGAAAAAATAGAAAACTTCTTAAAATTTATTCATATTTTAGGTTATACAATTGAAGGTAAAATAAAAAATATAACACCAAAAGCAATGCAAAAAATATTAGATGGTTTAAAAGATAAAAAAGAATATACTATTTTATCTAGCTTACTTTTAAGAAGTATGCAAAAAGCTATCTATGATCCAGTAAATATTGGTCACTTTGGATTAGCTTCTAAATGTTATACACATTTTACTTCTCCAATTAGACGTTACCCAGATACAACAGTACATAGATTACTTAGAACATATTTGTTTAAACATGATATGTCTAGAGATACAATAGGTTATTATAAAGAACATTTACCAATGCTTGGTGAACATACATCATATAAAGAAAGATGTTCTATCGAATGTGAACGCGAAGTAGATGATATGAAGAAAGCTGAATATATGGAAGATCATATCGGTGAAACATTTGAAGGTATCGTATCTACAGTTACAAGTTTTGGTATGTTTATCGAATTACCTAATTTAATTGAAGGATTAGTTAAATTAGATACATTCCAAGGTGAAAAATATTATTTTGATGAAGAAATGTTTGCGATTGTATCAGAACATGATAAAAGAGGTTATCGTTTAGGTGATACAGTAAGGGTAAAAGTAATAGCTGCTTCTAAAGAGGCTAGAACAATAGATTTTGAGGTGGTCAAAGATGGAAATACTAAATAGAAAAGCTAGATTTGACTATGAAATATTTGATACTTATGAAGCTGGTATAGCTTTAACAGGAACAGAAATCAAATCTATTAGAAATGGTAATGCAAATATAAAGGATTGTTATGCTATTATAAAAGATAATGAAGCATACATCCTTAATATGTATATTAAAGAATACAAAGAAGGTAATATATTTAATCATGATGAAACTAGAACAAGAAAGTTACTTCTACATAAAAAAGAAATATATAAAATGCGTGATGCCATAGATAGAGAAGGATACACCTTAATACCGTTAAAACTATATTTTAAAGGTAATAAAGCTAAACTAGAAATAGGAGTAGCTAGAGGTAAAAAAACATATGATAAAAGAGAATCTATTAAAGAACGTGATATAAAGCGTGATATCGCGAAGAACTTTAAGAATCGTTGACAATTATATGATATTAATTTATAATGTATGTAGATGCATTAACTTGCATAAAATAAAAAGGAACACTTAATATGTCTGTGTTGGGTGTTGCCTTATGATTTTGCAATCGCCTGTCTCAGATGAGTTAGGCGATTTCCGTTATATTAAAACTATAAATAGTAAAAATATAAGTAGGAAGATGATAATGATAAGAAAGAAGATTAAAAAATCTTTTTTCGTCATTAATCCCACCTCCTTTCCATAGATTGGAGGCATCACCCAACTATTAAGTATTCCTGAAAAAAATTATATCACGAATGTATGTTTGTGTAAATGCAAAATTGACTTTATTTTATAAAATGATATAATTTACTTACGGGGTTGTTTAGATTCGACAGAATTATGTGGCTATAGACTGCAAGCCGAAGGTACGCGTTAAGTACGACAATAAAATAACTGGAAACAGAACTGAATTAGCTTTCGCTTAAGAATAATGAAGGCTGCTCCTTTATAGATTTCCCTATGATCTATATCTGGGGCTCGACTAGTAGGGTATATCAGTATATTGTCTAGTTATATTGATGAATTTTATAGACTTACTTAGTACTTGGTAGTTAACTTCTTGGTGCTAAGGAAATATACTAGTTAACTAAGCTTGTAGACGTTTATAGTTTAGTAGTTTTGGACAGGGGTGCGATTCCCCTCAACTCCACCATTTGAATATTATGATTCAGATTTTAAATTTGAATCTTTTATTTTGCTAATTTTTTATATAATGATATAATTATTTTAGAAAAATATAGAAAATGTTAAGCGTGGTTGACAAACTTCAAATGTTAATTGGTAGTGCGCAACTGATATTTTTGATGTAGTTTTAGTGTGAGGTGATTTTATGAAGATTAATGAAAAAATTTATTCATTAAGAAAACAAGCTGGTTTATCACAAGAAGAACTTGCAGATAAACTAAATGTGTCGAGACAAACAGTCTCAAAATGGGAATTAGGTGATAGTACTCCTGATTTCGATAAAATAGTTCCATTATGTAATATATTTGGAATTACAACTGAGGAATTACTTAGAGATAAAAAAATAGATATGGAAGTAGATAATAATAAACCTGATGTTATTAAAGCTGCTTTAATATCTATATCTGTATTACTATATTTTATAGGTATAGTTTTTATAGTATTTGGTGAAGAATATTTAAATTTAAGTGATGGCATATTAGTACCTATATTCTTATTCATATGTGGTTTAGCTACAGCTACTATTGTATTTACTTGTATGACAAGACCAAGTAAAAAAGAAAAGAAAGAAGAAATAGAAAATAAAAATCCAGTATTAAAAGGTATTATAAGTATTGTTGCTTTACTAACTACATGTGTATACTTATTAGTTAGTTTTACAACTATGGCATGGCATATTACTTGGATAATTTGGGTTATTTTTGCTTTAATAGTTAGAATAATTGAATTAATATTCGTAGTTAGAGGTGACTCAAATGAAGAATAAAGTAGCAATTTCCCTAATAGTTATCTTATCAGTATGCGTAATTATATTAACTGGTGGAATGATATATTTATTAAATGGTGGTAGTAAAATAAAATTAGATTTCATGTTTGGTAATAGAAATATGATATTAGTTGATAATTATACTACTGAAGCAATTAATATTAATAAAATATATCTAAATTTAAATAGTACTGATGTAGAAATAAATGAATCAATAGATAACAATGTTAAAGTAGAATATTATAGTAACAGAGATAATAATGCGAAAATAGAATATGAAGAGGGTGTTTTATCTGTTAATGAGGAAAAATATGATACATCATGTATTGGTATATGTAATACTAGAAGAAAAGTAATTGTTAGTGTACCTAGTGATTATAAAACTAATTATGAAGTAAAATTAAAAAGTGGTGATTTGAAATCAAATATTGATTTATCAGGCAATAATATGGCTGTATCAACAATGAGTGGAGATGTCAAACTAAATAAAGTAAGTGATATTTCTATATCTGCTATGAGTGGAGATATTATAGTTGATGATATAGTTGGTACTATTTCTTTTTCAACAATGAGTGGTGATGTGAGAATAAGAAATTTCAATATTACTTCTAATTCAACAGTATCAACAATGAGTGGTGATGTTAAAATTAATTATTTATCTGGATCTTATGTTGAGTCATCTACTAAAAGTGGTGATATAAAAATAAATAATAATGATAGAAAAAGTGATATAGTATTAAAAATAAATACATCAAGTGGAGATATTAGTATTAACTAATATCTTTTTTATTGATTATAAAATAAATATAGTGTATTATATAAAGGCAAGGAAATATTATATATTAGGATGAAATGATTATTTTATCTTTTTTCTTGAGTTTAAATTATATGTTGCTATTTTAAGGGGATGATGCTAATGCTAGATTTTAAAATAAAAATAGCTGATAATTCTAATATATTTAATGTTATTGAGGATATAGATACTAAGAATATTAGAATTAATGACGAAGATAAATATAAGAGCATAGTTAGTAGTGCGACAGGTATACCTATAAATTATATAGAAAATTCTCGTATGGATGAATTTAATGGGTGGCATAAAGTTGATGATATTTGGTATAGATTTAAATATGTAAGTGATTTCTCGGCAATCAATGAAATATTAGGAGAATACATATCTGGATGTTTCAATCTTCCAACCGCGAAGTATTACCTTGCAAAAAATGGTGATATTAGTGGTGTTGTAACTCCTAATTTCTGTAGTAATGATAAATCATATATAACTTTAAAAGAACTCGGTTATAAAAGTACATCTAATTTTGATTTATTAGATGATTTAGAACTTGATTATGAAGATGTAATAGACACATTAAAAAGAGTAATTGTAAGAGATTTTTATGCATCTGAATCAGATAGGTATAACAGAAATTTGATGTTCGAATATTGCGGTGATGAATTATACTTAGCACCTTTATATGATTATGAATTATCTTTTGTAAACAAGCATAATTATTTGTTTGTCGGCTTACTCGCAACTTTTGATATTCGCGATATTAATACACAAGATATACTTAGAAATGATGAAGCATTTATGGATGCAATTAATGTAATTATGGATATTAATATGAATAGATTATTAGAAAAACTTGAAGATGAATTTAAGGTTTTATTAGACCGTGATACTAAGAAATTTTATACTAATCACGATACAAAAATTAAAAATTATATACGAAAATATAATTTAATTGGAGATTGATATGGAAAAGAAAGCTAAGAAAAAGATTTTTACTGTTATAACTTTAAGTATGGTTTTATGGATATATAGTCATGATCATAAGTATAGTAGTAATTATGAAGTATTGGATGATATTGCATATGCTAGATATGAAAACGGAAATATTTATATTGGTAATGAAGAATATATAAATTCTTTAATTGATATATCTGAATATGATATTTTAGTAGTAGATGAAAGAAATAGTAGTGATCCTAATTTTAAAATTATTAATTCATATCGAATAACAGATAAGGACACGAGAAATGATATTATCTGTGCCATATGCGATTATAATAGTGAATATCCATGTGATTATTATAGAAGTGTTGAATCAATGCGACTAGAATGGTTTATCCATAACGTATCATATAATCTTCATTATGAAGTTGATAGATCTCGTGATGTAGATTTTGAAATCAGTGAAGAAGACGATTATGATAGTAAAGTATTAAGTAAATTATTTAAATTATAAAATAGCGTTATTGCTATTTTTTTGATATAATATCCGTGGTGATGCAGATGAAACTAATTTTAATACCAAATAGTATAGATAATATTAAAAATCTACATAAAAAAGTAGATGGTTTCATATTGCCTATAAAAGATTTATCAGTTAACTATAATTATTATATAGATATTAATGAATTAGATGATATTATGTCTATTTTAAAAGATAAAGAAGTATTTATATCTTTAAATAAAAATATGCATAATAAAGATTTAGAAATATTAAAAGAAACATTATTAAAACTAGAAGAATATGATATTAAAGGTATTATTTATTATGATGTATCTTTAGTAAATTTAAAGAAAGAATTAAATTTGAAAAATGATTTAGTATGGGGAGCTGAACATCTAGTAAATAATTATGGAACAATTAATTATTGGCATGATGAAGGTGTTAATTATGCTTATTTATCAAGTGAAATAACAAAAAATGAAATATTAGAAATAAAAGAAAAAGCTAAATCTAAACTAATGATGAATATATTTGGCTATGTACCAATATTTACTTCTAAAAGAAACTTGGTTAATAATTATTTAGAAACTTTTGATAAAGAAAAATTATCAAATATATATTATATGCATAAAGAAGGAATAACTTATCCTTTAATGGATACTAAAAATGGTACTGTGGCTTATTCTGGATTTGTATTAAATGGTATAAAAGAATATTTTGATTTAAATTTAGATTATTATGTTATAAATAGTTTTTTAATAGATGATATTGAAACTATACTTGACATATTTAGTGAATTAAACGAAGCTAACTTGGAAAAATGTTACCAAAAACTAAATAATATAATAGGCAATATGGATGACGGTTTTTTACATAAGGAAACAATATATAAAGTAAAGTAGGTGATTATATGCCAGAATTATTATCTCCAGCAGGAGATTTAGAAAGATTAAAATACGCGATTTTATATGGTGCGGATGCAGTATATGTAGGTGGTAATGTACTTGGGTTACGTGCTAATGCTATTAATTTTACTATGGATGAATTAAAAGAAGGAACTAAATTTGTTCATGACCATGGTAAAAAAATATATGTAACTGTTAATATAGTATTACATAATAAAGAAATTAAATTAGTTAAAAATTATTTAAAAGAATTAGAAAGTATTGGTGTAGATGCGATTATCGTAAGTGATCCATTAATAGTTGATACAGCTTTGAAAGAAACTAATTTAGACGTCCACTTATCCACACAACAATCTACTTTAAATGTAGAAGCATGTAAGTATTGGGTATCTAAAGGCGTTAAAAGAATAGTTTTAGGTAGAGAAGTATCTAAAGAAGAAATTAAAGAAATAATTGATAATGTAGATGTTGACATAGAATGCTTTATTCATGGTGCTATGTGTGCTGGATATAGTGGTAGATGCGTTTTATCAAATTATCTTACTAATAGGGATGCTAATAGAGGTGGATGTAGTCAAATATGTAGATGGGATTTTGACTTATTAGATGAAAATAAAACTAAAATCGAAGCAGAAAAACCATTTACTTTTTGTACTAAAGATTTATCTATGCTTAAATATATAGGTGATATGATAGATTTAGGTATTAAATCATTTAAAATAGAAGGTAGAATGAGATCTATTTATTATTTAGCTACTGTAGTAAGTGTATATAGAAAAGCTATAGATGATTATTTATCTGGTAAATATGAATATAATTCATATTTAGAGAATATACTAAATAGAGTAGCTAATAGAGATTCTATTCCACAATTTTTCGATGGAAATCAAAGTAAAAATACTAACTATTATAATGGTAGAATAGAATTATCTAATCAAGACTTCTTAGGTGTAGTTAAAGATTATAAGGATGGATACGCAACTATAGAAGAAAGAAATTATTTTGAAAAAGGTTATGTTGTAGAATTCTTTGGTCCTAATATTGAACCATTTGAATATACTATAGATGAAATATTAGATGGTGATAATTTAATTGATGTAGTAAGACATCCAGGTCAAATTGTGAGAATAAAAATAGATAGAAAATTATCGGCTAATGATATAATGCGTATTAAAGTTGACAAATAGTAAAAAGTATTGTATTATTTTAACGTATTTAAATTTGAGGTGAAATCATGAAAGATGAAAATAAAGTATATATGACTCAAGAGGGTCTAGAAAAATTAAAATTAGAATTAGATGATTTAAAGAATAATAAAAGACCAGAAATTATTCAATCATTAAAAGAAGCAAGAGCATTAGGAGATTTATCTGAAAACGCTGAATATGATGCAGCTAGAAGTGCTCAAGCAGAATGTGAAGCTAGAATCGTTGAACTTGAATCTATGATTGAAAATGTTGAAATAATTTCTGATGAAATTAAGAAAGACAAAGTAAGTGTAGGTGTTACTGTTACTATTGAATATGTTGGTGATGACGATTCAGAAACTTATACTATCGTTGGTAGTAAAGAAGTTGATTTAGCTAATAATAAAATATCTAATGAATCACCAATTGCACAAGCTATTATGGGTGCTAAAGTAGGAGATGTTAAGACAGTAAATTCACCAGGTGGATCATACGAAGTTAAGATAGTTAAGATTGCATAATTTAGCTATCTTTTTTTGTGATTTAATCTATATTTTTTATAGTATCTATGATAAAATAATAGAGTGGAGTTGGTAGTATGAAACCTATAGTATTATGTATAATTGATAAATTAAACTTAGAACAAATTAATAATTATTCTAAAGTTTTTTTAAACCCTTCAGATAATATCTATAGTGATATTGGTTTAGGTAAAAAGGTTAAAACACCAACTGAGACTATTACTGAAAAAATCAGTAATGCTGATTTTTATTGTAATTTAAATTTAATAAACGCGATTAATCATGCTAAAGAAAATAAATCTAAAGTACATATCATAGGTGATTACACTAAAGATAAAGAAGTATTAGACGCGATTATAAAAGTAAGTAAAGATTTATCTTTAAAGAATGTATATCTACATTTATATGGTAAAAAAATTAATATAAAAAATATAACAGCTGAATATAATATAGCTAAAGTAGCTAATGTATTTACTATGACTACAGATAACGAAAAAGTATATGAGGCAGTTGTTAAAAATAAAAAAACATCTAAATCAAAAGATTTAAATTCTGCACATATATCTAATAATGATACGGTAATATTCTATAATTTAGATTTATCTAATTATAATGAATTAATAGATGCCTTAACTAATAAAACATCTAACAAACGTGAATTAAAAAATCTAGATGTTTTATCTGTGTTTAAATATAATAAACTTAATTATATGTATGAGATGGATAAAGTATATGGTTTATCAAAATATATAAGTGATAATAATTTAAAACAATTAAGAGTTAATGTAGATTATGCATTTGATGGATATAGTTTTAATAATTATAAAGGATTAAAAATTAGTAATGAAAATATTTTAGATGTTGACTTATCTAAATATGATTTTATTGTTGCCAATATAAATAGTAAGGAATTAAAAAAATTAGAAAATAAAGTTAATGAAATAGGTGGTAGATTACTTATTGTATCATCTAACAGTGATAATACTATCTTGGCTAGTAAGGATTTAACTTCATATAAAGGTAATACATATTCTATATTTTCTACAGTAATTGATTTATTAGGGTTAAAACCAATTAAAGGATATGCTAAATCATTAGTTGGTAAAAATGATAACTTACCTGAATTTATTTTTAGAGCGGTAAGTATTGTATTTGTTATAGTATGTGTAGTTTTATATATGGCTAGATTTTTGCATTTTTATTTAACGAAGTAGGTGAATTATGAAAAAGAGTACGATAATAATGATTTTAATAGACTTATGTGCTATAGCATGCTTTTTCATATTTTATGGACCTATAAATACTTTTAGGGATTATTTTGTTACAACAGCGATGAATACTATGCATCATCAATATTTAGCTAGAATATTTTATAGTGAAAAAACAATAAATAATATTCTTGCTTCTAATCAAATTTTAGTTGTAGATGAAACAACCGATGCATCTCAAATTAAATTTGAATATGTAGAAAATGACACATATGAATCAATTTATGAAGAACAAGTATTAAAGAAAGATCCTGATAATGATTTATATAAAATAATCGAATTCGATGGTTCAGGATATCATGCGTATTTAACAGTTATTTATGATCCTGCTAGAGTAACAACAACTAGAAGTGATTATTATGGAGTAACTGGAGAATACCTATCTGAAATGGCTAGAAAATCCAATTCAATTATAGCTATTAATGGTGGTTCATTCGTTGATGTTGGTGGAGTAGGTAATGGTGCACGTGCTGCCGGAGTATTTATATCAGGTGGTGAAATAATTGAAGAAGGATATTGTGGTGTAATAGGTATTACTAATGATAACGTTTTAACTTTAGGATATATGAGTTCTTGGGAAGCTAAAAATAGAGGTATCAGAGATGCTGTATGTTTTGGACCGTTCTTAATAGTTAATGGTAAATCATCAACTATTATAGGTAATGGTGGATATGGCGTTGATCCTAGAACAGTAATCGCTCAAAGAAAAGATGGAATTATGTTATTCTTAACTATAGATGGTTCAGGTAATAAGTATGGATTTAGAGGTGGAGCATCTATGGGAGAATTAATTTCTATACTAGAAAGATATGGAGCTTATAATGCTGCTAATTTAGATGGTGGTGCATCAACTGTACTTGCTTTAAACGGCAAGACAATAAATCATCCTGTTGCTTATTCTGATAGTGGTGAGAGATGTTTACCTAATGGTTGGATATTGAGATAGAGGTGTTAATATGTTAGAAAAATGGAATTATTTTTTAGCTGGTCTTATTGGTGCTACGATTATCTATGCATTCATAATATTATCAATTGTATTTATTGATGTTATAAAAGATAAAAGAGAAGAATCAATTAAGGTAAAAGAAACAGGTTCATTTAGCTGTGAAGTATTTGAAAATGTTAGAAATACATTTGATAGTAATATTATTATTAATAATGGTAAACTATATAACATTAGTTTAGATTTAAAATATAGTAATGAACAAAATTGTAAGGAAATTAGTGATATAAATATAACTAAAGTAGTTAATAATTATTATATTAGTGATGATGGTAAAGTTTATACTATAGATGAAAATGGTATTAAAGAATATCATAATAATGGTAAATTTCCTAGTTATATGATGGGTGAAGAAATCGTTATGGCACATAGTTATGGTTCATCTTCTGAATATAAATACTATGTATTAAAAACAGATGGTAAAATATATGACGTTAATTTCACAAGAGAATTCCACTTTGAGGATGGAGTTGGAACATATAAATATAATTTAGCTGAAGAAAAAGTATACAAAGAATTTGAAGATGAAAAAGTTAAATCATTTGATGTAGTAGAAGGTAATGTAGATTTTGTTTTCTCTGATAAAAATGTCTATATAAATAAAGTAACTAATATGGAATGTTATCAATACGCTGATGTAGAATGTATCTATGAACTTTCTTTAAATGATGTTATGAAAGCTTCAATGGAAGATGTTTCATATATTAATCATTTAGAAAGAACAATTAAATATATCAGTGCTAATAAAGTATACAGTTTTGAGGTTTAGATGTTTAAAATAGGTAATGTAGAAATAAAAAATAATGTTTGTTTAGCTCCTATGGCAGGTGTATGTGATTCAGCCTTTAGAACCATTATTAAATCTTTCGGATGTGGTCTTATAGAAGCTGAGATGGTATCTGATAAAGCTATCATGTATGGTAGTAATAAAACTAAAGATATGTTATATATGACTGATTATGAAAGACCTATATCACAACAAATATTTGGTTCAGATAAAGAATCGTTTAAAATTGCAGCTAAATATATTTATGAGAATATGCATCCTGATATTATTGATATTAATATGGGATGTCCTGTTCCTAAGGTGGCTATATCAGCTCAAGCTGGTAGTGCCTTACTTAAAGATCCTGATAAAGTATATGAAATAGTTTCATCTGTAGTTGAAACTGTACCTATTCCAGTAACTGTTAAAATAAGAAGTGGATGGGATAGTGATTCTATTAATGCAGTGGAAATCGCTAAGATAGCTGAAAAAGCTGGTGCTTCTGCTATTACAGTACATCCTAGAACTAGGGCTCAAGGGTATTCCGGTAATGCTGATTGGTCTATTATTAAAAAAGTAAAAGAAGCTGTATCTATTCCTGTTATTGGTAATGGTGATATTAAATCATGCTATGATGCTAAAAGAATGATGGAAGAAACAGGATGCGATGCTATCATGATAGGTAGAGGTGTACTTGGTAATCCATGGTTAATTAAAGAATGTATTGATTACTTAGAAAATGGTACTATTCCTAAAGAAGTATCAATACAAGACAAAATAGATATGATAAAGAAACATGCAGAACTACTTGTTAAAACTAAATCAGAAAAAGTAGCTATGTTAGAAATGAGAACTCATGCTGCTTATTATATAAAAGGGTTACCTAATAGTACAGATATGAAAAATAAGATATTTCAGATGAAAACTAAAGAAGAATTATTTGAATTATTAGATGAATATATGAAATCACTAGAAAACTAGTGATTTTTATGTTATTATATATACCGGTGATTTTATGGACTATGATATGATAATAGATGAGTTATGTACTGATAGAATAGCAGAAGAAGTAGTTAGTAATAATTATGGTAAACCAATCGAAGAAATCGCATTTCTAATTGAAGAAGAATATAAGAAATATGAAAGTACAATATGGTTTCCAAGTAATAGAATATGGTTATATCCATCAGTTAAAATAAGAAAAGCCGCGAAATATTATGAAACACCAAATGGCATAATCATAAGTCCAAATACTATGTATATAAATTATCACGCATTATTAATTAATGAGACAAAGAAAACTAAATATGTACTTAATAAACCATTAAGATTTGAAGTGTGTGATAAATATCCATTAAACATAAGTGAATTAGAAGAATTAGAAAGAAGTAAAAATTTAGATATATCACTAAAAAAGGTAAGAAATCACTAGTATTTTTAGTGATTTTTTGGTATCATATTATAAGTTGAGAGGTGAAATTATGAGAGAATTTACTGAACAAGAATTAGTAAGAAGAGAGAAGGCTACAAATTTAAGAAATTTAGGTCTAGATCCATTTGGTCAAAGATTTGAAAGAGATAGTTTTGCAGCTGACATTAAAGAAAAGTTTAGTGATATTGAACATGATGAATTTGAAAATAGAAATGATATCGTTACTATAGCTGGTAGAATAATGTTTATTAGAAAGATGGGAAAAGCGTCATTCTTTAGTATTCAAGATAAGACTGGAAAGATGCAAGTATATATTTCAATAAATGATATACCAGAAGAATCTTATGAAATATTTAAAACAGCTGACTTAGGTGATATCGTTGGTGTTAAAGGTAAAGTAATGAAAACTAGAACTGGTGAATTAACAGTTAAATGTTTAGAATATACACCACTTGTTAAGGCATTAAAACCATTACCTGAAAAATTCCATGGATTAACTGATGTTGAAGAAAGATATAGAAGACGTTATGTTGATTTAATAATGAATGAAGATTCTAAGAAAGTTGCGTTTGAAAGACCTAGAATTATTAAAGCTATAAGAGATTTCATGGATAATGAAGGTTATACTGAAGTAGAAACTCCCGTATTAACAACATTACTTACAGGTGCTTCTGCTCGCCCATTCGTTACATATCATAATACACAAGAATTAGAAATGTATTTAAGAATCGCTTTGGAATTACCACTAAAAAGATTATTAGTAGGTGGTATGGAATCAGTTTATGAAATAGGTAGAGTATTTAGAAATGAAGGTATGGATACAAAACATAATCCAGAATTCACTTTAATGGAAGCTTACAAAGCATATGCTGATTTAGATGTTATGATGGATCAAACTGAAGCTATGTATAAATATATCGCAGAAAAAGTATATGGCAGATTCGTGTTTAATTGGTGTGGTGAAGAAATTAACTTAGATGGTAAATGGAAAAGAATTTCTATGACAGATGCTATTAAAGATAAAACAGGAATTGATTTTAAAACTGTTAGTTTAGATGAAGCTTTAAAATTAGCAGCTGAACATCATATAGAGGTTCAAGAACACGAAAAGACAGTTGGTCACATAATTAATTTATTCTTTGAAAAATATGTAGAAGAAACATTAATTCAACCAACATTCTTATATGGTCATCCAGTAGAAATTTCTCCACTTACAAAGAGAAATCCAGAAGATCCTAGATTTGTTGATAGATTTGAGTTATTTATTGGTGGAAAAGAATTCGCTAATGCATATACAGAATTAAATGATCCAATTGATCAATTAGAAAGATTCGAAGCTCAATTAAAAGAAAGAGATTTAGGTAACGATGAAGCTAATGATATCGATATGGACTTCATTGAAGCATTAGAATATGGTATGCCTCCTGCTGGTGGAATTGGTTATGGTATAGATAGACTTTGTATGTTATTTACAGAATCCGAATCAATAAGAGATGTAATCTTATTTCCAACAATGAAGGAAAGACGTAAAAATGATTCTGTATCTAGTTAGACATGGTGAGACAGTAACAAATAAATCTGGTCTTATTCAAGGACAGAGAGATGTAGAATTATCAGATAAAGGTATTGAAGACGCTAAGGAATTAAAAGAATTAATTAGTTCTTTAGATATAGATATAGTTATATCATCGCCTTTAAAAAGGGCTATAGATACAGCTAAAATAATTACTGATAATAAATATCCAATCAATATTGACGATAGAATTATCGAAAGAGATTGGGGATTAATTGAAGGTATTAAATTTACTGAAGTTGATAGTTTTAAAAATTGGAATTTCAGTGAGAATACTGATGATAACCAAATTGAAAAAGTACAAGATTTCTTAAAAAGATTATCTGAATTCTTAGAAGATATAAGAGATAGATATTCAGATAAGAAAGTTTTAGTAGTCGCACATTCAGCTGTACTACGTGGTATGCATTATATCATTAATGGTATACCTGAAGATGGTGATTTACTTAAAATTGAAATACCTAATTTAAGAATAATAGAATATGAATTATAGAAAGAGGAATTATATGAAAATATTAGTAGTAAACGCTGGTAGTTCATCTTTAAAATTTAACGTAATTGAACTTCCAGAACAAAAAGAATTAATAAGTGGTTACTTTGAAAAAATAGGAATGGAAGATAGTTTTTATAACGTTAAAATCAATGGTGAAAAAACTAAACATGAAGTTGCTTTAAAAAATCACTTAGATGCAGTTGAATGTTTAAAGAAAGAATTATTTGAAAATAACATTATTAAAGATTTATCTGAAATCGATGGTGTAGGTCATAGACTAGTACATGGTGGAGATAAATTTAAAGATTCAGTATTATTAACTGATGAAGTAATTGAAGAATGTAAACAATTTAATGATTTAGCACCTTTACATAATCCAGCTATGTTAGCGTGTATCAATGCATTCAAAAGTGCTATGCCAGATACTCCAATGGTAGGTGTATTTGATACTTCATTCCATCAAACAATGCCAATTGAAAACTTCTTATATTCAGTACCATATTCTTGGTATACAGAATATAAAATTAGAAAATATGGTTTCCATGGAACTTCTCATAAATATATAACAAAAGTTATGAAAGAAAAACTTGGTAAAGAAAATATTAATATTATTAGTTGCCATGTTGGTTCTGGTGGATCATTATGTTGTGTTAAAGATGGTTTAAGTTATGATACAACTATGGGATTTTCACCTAATGCTGGTATTACAATGGGTACTAGATGTGGTGATATCGATTATAGTATTATTAAATACTACGCAGCTAAAACTGGTTTAACATTAGATGAAATTGATTTAATTTTAAATAAACAAAGTGGTTTATTAGGTATTTCTGGTGTATCATCAGATCACAGAGATATTGAAGCAGCTATGGATGAAGGTAATGACAGAGCTACATTAGCTAATGAAATTTACGTTCAAAAAGTAGCTAATTATATTGCTGAATATTACTTAAAATTAGATGGTAATGTTGATGCAATCGTATTAACAGCAGGTACTGGTGAAAACGCTAGAAGTTTCAGAAAAGATTTACTTAATAAATTACATGGTTTAGGTATTTGCTTAGATGAAGCTGCTAATGAAGAAATCGCTGGTTTCAAAGATAAACATGAAGGAATTATTTCTACTAAAGATTCAAAAATTCCTGTATATGTAGTTCCTACTAACGAAGAATTAATGATTGCATTAGATACATTTAATATTATAAATAAATAGATTTGAGGGTGTCCTATGAATAATATATATAAAAGAATACATAGTGAGATAAAAAAATATGACAAAATAGTTATAGCTAGACATATTGGACCAGATCCAGATGCCTTAGGTAGTCAATTTGGATTAAAAGAATTAATTAAAACTAATTTTCCAAATAAAAAGGTATATTGTGTTGGTGCTTCTGTAGCTAAATTTAAATTCATGGGAACATTAGATAAATTTAATGAATCTTGGTATGATGATGCTTTACTTATAGTTACTGATACTCCAGATATTAAGAGAGTTGATGGGCTAGATCCAACTAGATTTAAGCATAAAATTAAAATAGATCATCATCCTGCTGTAGATAATTATTGTGATATTGAATTTGTCGATGATACAGCATCATCTGCTTCTCAATTAATTATTGAACTCGCGTTTAACACACGTATGAAGTTTAATACTAAGGCAGCTGAAGATTTATATATAGGTTTAGTATCTGATACAAATAGATTTATGTATTCATATACAACAGCTAAAACATTTGAATTAGTATCAAAACTAATCAAGAAAACAAAATTAAATTTTACAACATTATATGAAGAATTATATTTAAGACCATTTAAAGAAATAAAATTCCAAGGTTATCTAGCTACTCATATGAATATAACTGATAATGGATTAGGTTACTTATATTTACCAGATAAAATTCTAAAAGAATATGATATGGATGCTTCTACAGCAAATAATATGGTATCAGGTTTTAATTATATTGAAGAACTTTATGCTTGGGTAATATTTTCGGAAGATAAAGTTAATGATAATATCAGAGGCTCAATAAGAAGTAGAGGTCCTGTCATTAATACTGTTGCTCAAGAATTTAATGGTGGTGGTCATGCTATGGCATCTGGTGTTAGACTTAAAACTATGGAAGAAATGGACAAATTAATTAAAGCTTTAGATAAAAAAGTATTAGAATATAAAAAAGAGAAACGCCAATAGGCGTTTTTTAGTGTAAACTAACAGAAATTAATAGTATGATATGTTTGACATACAAAAAATAGATATTATATAATAAACTTGAGGGAGTGCATAGTATGATTTATGTTACAAATTTTTTCAAAAATAAACATAATTTAAGACTTATTATAGGTGCATTGTGTGCAGCTAATGCTATAGCTACATTCACACCTTCAGTAGGCGCTCATGAACCAGTATATCATCCATATGATATCGAACATGCTATGACAAGTGATATTACTTTGGATGAAATTAAAAATATGATATATTCTTCTGATAAATTAACAGAAGAAGAAAAAGCACTTTTATATAATGAAGCATTATTTGAAGATATACTTCCATATGTAAATCAATCTGAACAAATGAAATTTATGTATAGAGCTAAATTTGATAATCTTGATGTAAAAAATATTGGCCCTATTATGTATAATATAATTCCTTATGCAGGATGGTATCCAGGTGCTCTTTCTAGTAACTTATATGTTAAAAATTATGATATTAATGATGAAAAATCCGTAGATACTTTATCTCATGAATATATGCATGCTACACAAAACTTAAACTGTTATCCATTTTTTTATGAAGCTGCAGCTGAAATGTATGCACATGAATACTTTGGTGGTGAAGTTGATTCTTATAGGCCTACAATAAAGATGTTAGAAGTATTGATGGAAATTATAGGTTCAGAACCAATTAAACAATATATTTATACTGGTGATTTCAGTATGATTGAGGAAAGAGTAAAACCTAATTTAAGTGATGATGAATATGCAACATTTATGGAATGTATATCAGAAGAATTAGGGCCTCATTCTGCTGAACGTAATGAAAAATTAATAAGTGTATATCAATCACTATATTTCAATATATATGGTACATATATGAGAAACGATCAAATAATTAGTCATATACTATCTAATGATTCGACGCTTAATAGAGCTTACTTTAATGATAGATTAGAAAGTTATTATATTAGTAACAGTAAAGCAGGATCTGAATATCATTATTTAGAACCTATATCAGAAAAAGAAAATATATTTACAGTAGAACACCAATTATAATGGTGTTTTATTGTGTAAACTAGTATTATTTATTAATGTGATATGTTTGACATGCTAAAAAGTGTTATTATATAATTGATTTAGGAAGTGGCAATTATGATGGTATATATTTCAAACTTTTTTAAGAAAAAACGAAATTTAAAACTTGCTATTGGTGCCTTAGTCATGGCTAATGTTATCAGTGCTAATGTTCCATCGTTTTTAGGCGGTCATGCTGAACCTCTTAATTCAATTGAGTTTGAAACGCCATCAACTTCTGATATAACTCTAGAAGAAATGAAAAATTTAATATATTCATCTGATAAATTAACAGAAGAAGAAAAAGCGTTTATATATAATGAAGATTTATTTACTGACATATTACCGTATATAAATCAATCCGAATATATGAAATTTACATATAGGTCTAAGTTTAGTCACATGGATATAGTTAATTATAATAATTTTATTGCTAATATTATAAATGCTGATGGTTTATATCATACATGGACACCAAGCAATTTATATGTAAATAATTATAGCGGGTTAGCTTCTGAGGATCCTACTGCTTCTACTGCAGCACATGAAGAAGTTCATGCTTTGCAATATATGCCAGTGGTTATTGAAGAAGAAACTGATAAATATTATTCCTTTTTTACTGAACCAACAGCTGAAATGATCGCACATGAATATTGGGGTGCTCCGATAAAAGAATATAAAGAAGAAATTAGATTAATTCGTATTTTAATGGAAATAATAGGTGCTGAACCAATTAAACAATATATATTTACTGGTGATTTCAGTATGATAGAAGAAAGGGTTAGACATAATTTAGATGAAGAAGAATATGCGGAATTTTTAGAATGTGTAAAAGAAGATGTAAGTGGAAATAATAATCTAAGAAATGCGAGATTGTTGGATATATATCAATCACTATATAAGAATATCTATGGTCAAAATATGCGAGAAGATGAAGTGATAACTGTCATTAAGGACAATAACAATTCATTACAAAGATATTACTTTAATAGTAGATTAGGCGATGAACATTTTATATTAGGTGAGTATGTAACTGATGAAAATGGTAAAATTACAATTGTGCCTATACGTCACGATATAGAGCCAATTGCTTCACGTGAAAATATGTTTATGCATACTAATAAAATAAATTAGGAAGTTAAAAACTTCTTTTTTTATTTGGCTTTCATAGTATTAATTAGGTGATATTATGCCTAAAATTAGATTAAAAAAGAAATATACATTTAGAAGGTTAAAATTATCTGACAAAATAGTTATTACTATTACTTTTATTATTATAGGTGTATTCATATCATTTAGATATATAAGTAATGAAGTTACACCAGTATTAATGAGCTATGCTGAAGTAGAAGCTAGAAAATTTATAAATATCATTATTAATAAATCAATTAATGAAAGTAATATTGAAGATTTAGATAATTTGATAGTAGTCAAATATAATAATGATACTATAAGTACAGTAGATTTTAATGTTAATATTGTCAATAGTATGTTAGCTAAAGTTGGAGATAAAATAGATGAAAACATGAAAAAGTTAGAAGATGGTACTTTATCTAATATACCGGGTTATAGTGATGATGATTTAAAAGATGGTATTATATATAAATTACCTAGTGGTTTATTTTTTAAAGATAATATTATCTCAAATATAGGGCCTAAAATACCAGTTAAAATAGATATGAGAGGTTCAATTACTACCAATATTGATACGAAACTAACTAATTATGGAATTAATAATGCATTAGTAGAAATATCCATAAATATATCAATGGAAGAACAGATATTACTACCATATACTGTAAAAACTATTACTGTGGAAAATAGTATTCCTGTTGTATTAAAAATAATAGAAGGAACAGTTCCTAAATATTATAGTAATGGTATAAATGGAAGTTCTCCAACTTTATCTATACCACTAGAAGAAACTTAGATATTATGATAAAATAATATTGGTGATTATATGGGTAAGATAATAAAAAAAATATTTATAATTATACTTATAATCGCATGTCTTGCCATATCTACATATACAGTATATTTATTATATTTTAACAAGAATGAAATGGAAGATATGTATACATCAAGTGATTTAGTAGAAGTTACATTATATGATAAAGAATATAATGAAGTTAGTAATATAGAAAGAGGTATAAAACTCTCTTCTTCATCTAAGCTATTTACTAATAATGATAAAGAATATCGATTAGTAAATTATGATGGTGAAGAATATTATATATTATCCAATAATTTAGTTACTGACTATGCAAATTCTATTAAAGAAGAAAATATGTATGTAAGAACACCAGTCACAGTATATAAAGATAGTGAATCACCAGATATATTAGGATTTTTACCCAAAGGATCAACTTTAGATGTTATAGGTTTTGATAAGTTAAATAAAGGTATTCCTAACATGTATAAAATTAAATATGAGGAAACAGAAGGATATGTTTATTCTAAATATTTAAATAATAATATTGATGAAGCAAAAAAAGTATATGATGAAGAAAATACATATGCAATTCATAAAGATAGAAATTTTTCATATGAATTATATGGTGGATATGCAAGAGATTTAGATTATTATCCATATGAAAAAGCTAGTTTTAAAGATAATGTTATGCCGGATGAGACAAAAACACTATATTTGAATGCATCTGTTTTAGGTGATATTGATGATTATATATCATTAGCTAAAGAGTCTGGCATCAATGCATTTGTAATAGATATATATGATGGCTATATGGCTTATGCATCAGAAGTGTCTAAAGAATATTCAATATCTGCTTTTAATTCAGCTAGATGGAGTATTGATGAATATAAAAACATTATAAAAAAAGTAAAAGATAATGATATTTATGTAATAGGTAGAATAGTGGCGTTTAATAACCCTCATTTCGCGAGAGATAATCAACGTGATGCAATATCATATCAAATAAACGCGACTGCATGGGTATCAGCTTATTCAAGAAAAGCATGGGAATATAATGTTAAATTGGCAATTGAGGCAGTAGAAAACTTTGGATTTAATGAAATACAATATGATTACGTAAGATTCCCTGAAACATCATATAGTTGGAGTAAAGATGAGAACTATGATTTCAAAAATAGATATAACGAATCTAAAGGTGAAGCAATTCAAAACTTCTTATTTTATGCAACTGATAAAATACATGAGGTAGGTGCCTATGTATCAGCTGATGTGTTTGGTGAAGCCGCATATAGATATGTTACGGCTTATGGGCAATACTGGCCAGCTATATCAAATATTGTAGATGTAATATCTGCTATGCCATATCCGGATCATTTTAATAAATATGATTTTGGTATTAGAGTCCCGGTATGGACTGTACCGTATGAATTAGTAAGTGCTTGGAGTGAATATGCCTCTGAAAGACAAAAAGAAATTCCAACTCCAGCTAAAGTACGTACATGGGTACAAGCTTATGATACAATACATGAACCATATATTAGATATGGCGAAAAAGAAGTATTTGATCAAGTAAAAGCTTTGTATGATAAGGGATTAAATGATGGATTTATTACATGGAATGCTGCATCTAATATAAGTAAATATAGAAGTATTTCAGGAGTATTTAAGAAAGATTATAGGTGATTTTATGAAAGTTAAATTAAATGAAATAGAGTATGAAGTTATAAAAGATTACAAAGATGCTTTTAATAAAGAAGATATAGAAGCGTTGTACCTAGATTACTTTAAAGATTATGATTATATCGTAGGTGATTATGCGTATTCTAAACTTAGACTAAAAGGTTTTTGTGATAAGGAAAATTCTCTATTTAATAGCATCAATGATTATAAAAATGTCGATGATTATATTAAAAATGAATGTGCATATGAATGTAAATATTTTATACTTAAAAAGATTGAAAAATAGTTAGTTTTATTATATACTATATAGGTATTGGAGGAAAATTATGGAAAAGACAAAAACAGTAGAAATTAAAGTTGAAGGTAAAAAATGGGAAACTGCTATTGATAACGCATTAGAAAAAAATTTAAAAAATGCTAATATCCCAGGTTTTAGAAAAGGACATGTTCCTAAAGATGTATTCTTAAAAAAATATGGTAAAGAATCATTATATATGGACGCAGCTAATGAATCATTAAATGATGCATATAAAGAATTAATCGAAAAAAATAAAGATTTAGAATTAGTAGCTGAACCAGAAATTAATATTAAAGATATTAATGATAAAGGTATTACTTTTGAATTTACTTTAACATTAAAACCAGAAGTTAAATTAGGTAAATATACTGGATTAAATGTTAAGAAAGAATCTACAAAAGTAACAAAAGAAGAAATTAATAAAACTATTGGTGAAATGAGAAATAGATATGCTGAAAATGTTACTAAAAAAGGCGCAGTAGCTAATGGTGATATTGCAGTTATCGATTTTGAAGGATTCAAAGATGGAGTTGCTTTTGCTGGTGGAAAAGGTGAAAACTATTCTTTAACAATTGGTTCAAATACATTTATTCCTGGATTTGAAGATCAATTAATTGGTATGAAGAAGGGAGAAGTTAAAGAAATAGAAGTTACTTTCCCTAAAGATTATCAAGCAGAAGAATTAAAAGGCGCTAAAGCTACATTTAAAGTAAAAGTAAATGAAGTTAAAGAAGTTAAAATACCTGAATTAGATAAAGATTTCTTTGAAGATTTAGGTATGGAAGGTGTAGATTCTAAAGAAACATTAGAAGCTGAAGTTAAGAAAACAATAGAAGCACAAAAAGAAAGAAATGCTGAAAATAAATACATGGATGATTTACTTGAAGCAGCAGCTAAAAATGTTAAAGTAGAAATTCCTCATGTAATGATCCATGAAGAAGCACACAGAATGGTTCATCAATATGAAGAAACACTTAGAATGCAAGGTTTAACATTAGAACAATTCTATGAATTTACTCATTCAGATGAACATGCTTTAATGGAACAAATGGAACCAGAAGCTGAAAAAAGAGTTCTATATAGATTAATGTTAGAAGAAATCGCTAAAACTGAAAAAATTAATCCTACTAAGAAAGAAGTAGAAGAAGAAGCAGAAAGATTAGCTAAACAATATGAAATGCCAAAAGATGAATTCTTAAAAGCATTTGGTGGTATCGAAATGGTTGAATACGATATCAAAATGAGAAACGCTATGGAAACATTAAAAAAGTAGTATAAAATACTACTTTTTATTATTTATATAAATATTTGCTTGTTAAATGAAAAAAATAGTAGTAAAATAAGACTAATAAAGGAGGCTTTGCGAATGCAACAACATTTTTGTGTATCTGTATTTATATATGATAAAGACACAGATACATTTTTGTTAGTACTACATAAGAAGATGCAAAAATGGGTTCAACCAGGCGGTCATATTGAAATGAATGAAAACCCAGAAGAAGCATCAATAAGAGAAGTTAAAGAGGAAACGGGATTAGATGTTAGAATTCTTGGAGAAAGAAAACCAACTGAAAAAGATTTTGTTTTACCATTAGCTCTTCAAAGAAATGAAATGGACGAAAACCATATACATATGGATTTCGTATATGCAGCTGAGATTATTGGTGATAAAAACATTACTCAAAACGTTGATGAATCTGACGATATTAGATGGTTTACGTTAGACGAAATAAACGAATTAAATACATTCAGTGATATTAAATACTGGTGTAATTATATTAAAGAAAATTTTTAATTGAGAGGTAATAAATATGGATAAAATAGTTTATGTAACTGGAAACAAGTTCAAAGTTTTAACTGCAAAAAAAATATTAGAACCATTAGGTTTTGAAATAGAAGCTAAAAAAATTGATTGTGTAGAAATTCAAGATGATTCAATTGAAGCTGTTGCGAATTATTCTTCAAAATATGCTTCAGAATTATTAAACGAATCAACGCTTAAAAATGATTCAGGATTAGTTATACCTGCATTAAAAGGATTCCCTGGACCTTATACACATTATGTTGAAGATACTTTAACAGAAGATGGTATTTTAAGATTAATGGATGGTATAAATGAGAGAGAAGCATACTTTGTGGAAGTATTATCATATACTGAACAAGGTAAAGAACCAATATCATTCATTTCAAAGACTGAAGGAACAATTGCGCAACAAAAAGAAGGAGAATTCGGTTGGAGTTATGATAGAATCTTCATTCCAAAAGGTGAAAGCAAGACATTAGCTTGTTTTCCTGATGATGAAAGATGGAAATTCTGGAGTGATGATGCGTATGATCAATTAGCTAATTATTTAAACATGGCAAAAGAAAAGGAAAAAATAAAATAAGATAGTATTGAGTATGAGTAAAATAGGTAATGAGATAAAAATGTTTCAGTTGTTATCAAGTGGGAAATTATATAAAATAAAGGAATTGGCAGATATTTTGGAAGTTTCTGAAAGGCAAATAAGAACATATAAATTAGATCTAGAACAAGCTGGATATAGAATTGAATCTTATAATGGCAGAAACGGTGGATATTTTTGTAACTCTTCTAATAAAAATATAATCTTTTCGTTGACTGAACTTAATAACTTAGAAAAACTCTACTTGATGTTTAAAAAAGATGATGAAAAAAAAGAATTATTATTAGAAACTATTGAAAAATTGAGATATTTACTATTATATTCTAATAATAATGGAGATAATAAAAATTTAGGTAATAAAGAGTTATTAGAGCCTTTATTGGAAGCTATCAACGATAAAAAAATTGTAACATTACATATTAAGAAAAATAATATTGATTCATCAAGGCAATTCCTTCCTCATTCAATATATAGAAATAATAATTGTTATTATGTTACAGGTATTGTAATGGATAGTAATGAATATAGAACATACCCTTTTGAAGAAATAAAAGGAATTTATTAATGTGACGAAATACTTCCTGAATTAGATGTATAATTCAATTAAAGGAGGTATTTTTTATGTCTACAAATTATCCTGTTGTTAACATAGAGTGGGACGATGTTTTGAAATTGAGTGCGAGTATTTTAAGCCAAATAAAAGAACAAAACTTAGAAATTGATACTATAGTTCCTGTTGTGAGAGGCGGAGTTCCACTAGCGTTACTCTTAGGTTATAACTTAGAAAATACAAAAACAGCTTCAATCCATGTTCGAAGAAGCTTATCTAATACAGAAAATGCAGAGTTTTCTGATTCAAGATTATTAGGTATTACTAATGAAGAAGATATAAGGGGTAAGACAATCTTAGTCACGGAAGATATTGTTGATTTTGGATACACATTAGATTGTGTTATGGAAAATTTAGAAAAATTACAACCAAAAAAAATATATATAGCTACTCTTTATAATTTCAATCATGGTAAATACAATGATATAATTTGTGGCAAGAAAATGGCAAATCAAACATGGATAGTATTCCCATGGGAAAGAATTTTAGATAAGGAAGGTGAAGTATGCAAGATAAAATAAATGGTCTTAGATTTATAGTAGGATGCGGTTGTAATTATGATTGCTTCTACTGTCATCATGAAGGACATATGGAACATGAAAGAATTGATATTGATGAGAAGAAGCTGGATATGCTTTTTGAATATGCTAATCAAAAAGATATTAAGGAATTATCAATAACAGGTGGGGAACCATTCTTATATTGGGGAAATGTTAAAAAGATAATTGACAAATTTAATGATAAAAAATATAGAATTACAATGAATTCTAATTTCTCATTTGCTAATATGCATTATGATGAATTGGAAAATTATAGTAATAATATTGAATTTCATGTTAATTTATCATCAATCAATAAAGAAACACATGAATCAATTATTAATAGTGTTTACCTAGAAAGAGTATTACAAAATTTAGAAATGTATAAGAATTCGCATCATAAAGTATGCCTTAATATACTAGCTATTAAAGGTGTTAATGAAAAAGAATTGTTAGATATTTATAACTATGCAGTTAGCAATGGCTTTTATCCTAGAATTCTAACATTGATGGTAGTGGATGAAAAAGATAGAAATAAAGTTATGACAATTGATGAAATCTTGTCACTATTTACTAATCCAAAAATTGGACAAAAGTATGCCCATGGATTATATAAGGTAACTAGTGATGAAGGTGATTTTGAAATTTTAAAAACATTATGTGCAGATTTTGAATGTGATGTATGCGCTAAAAATACATTCATACATATGACACCAAATTTAGATATTAAATATTGTATAAGAGAAGATGAAATAATTCCGTGTGATTATACGAACTTTGAAACATTAGATGAAAGTTTCAAAGTTGCACAAAAAAAATTAGTGTTAAGAGGTGAAAGAATATGAATTTAGTTTTAGAAGGAATTAACGGAAGCGGTAAAACAACAATAATAAATGAGATGAGAAAAGATTTAGATGACAGAAGTATTAATTATACTTATGTATCTGATTTAAAATATGATACACCATTAAAACCGGTATTAGAAATGATGGTAAAAGATAGTGTATTTGCAGAATTGAAGAAAGGGTTTAAAACATCAATTTTTGAAAGCCTTGTTTTTGCTGCAAATCATCATTATATACAAGAACAATTGAGAAATGAAAAAGGATTAGTTATATATGATCGTGACTATATTTCTATTTTAGGTTATCAAAAAGATATCATTAAAAATGAATATATTGATGTCAATTGGGAAAAATTCTATGAAGCATTTAGAGAAGTTGTACTTTTCCAACTTAAGAAAACTGATCTACTTGTATATGTTAGTGTACCGACTGAGGAAAATATACGAAGAACAGAATTAAGAGATAATAGGGTATGTACAAAAGAAGAAAAAGAAATGTTCGAAAAATTAAAGAACAATGTCGAAGCTGAAGTACATATCGCTGAAAAAGAATTATTAATTCCGACTATTTATTTAGATGGAAGAAGCAATCCAAAAGAAAATATTGAAGTTATAAAAGAAAAGGTTAAAAGTTTGGGTGGTAAATATGTTTAACAGTATATTATGGGTAATTTGCCTATTATTAAGCTTTGTAATGATAGTATTATCATATAAATGTTATGGTAAAATGGGAATATTCATGTGGATAATATTCGCTACAATAGTTTCAAATATTCAAACAGTTAAGCTTGTTGAAATATTCGGTTTAGAAACAGCGCTAGGCAATATTTTATATGGAACAACGTTCCTAGCTACAGATGCATTAAATTTAAAATATGGTGAAAAAATGGCGCGTAAGTCAATTGTACTAGGGATTGCCACTATGGTACTTGTAAGTTTATTTATGACAATTGCTATTTATTATCAACCAAGTGTTAATGATTTTGCTCAAGAAAGCTTAAAAACAATATTTACATTGAATTTAAGAATTACGATAGCGAGTATTATTGCTTTTGCTATAAGTCAATTCAATGATGCTAAATTATTCGCCTTTTTACAAAAAAAATATAAAAAATTATGGATAAGTAATAACTGCAGTACAATTGTAAGTCAAATAATTGATACAGTTATATTTACAACAATTACATATATTGGATTATTACCTTGGAATGTTATATTAGAATTAATGTTATCAATGTTAGCGTTTAAAGTAATTGTTGCTATATTCGATACGCCATTCTTATATATAATAAATAAAATTAATCCAAAACAAGAACTATAATTAATCTTTAATAAGGGGGATATATGAATACTATTAGTATAGAAAAAGAATATGTCTTTGATTATATAAAAGACATATTAGCTATTAATAAAACTTCGTTAACATTAATAAAAGATGCTAAATATCATCATAATAGTGCTTATAGTGTTGCTAGTAAGATATGCAAATATGGTATTTTAACTTTTGAAGAATTAAACCAATATGGATTTAGGAATGATTCTATTGATATTATTAAAACGATGAGTGATATATCTAGTCATGCTAATGGTATTGAACATGTATCTTTGGCTGTAACTGGTCTAGTTGATTTATATAATAATGAAGAAGAATATAATCCATATAAATCTGATAAAGTAGATTTTAGAATATCTAGTGAGCTTAAAACTAGACGTTATTCAGTTAATTATGGAAATGAATTCTTATCATATGGTAGTATACCTAATAATATGATAAAATCAATTGATGTTAGATTTGTTGAGTTAATTGAAAAGTCTTCAATTGATGATGTAGTTAATATTATAGATAAATATAATTGTTTGATAGATATAGCAGCATCAATAGAAAGTGAAGGATTGGATATACCTTTAAGATTACTTTCTTATGACGGATGTGATATTAATAAGTCTAAGTTAGCTATATCACCAAAAATACTAATCAAAAAGTAGTATAAATTACTACTTTTTCTTTATTTTAAGGCACAAAAAAAGTGACTAATCCTGGTTAAATTGGCGGACAGATTAGTCACCACATGTGATCACAATATAATTGTATATCAAATAAATATTGTTGTCAATATTAATTGACTTATATTTATTAAAATAGTAAAATATAAGTATAAATTGATGAAGAAGACTAGTAGTAAATATAAGCATTAAAAGAAAGTTAGTGGTTGATGGAAACTAATATGTACATATTTATGAATCTACTTTGGAGAGGAATTAATAATTCACGGGATGACCGTTATCAAAATTAAGGCTATTATTAGGATGGCACCGTATTTTATATACTCCTATGAATAGTCTTTTTTCATATAATAATATAGGAGGGATATTATGAAGTTTGAAGAATTAAGAAGTAAGTATCAAGAATTTATCTATGATAGATATGAAATAGAAGATAGTGCTGATGATATTAAAGTAACATACTATTTTGAAATACCTGGTTTGACTACATTTACACCAAGTTATGAAATAAAAAAATCTTATTTAAAAAAAGATATAGATTCTTTTTCTAAGTATCTTATTTTTCATATTGGTTTAGTCGAACTAATTAGTTATTATAAATGTGTATGCCCTAAAAAAGTTATAATTAATGCTGGGTATATAAATGATGAACAAATATCTTTCTTTAAAAAACTATATTATTATGGTTTAGGTGAATTTTTATATATTAATAATATCGATATATCTATGGATGATTTAATGGATATAGAAGTTAATGGTAGTAAGGAATCTTATAATATAGATTATCACGGAGAAGGTAACTTAATACCAGTGGGTGGCGGTAAGGATTCATGTGTATCGTTAGAACTACTTAAAGATATGAATAATAATCCATTTATAATGAATCCAAAACAAGTACATTTAGATTGTGCTTATGCTGCAGGTTATAGTGATTCTGATATTATTACTATTAAAAGAAATTTAGATAGACAAATAGTAGATTTAAATAATAAAGGATATCTAAATGGTCATACACCTTTTTCAGCCTTAGTAAGTTTTGTTACATATTTAATGGCTTATCTAACTAATAAAAGATATATTGTATTATCTAATGAAGATAGTTCTAATGAATCTACTGTAATTGGTACTAAGATAAATCATCAATATAGTAAAACATATGAATATGAAAATGATTTTAATAGCTATACTAAAAAATTCTTTAATATAGATATTACTTATTTTAGTTTCTTAAGACCATTAAAAGAAATACAAATTGCTTTATTATTTAGTGATATGAAAAAATATCATAAAATATTTAAAAGTTGTAATGTTGGTAGTAAAGAGACTCCATGGGTATGGTGTGGTAAATGTGCTAAATGCTTATTTGTATATATTATATTAAGTCCTAAATTATATAAAGATGAATTAATTGATATTTTTGGTAAAGACTTATATGAAGATGAGTCATTACTTCCTATATTTAAAGAGTTGATAGGGGACGCTAAAACTAAACCATTTGAATGTGTTGGTGAAATCAAAGAAGTTAGATATGCATTATCTAAAACTATATCTAAATTAGATGAATTACCATATTTATTAAAATACTATAAAGATAATTATGATATGGTAGATGAAGCATTAGAAACTAATTATAATGAGATTAATAATCTTCCAGATAAATACACTAAATTATTAAAGGAGAGACTCACATGTTTAATGAAATGATAAATGATTTAAAAAATAAGAGTATATGTATCTTAGGTTTTGGTAAAGAAGGTATTTCTACATATAATTATTTAACTAGTCACGGAATTAATAATATTAAAGTTCATGATAAGCAAGAAAAAGATGTAGATGGTGTATATGGAGATAATTATTTAGAAGGACTAGATAAATATGATATTATTATTAAAAGTCCAGGTATATCATTAAAAGATATTGATATAACTAATATTAAAGATAAGTTATCTTCAGAGTTAGAATTATTATTAGAATATTCTAAGTCTACTATAATTGGTATTACTGGTTCTAAGGGTAAAAGTACAACAACATCCTTAATATATGAGATGTTAAAAGAAAATGGATTAGATACTTATTTACTTGGTAATATAGGTATTCCCATCTTTGATTATCTAGACTCATTTAAAGAAGATAGTTATTTAGTTATTGAAATGGCTGCCTTACAATTAGAATATGTTAAACATTCACCACATATTGGGGTTATAACTAATTTATTTGAAGAACATTTAGATCATTTTGGTACATTGGATAAGTATTATGCAGCTAAAATGAATATGTTTAAATATCAAAATAGTAATGATTATGGTATTTATTCTTCGGATAATAAAGATTTAAATGAAGAAGTAGTAAATGGTAGTTATAAAGCTACATTAATTAATAATACATTAGATAATATAGTAGATGACTATATTACTATAGATGGTGAAAAGATCTATAATATTAATAATAAAAGAAGTATTGTAGGTAAACATAATTTAATGAATATTATGGCTGCTTTGAAAGTAGCTAAGATACTTAATCTAGATATGAATAAGTGTATAGCAGCTATTACTAATTTCAAACCATTACCACATCGTATGGAATTAGTTGGTACATTCGATGGTATTACATATTATGATGATGCTATTGCTACTATTCCAGAAGCTACAATAGATTGCATTGATGCACTTAAAACTGTAGATACATTAATTACAGGTGGTAAAGATAGAGGAATAGATTATACACCATTAATTAATTATATAAATAGTAGTAACATTACTAATATTATATGTATGCCTGAAACAGGATATAAAATAGCAGATAAAATAACTAAAAATGTATATAAAATTGAAGAGCTAGAAGATGCAGTGGCTAAAGCAAAAGAAGTAACTAAAAAAGGTTATATATGCTTACTTAGTCCATCTGCTTCAAGTTATAATAAGTTCAAGAATTTTGAGGAAAAAGGTAATTATTTCCAAAAATACGTGAGAGGAGAATAAACATGATAGATATAAAATTAATTAGAGAAAATAAAGAATTAGTTAAAGAAAATATCAAGAAAAAATTTCAAGATGAGAAACTTCCTTTAGTAGATGAGATAGAAGCTTTAGATAAGAAATATAGAGAATATAAATTAGAAGGTGATCAAACCAGAGCTTTAAAAAACGAAAAGAGTAATGAAATAGGTATTCTTATGCGTGATAAGAAGATAGATGAAGCTAATAAAATTAAAGAAGAAGTTTCTAAATATAATGAAAAATTAGTAGAATTAGAACAAAAGGAAGAAGAACTATCAAAAGAAATTAAAGAAAAAATGATGGTTATTCCAAACATTATAGATGAATCTGTACCTATTGGTAAGGATGATAGTGAAAACGTTGAAATCCAAAGATATGGGGAACCAGTTGTACCAGATTATGAGATACCATATCACGCTGATATAATTAATAAATTAAATGGTATGGATAAAGATGCAGCAGGAAGAACTTCTGGACAAGGTTTCTATTATTTATTAGGTGATATAGCTAGATTACATGAGGCATTACTTGCTTATGCTAGAGATTTCATGATTGATAAAGGATTTACTTATGCAATTCCTCCATTTATGATTCATAGTGATGTAGTTACAGGCGTTATGTCATTCCCTGAAATGGAAGCTATGATGTATAAAATTGAAGGTGAAGATTTATACTTAATTGGTACATCTGAACATTCAATGATAGGTAAATTTAAAGGTCAAATGATTAAAAAAGAAGAATTACCAATTGCAATGACATCTTATTCACCATGCTTTAGAAAAGAAGGTGGATCTCATGGTTTAGAAGAAAGAGGTTTATATAGAGTACATCAATTTGAAAAGCAAGAAATGATCGTATTATGTGAACCAGAAGATTCTATGGACTGGTATAACAAAATGTGGAGTTACTCAGTTGAATTCTTTAGAAGTTTAGATATTCCTGTTAGAACATTAGAATGTTGTTCAGGAGATTTAGCGGATTTAAAAGTTAAATCATGCGATGTTGAAGCATGGAGTCCAAGACAAAAGAAATATTTCGAAGTTGGTTCATGCTCAACTTTAGGAGATGCTCAAGCTAGACGTTTGGGTATCAGAGTTAAATCTGATAATGGAAATTACTACTTACATACACTAAATAATACAGTAGTAGCTACTCCAAGAGGATTAATCGCTTTAATTGAAAATAACTATAATGAAGATGGAAGCATTAATATTCCAAAAGTATTACAACCATATATGGGTGGAAAGGAAAAAATTGAGGTCAAATAATTATGTATAGTGCTATCATTCCTAAAGGAATAAAATTTAAGATGCAAAAAGGGGACTATAAATATATTAAGTATTTGAAAGCTAATGGTATTAAAGATGAAATTTCTTTATTGGATGCTAAAAAATACAAAAAAATTATTATACCTAAAAGTACAGATGAGACTATAAAATCTATGACTGACTTTAAAAAGGAAACAATATTCATTTATGATATAGATCCTATTAGGTTAATCGAAGAAGGTATGGATTTAATTAAAGAAGGTGTACCTGTACCTAAAGATAAAGATCTTAATTCAATATGTACTAAATGTCCTAATTTATGGTTATTACTTAAAAAATTAGTTACTATTGAAGGGGTAGGCATGTTAATTAAGATTCCAAATGATAAGGTTAATAGCCAAGATATTTATTATCATGATGGATTAGAACTTAAAATAAAACCTGAATTTAATCGCGGATTAGCTATTATTAACAAAAATAATCAAGTACTAATTGAAACTTCATTTTTTGCTCCTGAGAAAGAAGAAAAAGCACTTAGATTAGTTAAATAATATTGAATTGTCTCATAAAATATGAGACAATTTTTGTATGAGGTGATATTATGCCTGAGCTACCAGAAGTAGAAACAGTGAAAGAAACATTAAAAAAAGAAGTATTAAATAGAATTATTAAAGATGTAGAAATATATTATGAAAATATAATTGCTTATCCTGATATAGATAGTTTAAAAAAACAAATAAGAAATCAAAAAATAAATAATATAATAAGACGTGGTAAATTTCTAATGTTTGAATTAGATGAATATTATCTATTAAGCCATCTTAGAATGGAAGGTAGATATTATATTAGAAATGGTGAAAAACTAAAACATGAACACGTTAGATTTATTTTAAATGATAAAAACTTATGTTATATTGATACAAGAAAATTTGGAAGAATGTATCTAATAGAAAAAGATAAAGTATATGATATGAAGCCATTAAATGAATTAGGATTAGAACCTTGGGATAAAAGTATGACTATAGCTTATTTAAAGGAAAAATATAAAAATAAAAAATTACCTATAAAAACAGTATTATTAGATCAATCTATAATAACAGGTATAGGTAATATATATGATGATGAAATATTATTCTTATCTAAAATAAATCCATATACTAAAGCATGTGATTTAAAAGATTCAGATTTATCTAATATAATAAATAACACAAGGATAGTATTAGAAAAAGCTATTAAATTAGGTGGTACTACTATAAGGAGTTATGAATCTAGTGAAGGTGTCCATGGTAGATTTCAAAATGAATTATTAGTTCATGGTAAAGAAATATGTCCAACATGTAATACTAAACTTACTATAGAACATATAAATGGTAGGGGAACATATTACTGTAAAAAATGTCAAAAATAAAATGCGAATTAATCGCATTTTTTTATTGGCCCTTTTAATTCTCTTTCAATAAGTTCATTTTCATTATCTAATGAATATATTTTATTGACTCTATTTTCAATATCTAATACTTTACTTTTAATATTTGAATATCCCGTAATAATAGGTATATCAGAATCTTTTTTAACTTTGTTTAAATAAATTCTTCCTTGTTCATTAAATCCTAATACTCTTATATATTCGATATCGATATCAGATGCTTCTTCTTTCGTAAAGCCACATAATATATGCATAAACATTCTACTAAGTTTATTATATGTATATCTTTTTGTCTTAACTAAATCCATTAATTCATAATAATTATTTGCTTCATTAATATACTTTAATATACGATATTTTAATCCTTCATCAACACCTTGATATATAGATATATCAGTAGTTAGTATTCTATATTTAAGTAATTTAAAATATTCATTATTAATATGTAAATTATCTAATCTAGTATATGTATCATATGGTACAAATTTTTTAACATCGATATTATTCATAATCGCGTGTCTAATAGCTGATGCAGATGCAATAGTATCATTTAATTCTAAACTATTATAGTTATTATCTCTTTTAATAGATATTGCTTCAATATTACTTTTTTGTTTTTTGATTTCTTTTATATAAGAAAGACCTAGCAAATCATTTGGTAAATCTATTTTAACTTTAGAAATATCATGTAATGCCTTAGACATAGCAGTAGGGTAATTTAGTCCATCATCCATATATTTTTTTACTAATGAATCATATTCTTTATTATTTAATTGGATATCTGCTAGTTTAGTTAACATTTCAATATCATTTGATTCAGTACCAAATACTAATTTATCAACTTTTAAACTATTTAATATTTTAATTGCACCATAGGCAAAGTAATCACTTGATTGTGATGCATAAACAAAAGGTAATTCTATTACTAAATCAATTTTATTACTTAACGCTATTTCAGTTCTTTTCCATTTATTTATGATAGCTACATCCCCACGCTCAGTAAAATGACCGCTCATTACACATATTAAAGTAGAATCTGGATACATTTCTTTAATTTTATTAATCATATATAAATGTCCATTATGAAATGGATTATATTCTGCAATAATACCTATAGTCATAGAATCACCTCATCACTTATAATATATCATAAAATACTTGCAAATTCTATAATTTTAATATATAATTAACCTGCTGGTGATGATATGGAATTTGATTTAAGAAGATTACTTAGTAATATTGATGATGAAGTAGTTATTGATGAAGTGTATTCATTTAATGATGATGAATTAAAAGGAACAGGCATAAATAGATTAAGTGATGTTAAAGTAACTGGTAATATTACTAAAGATAGTATGAATGAATTATATATTGATCTAAATATTAGTGGGACAATGGTATTACCTTGTTCAGTAACTTTAGTCCCTGTAGATTACCCTTTTGATATAAATGTAAGTGGTAATGTTGATGAAATGTTAGAAGAATTAGACAAAAATAACAAAAAAGTTCAAAATAGTCTTGATATTTTACCAATAATATGGGAAAATATATTAATGGAAATTCCATCAAAGGTTGTTTCTCCAGAAGCAGATAATATTGAATTATCTGGTGATGGTTGGAAATTAGTTCGTGAGGAAGAGAAAGAAGAAAATCCAGAATTAGCAAAGTTAAAGGATTTATTATAGGAAAAGAGGTGTTTTAGATGGCAGTACCATTTAGAAAAGTTAGTAAGACTAGCGGAAGAATGAGAAGAACTCATTATAAAATTGAAGCTAATGGAACTACAACATGTCCAAAATGTGGTGAAGCAATTAGACCACACAGAGTATGTCCAAAATGTGGTTCATATAAAGGAAAAGAAGTTATTAAAAAAGATAAAGCAGCTGAATAGTTGTTTTTTCTTTTTTATGTTGATATAATTATAATAGGTGATTATATGAAAAATAAGGGATTCACATTAATAGAGTTATTAGCTGTCATTGCTTTACTTGCTGTAATAATTGGTTTTGCAGTACCAAATATTATTAGTGTACTTACAAGAGAACAAGGTAAAATTGATGCAACAGTTGAAGCCACTATAAAAGCAGGCGCTAATTTATATATACAAAATAACAAATCAAAATTTGCTGATAATTCCACTCATTATATCAAATTTAAAACATTAGTAGATAATGATTTATTAGATAATAGTATATTAACTGATTATACTAATTACTGTGTTAAGGCAACATATTTATCAAATCAATATACATATGAAATAGTAACAAGTTGTGTGGAGGGATAATATGAATAAAAAGGGATTTACATTAGTTGAATTAATATGCTCGGTTGCAATTTTGGTATTATTAGTTACAATGACTACAATTATTATTTTAAATGTAGTTGAAAATACAAATGAAGAATTAGATGAAGGCACTAAATTAGTTTTATATAATGCTGCTGAATCATATTTAATTGACAATGCTTCAGTAGGTGCAAACGGTACATATACAGTAACCGTAGCGACACTTTTAAATAATGATTTAATAAGTGAGACTTTTATTGATTCACAAGATAATAAAATAATTACTAAAGATTCTTGCGTTAAAGTAAATGTTACGAATGGTGCGATGACTTATGAATTTTCGTATGAATGTAACTAAAATTAATCCTGATAGAATTCTTACTTTTCTAGTAGCGGTAATAATTATTGTATATGTAATTATAATGATGTTTAAAGAATTTGATTTTAGTGATGTAAAAAGTAGTATTAGTGGTATAACTAAACAAATTTCTATGACAGAGGTATACGATTATATAGATAATCATCCGGAATATTATTACAAAATTGAAGGAGCAGTTTATTGTATTAATAAGGATATACTTATAAATTCAAATGAAATAAGTAAGAAATTTATTGATAGTATGCAAGGAAATACTATTGAGGCACAATATAGTGATAATGTGTTTACTTTAAAATATAATGATAATTGTATAGAAAGATAGTATAAACTATCTTTTTAATTTGTCATTTTTATAAAAAGTATAGTATAATGAATATGGTGATATAAATGGAAATAATACAATACATTATAATTGCGGTTATATTAGTGTTAATTGCATTCGCGATAATTAAAGCTGGTAAAAAAGATTATAAGATTGAAGCTAACAAATTAGTTGAGTATTTAGGTGGAAAAGGTAATATTGTTAAATACGAAGTTAATGTATCTAGATTTTTAGTTCAAGTTGTAGATCCCAGTATAGTTAATAAAGAGGCTATTCAAAAAATGGGTGCACAAGGTATTGTTGAAATCGATAATGAACTTAAAATTATTTTTGGAGATGAAGCTAAACAATTAAAAAAATGTATTGATGAATTAAAGTGATTATTCACTTTTTTTCTTTTTATGACAAAATTCGACAAATTTCGACAAAAAAAGTTGCTAATATATATTCAGGTGAGAACATGAATCAAGAATTATTTAAAATATCACATGAAATAAAAAATTCATTAGCGGTTATGAAAGGATATATGTCTTTATTTGATGGTAGTTTGGAAAACTATCAAAAATATACACCGTGTTTATATAAATCCTTAGAACATTCAATCGAATTATTAAAGGATTTTTCTAATATAGGGAAATTGAATGTTAATTTAGATATTATGGATGTTAATTATTTATTAGAAGAAGTAATAGATTTATATAAACCTACTATCAATAATATTAAATTAATATGTGATATTGATAATGAAATATATATAGAAGGGGATTATGAAAGACTTAAACAAGTTTTTATAAATATTATTGAAAATGCGATATATGCATTAAAAGATATTAATAATCCAGCTTTTATAATAAAAACAGAAGTAATTAATAATAAAGTTATAATTACATTTAAAGATAATGGAGCTGGTATGGATAATTACACAAAAGAAAATATATTTACACCATTTTATACAACCAAGAAATATGGTACAGGTCTAGGGATGTATATCTCAAAAGAAATAATTGAATTACATAATGGTAATATCGAATGTATATCTGATAATGGTGTAACTATAAAAATAAAACTAGATCAATATGTGATCTAGTGTAATTCTTTATATAAAGTTATATCAAAATTGTGTTTAGTATTATCTTTCTTAATTATTTCATCAGATGATATCATAAAATAATCATAGATTAATTTATTTACTTGTGGCTTTGATACAGGATCATCCCATGTCATATCAATATGTTTCCAATTGCCATCTATATATAATACATTCCATATATGCTTATCAGTTGATATTTTAAAATTATCAATTCCTAAGTAGTCTAAGAATATAGCTAAACTATCAGTGTATCCTCCACATACACCAATTCCGTTTATTAATACATTATAAGCCTTATGTGAAGATAAGTTATCTGTTATATTATTTTCTATCAATTTAGCTTCTTCTTCATCGTAAATGGTATTATTTATTATGTAATCATGGAATGCTTTAACCTTTTCATAATCAGTCATATTGTTAGTAATTATTTTAGAAACTATATTATGAATTTTATTATTTATCATGCTGATTTCTTGATCTGAATAATTTCTTTCAATATCAACATATACAGTTCCGTATTCATTAACTCTTATGTTATAAAAATTATATGAATTATATGGATGAACATAATTATTGATCATTGATATAGTATTATCTTTAGTTATATCATGGATATCATCAGTACACTCATAATTACAGTTGAATATAAAGTTGTCCATACCATCATCTAGTATGGTATATAAAACGTTGATAAGTTCTTCTTTATTTTCTGGTGTAAAATCACTAGTATGTTTAAAAGTTATATAATCTTTATCTTTAGAATATTCATTTATTGTTTCGTGTACATTTAAGGTGCTATACGTCCTAACTGCATATCTAATAATAGGATATCTGTAATAATATATAAATCCACATCCTATAATTATTAATATACTTATAATCGTATCAATAATCTTTCTCATATTATCACCTATTCTTATTATACAAGAAAACAAAATAAAAATGTAGATAAAATCTACATTATTACATTGCATTTACTTTTTTAGTAAGACGTGATTTGTTACGTGCACTGAAGTTTTTAGTTGTTACACCAGCTTTTAATGCTTTATCAATTCTTTTTGTAGCAGTTTCTAAAGCCTTAGTAGCTTTTTCCTTATCACCATCTTTGATAGCTCTTTCTACGTTTTTTATAGCAGTTTTCATACTAGCTTCGTATTCATTATTTTCTACTCTTTTTCTTTCAATTACTTTAATAGCTTTTTTAGCGTTCTTCATGTTTGCCATAATTTCACCTCCGTCTTTATAACATATACAATTTTAACAAAAAAAGGTAAAAAATGCAACCTAAAATTAATTTATCTATTATTTTTTCAAGTTAAACACAATTTTATTTCTTATGAAAAAAGTAATTTTCTTTTTAATTATATACATATTTATTACTGATTTTATTTATTGTATTATATAAAATAATAAAAAAGGTAATATATTTGATAAATATATTAATTTTATTATTGATTGACACTTGTTAAATTAAATATTCTTGCTTTGGCAATAAAAATATGCTAAACTATAATTAGAAGGTGATTATATGGAAGCTACAAGTGGAGCTATTTTATCGGTTGTTAATTTTATGTTATATTCATTTTGGTTCGCATTATTGGTGTTTGCTATATTTATTTTATACATGACTTTTGTTACAATAAAATCAAAAGAACAACATATAAAATCAGAAGTTAAGAAAAGAGAATATAAGGAATATTATAGATCATTATTATATTCTGCACCTATACTTGCGATGGTTATGATATCTTTATATATCGATATAATGTAATATTAAGAAAGGCTTTATGCCTTTTTTTGTTTTATAATTTTTTCTGACATTTTTTTATTATTAATTATTATATACTAATCTTGGTGATAAGATGAGAAGATTCAAATCCAAGAAAAAAATGTGTAGTAAATTAATATGGATACTACTAATTTTAGTTATTATTCTAATATTTATAATATGTTTTAGGAATATCCCTAAATTGAATTATAGTAACGATAAATTATTACTATGTTTTTTAAATAGTACTAATTCTTATATTGAAACAAATGTAGATCCTTTTGAAAAATTTATAAATTATGCATTAAACTTAGATGATTTATTTAATAGTAAATATACTAATAATACTATAAAAGTAAGTAACATTAAGTTTGATTCATCTAATATACCTAAAGTATATATTTATAATACACATGATACAGAAGAATATTTGGGAGGTAGTGGAGTTAGGGAAGCAGCTAAATTAATTGAACATAAATTAAAAGAAATAGGAATCGATTCTATTGTTGAAGATAGAAAAGTTACTCCTTATTTGGATACTTCTTATTCTACATTTTATCAGTCATATGCGATTAGTAGAAAGTACTTAGAAGAATATATAAATATATATAATGATTTTGATTTAGTTATAGATCTTCACAGGGATGCCTTAGAAAGAGAATATTCATATAAGACTATCGATGGTGTTAACTACGCTAAAATATTATTTGTTCAAGGAGTTAGATATGATCATTATAAAGATAATCTAGAATTAGTTACTAAAATAAGTGATATGGTAAATAGTAAATATCCAGGTGTATCAAAAGGAATTATGATTAAAGATAAAGATTATCAACATGATAATTATAATCAAGATTTAAGTAGTCACGCGATGCTTTTAGAATTAGGTAGTAATAATAGTACTTGGGACGAAATAAGTAATACTATAGATATTTTAATTCCTATATTTAAGGAGGTTATTGATGGAAAAGAAATTAACTAGTGTATTTAAAATTTTACTTTTTATATTATTGTTTGTTTTTTGTACTATATATGTATCTAATATGAAAGGATATTATTCTTATAGTAACTATAAGAAAAGTTTATTAACAGAAGAAGGTATAAGAAAATTTGAAGAAGATGTAGCTTCAGGTGTACCTATAGATATAGATGATTATATAGAAGATGATATAGATTATTCTAATAAAATATCTAAAACTAGTTTATATATTTCTAATAAGATTGGCCATTTTATAAGGGGAGGTATAGTTGAATTCTTTGATAGAATTACTAGTAATATTGAATAATTATATAGACTTTTTAATTTAGATTTTATATAATTTTTATAGGTGATAGTATGGATTTAATAATAGGAAGTCATGTAGGATATAATAAAGATAATGGGTTATTAGGTAGTGTTTTGGAAACTTTAAGTTATGGTGCTAATACATTTATGTTTTATACAGGTGCACCCCAAAATACAGCTAGATTACCTATTAATAAAGAAAAAACTTTAGAAGCTAAGAAGTTAATGGAAGAAAATGGTATTAATATATCTAATGTAATTGTTCATGCTCCATATATAATTAATTTAGCTAATAGAGCTAATTTAGATTTCTCTACTAATTTTTTAAAACAAGAAATTAGACGATGTGAAGAATTAGGTATTAAGAAAATGGTATTACATCCAGGAAGTCATGTAGGTGTGGGAATAGATGAAGGTATTAAAAATATAATTGATGGACTTAATATGACTTTAGAAAGTGACATGGATATAAAAGTATGTTTAGAAACTATGGCTGGTAAAGGTAGTGAATTAGGGACTAGTTTTGAACAAATAAAGAAAATTATTGATGGTGTTAAATTAAATGATAAGCTAATGGTATGTATGGATACATGTCATATGAATGATGCTGGATATGATATTTCTAATTTTGATAAAGTTTTAGATGAATTTGATAAAATAATAGGTATCAATATGATAGGTTGTATTCATATTAATGATAGTAAAAACGTAAAAGAATCGCATAAAGATAGACATGAAAATATTGGCTTAGGCACAATCGGATATGATAATTTAATTAATATTATATATAATGAAAGAATAAAAGATGTTCCTAAAATATTAGAAACACCTTATGTAGAAAATAGTGAAGGTAAAAAAGTATACCCACCATATAAATATGAAATAGAAATGATTAGGAATAAAAAATTTAACACTAATTTATTAGAAGATATAAGAAATCATAAATAATTCTTATATTTTTCTTTTGCTAAAATATATAATTCATATAATTTATTATAATTATCTGGAGTAAATCTGTTTTTAATATCGTTTAATATAGGAGTGGGGTCATTATATATAAAAGTATACCAATCGTTTTTTAAATATTTATATAATATATTTAATTCATCATTATTTAAATAAATATCGTTTTTAGTAAGTAAAATGTTCAAACCATCTATACTTATATTATTAATATAGTTTTTAATTATACTTATCATAAGCACCTCTAACTAATAATATTATAATAATATAAAAAAATGTATAGAATTGTTATATTTGTTAAAAAATACTTGGAAATTTAAGAATAATTTGATATAATACTTGCGTATATGCGAAAAGGAGGTGCCTTTATGGCTAAAAAAGGTGAAGCAAGAGAAAGAATTACTTTAGTATGTAGTGAATGTAAAGAAGAAAATTATCGTACTGAAAAAAATAAAAAAAATACAACTGATCGTTTAGAATTAAAAAAATATTGTCCTAAATGTAAAAGATCAACAGATCATAAAGAAAAGAAGTAAGATTTAAAATCATAGAAAGGATGATATAATGTTTAACGTAAATGATATTAAAGTTGGTATGACTTTTATATACGAAGGTAGTATTTATTCATGTTTAGAATTTTCACATGTTAAACCTGGTAAAGGCGCTGCATTCGTACAAGCAAAACTAAGAAACTTAAAAACTGGATCTACAGTAGTAGTTAGATTCAATAGTGGTGTTAAGTTAGAAAAAGCTATGATTGAAAAGAAAGCTATGCAATTCTTATATGCTAGTGGAGATACATATAGCTTTATGGATATGGAAACTTATGAACAAATTGAACTTAACAAAGACCAAATTGGTGAAGAAGTTGATTATTTAAAAGAAGGTTTAGACGTAAATATAAGTTTTTATCAAGGTGAATTATTAGGATTAATCTTACCTGATAAAGTAGAACTTGAAGTTACACATACTGAACCAGCTGTTAAAGGTAATACAACTAACAACGCTACTAAAGATGCTACATTAGAAACAGGACTTGTAGTAAGAGTTCCATTATTTGTAGAAGAAGGAGAAAAAGTTATCATCTCTACAAAAGATGGAGAATATGTTTCTAGAGCATAAGTGTTGACAAAATTAATAAAATAATATATAATTTGATACGTATTTGAAAAAAGGAAAGAAGTGAAACCACTCACCCGATTGCATATAGCTTTGGGTTAAATGCCTAATATGGTGTTTTTTGAGTGGGTGCTTTGGGCACCTTTTTTGATGTACTTATGAAAACATGGAGGTGTTTTGTATCGCAAATAAAGATATGTTCATTAATGAACAAATAAGAGCCAAAGAAGTTATGGTTATAGGACCAAACGGAGAACAATTAGGTGTTAAGGGTATTAATGATGCTTTAACATTAGCTAATTTTGCTGGATTTGATTTAGTACTTATGAATCCAAATGGTAATCCACCAGTATGTAAAATAATGGATTACAATAAATTTAAGTATGAAAATAAGAAAAGAGCAAAAGAAAACATCAAAAAACAAAAAGAAGCTAACTTAGAAATGAAAGAATATAGACTTTCTGTTAATATTGATGTTCATGATTTTAATACTAGAGTAGTAAACGCTAAGAAGTATTTAGAAAAAGGACATAAGATTAAGGCTTCAATTCGTTTTAAAGGTAGAGAAATGGCTCATACTGATCTAGGTGAGGATTGTTTAGTTAGATTTGCTAAAGCTTTAGAAGATGTAGCTACTATAGAACAAAAACCAAACTTAGAAGGACGCTTTATGACAATGATACTTATGCCAATTAAAAAATAAGGAGGATTATTATGGCAAAATTAAAAAATAAGACACACAAAGGAACTGCAAAAGTTACAAAAGTAAGACCTGGTGGAACTGTTAAAATTGGTCATCCAGGAACAAGACACAATACTGGAAAGAAAAACGCTGCTTCAAACAGAGTTGGTAGAGCTGCTTCAACTATGAGTGCAGGCGACTACAAAAGATTAAAAGATGTATTATAGGAATTAGGAAGGTGAGAATATGGCAAGAGTTAAAGGTGGAACAATTCATCGTGCTAGAAGAGCAAAAGTATTAAAAGAAGCAAAAGGATACTTTGGTAGTAAACATAGATTATATAGAACTGCTAAAGAACAAGTTATGCATTCAGGTAAATATGCATATAGAGATAGAAGACAAAAGAAAAGAGATTTCAGAAAATTATGGATTACAAGAATTAATGCTGCTTGTAGATTAAATGAAATTAGTTATTCTAAATTCATTGATGGTTTAAATAAAGCAAGTATTAATATTAACCGTAAAATGTTAGCTGAAATAGCTATTAATGATGAAAAAGCATTTGCTGAATTAGTTAAAACAGCTAAAAAAGCATTAGAAGGTAAATTAGAAGCTGCAAAAGAAGTAAAAGTTGCTAAAGCAGAAGTTAAAGCAGAAACTAAAGAAGTTAAAGCTCCAGCTAAAAAAGCTACAACTACAAAAACAGCTGCTAAAACTACTACTAAAACTACAGCTGCTAAAAAGACTACTACAACTAAGACTACAACAGCTAAGAAAACTACAACTAAAAAAGCTGCTTAGTAATTATAAAAATATGCATAGTAATAACTATGCTTTTTTTGTCGTATTTAATAGATGTATTTTTCCTTAAATATCTTTATTTTTTCTATTATTTATGCTAAAATGTATATGAATATAGCATAGGAGGAAATATATGGCAAGAAATATATTTAAAGATATTTTTAAGGATAATGATGAAGTACTAGATGAAAATAGTATAAGTGATCAATTTTATGAGGTAAGTGCAGAAGAATCAACACCTAATGGTACTAGTAAAATGATTTTACTTGAACCACGCGCGTTTTCTGAAGCAACTCAAATAGCTGATTACTTAAAGAAAAGAAATACAGTTGTATTAAACTTAAAAAGAGTTACAAAAGAACAAGCTAAGAGAATTGCAGACTTTGTTTCAGGTACAATTTATGCTATTGGTGGAAGTATGCAAAATATCGGTGGAGGAACATTCTTATGTGCTCCTAAAAACGTAAATGTTGAAGGAAAAATATCTGGAGATAAAGACGATAAAGAACCAAAAGAAAAAGATGATTTAAATATTGAATGGTAGTATTGTAAAATAAAATAAATTGTGTTAGAATAGATGACACCAGAGGTGAGATATGGAAAAGTTTTCAAAGACACTTCATGGTTATAATCCAGAGGAAGTTAACCAATTTATCGATAATATCATAACTCAAACAGAAAGAGTTATAAATTTATCAAAAAAACAAGATACTAAAATTAAAGAATTAGAATCCATTATATCTGATTTGAAAGATAAACTTTCAAGATATGAAGGTATGGATGAAACTTTAAGACACGCAATTATGATGGCTCAAAAAACAAGTGAACAAATGAAACTTAATACTATTAAGGAAAGTGAGTTCATTTTAGAAGAAGCTAAACGTAATGCAGATAGGATTGTGAATGATGCTTTAATTAAAGCTGATACGATTGAAAGAGAAGCTGAGATGCTAAGAAAAAATGCAGTTCTATTTAAAAGAAAACTTAAAGATCAATTACAACTTCAAATGGATATGATAGACGATATTGAGAAATTCGATTATTAAAAACATATGATGAAGACGATATATTATGGGATTTATAGAGAGTTAGTGCTTGGTGTAAACTAATATGAAAGTAATATATGAATCACTTCTGATGTTTTATGTGGATAAGATATAAACGGTCACGCGTTATAGTGTTAAGGTCTAGAAATAGATAAATTAAGGTGGTACCACGGCTAGTTCGTCCTTTATGGATGACTAGTTTTTTTATTATTTAAGGAGATGATATTATGTTTAAGGAATTAGACAAAAGAGGAACATATGAAGTAGAAAAAACAATATTAGAAAGTTGGAAAAAAGCAAATACATTTGAAAAAAGTATTGATAATAGAGAAGGATGCCCTGACTATGTATTTTATGATGGACCAATTTATGCCAATGCTAAACCAGGTATTCACCATGTATTCGCGAAAACTATAAAAGATGCATTTACTAAATATAAAACAATGCAAGGATATAGAGTATTAAGAAAAATAGGATTAGATACACATGGACTACCTATTGAAGTTAACGTTGAAAAGAAATTAGGTTTTAAAAATAAATCTGATATTGAATCATTTGGTATTGAAAACTTCTGTAAGGAATGTAATAGTGAAACTGCAACTAATATCGATGAAGTTAAGAAAATTACTGATATGATGGGACAATTTATTGACTCTGATCATCCTTATGTAACATGTGATAATGAATTCATTGAATCTGAATGGTGGATTTTAAAAGAAATGGATAAGAAAGGTTTAATTTATTATGGAAATAAAGTATTACCTTACTGTCCTAGATGTGGAACTGAACTATCTTCTAATGAAGTTGCACAAGGATATCAACAAGATTCTGTTAATACAGTAATAGTTCCATTTAAAAAATCTGATGAAGATGTATATTTCTTAGTATGGACAACTACACCATGGACTTTAATCGCTAATGTGGCTATTTGTGTTAATCCAGAATTAACATATGTTAAAGTAGAAAGCCAAGGATATAAATTTATCTTAGCTGAATCATTAGCTACTAAAGTATTAGGTGAAGAATATACTGTATTAGAAACTTATAAAGGTTCTGATTTAGTAGGTATTAAAGTAGATCAATTACTTCCATTTGTTAAAGTAGAAGGTAAAGCATTTGAAGTAATCGCTGATAACTATGTAACAGCTGAAGATGGTACAGGAATAGTACATATCGCCCCTGCATATGGTGAAGATGATAATAGAGTATGCCGTGAAAATGGTATTGGATTTGTTAACCCAGTAGGTAAAGATGGATGTTATACTGAAGGACCTTGGAAAGGTAGATTAGTAACTGATCCAGAACTTGAAATTGAAATAGTTAAATACTTAAAAGAAAATGATAAATTATTTAAAAAGATTAAATTAACACATGATTATCCACATTGTTGGAGATGTAAGAGTCCATTAATTTATTATGCTAAACCAGCATGGTATGTTAAGACTACAGCTTACAAAGATAAAATTATTGAAGCTAATAAAAAGATTAATTGGTATCCAGACTATATCGGTGAAAAGAGATTTGCTAATTGGCTTGAAAATATGGTTGATTGGGGAATTTCAAGAAATAGATATTGGGGATGTCCAATGCCTATCTGGACTTGTGAATGTGGTGAAAAAGTTGTTATTGGTTCACTAGATGAGTTACAAGAGAAAGTTATTGAAGATGTCGATGTAAGAAAAATTGAACTTCATAGACCATATGTGGATGACTTACATATTAAATGTCCAAAATGTGGTAAAACTATGGATAGGGTAAAAGATGTTATGGACGTATGGTTTGATAGTGGTTCTATGCCATATGCTCAATTCCATTATCCATTTGAAAACAAAGAATTATTTGAATCACAATTCCCAGCTGATTTCATAGCTGAAGGTGTAGACCAAACTAGAGGATGGTTCTATGTATTATTAGTAATTTCAACTATTATATCTGGTGAATCATCATTCAAAAATGTCGTTGTTAATGATATGATGTTAGATGCTCACGGTAAAAAGATGAGTAAATCTACAGGTAATATTATTGATCCATCATCTATCATGGAGGAATATGGTGCTGATAATGTAAGATTCTATATGTTATATGCATCTCCAGTATGGACTCCATTAAAGTTTGATGTAGAAGCATTAAAAGAAGTATATTCTAAGTTTATTTCTACACTTAAAAATACTTATTCATTCTTCCAAATGTATGCTAATGCTGATAATATCGATCCAAGAGATTATGATATTCCAGTTGAAAAAAGAAATATTATGGATAAATGGTTACTTTCTAAATTAAATAGATTAGTTAAAGAAGTAACTGAATCATATGAAGCGTATGATTTAACTCCAGTAACAAGAAAAGTAGTTGATTTCTTAAATGATGATTTATCTAACTGGTATATCAGAGGAAACAGAAGAAGATTCTGGGAATCTGAATTAACAGAAGATAAAAAAGCAGTTTACTTAACTACTTATGAAGTATTATTAACTTTAGCTAAATTAGTTGCGCCTATTACTCCATATATATCTGAAGAAATTTATAGATGCTTAACTGATAGTGAATCAGTACATTTAGCTGATTTCCCTAAATATGATGAAGCATTAATAAATGAAGAAGTTGAAAAACGTATGGATCTAGTAAGAGATATCTGTAGTTTAGGTAGAGATGCCAGAGAAGATGTTAAAATCAAGGTTAGACAACCAATCAGTGAAGTAATTGTTCCAGCTGCTGATAAAGATATTATTGGTGACTTAGAATCAGTTATTAAAGAAGAATTAAATGTTAAAAATATCACATATATCGATGATTTAACAGAATACATGGATTATGAAGTTAAACCAAACTTTAGAGAAGTAGGTAAGACATTAGGAAGTAAAATTAAAGATTTCCAAGCTGCGTTATCTAAACTTTCAACTTCTGAAATAGATAAAATTAAAAATGGTGGATTAACTATTAAAGTTGCTGATGAAGATATGGAAGTAACTAATGATATGGTACTTATTAATATTGTATCTAAAGAAGGTTATGCTTCTAGTACAAATGCGAATACTTGTATAATTTTAAATACAACATTAACTGATGAATTAATTATGGAAGGTATCGCAAGAGAAATAGTAAGAAAAATTCAAAGCTTAAGAAAAGAAGCTGACTTAGTAATCACTGATAGAATTGATGTTCTATATAACGGTGATGAAATGATTGATAAGACATTAGAATCATTCAACGATTATATTAAAAATGAAACATTAGCTTTATCATTTGAAAGAAAAGATAATGTATCAGATAAATATGATATTAATGGTTTAGAAGCTGAATTTAAAATATCTAAACATTAAAAAAAGAAGGAGCAATCCTTCTTTTTGCTATATATTAGTATGTCTATAAATTTCTTCTAAATCAAAATCAAATATTGCTTTATCAACGAAATCTATATGTTTCAAATCTTTTTTGGCAACTTTCGTTTTAACTCTTTTAATATTGTTTATTGGTTCATCTGGTGGTAATGGTAAATTGATATATTTCTTTCTAATATCTATCATTTTTATGATATCAAAATATTCATGACCTAGCATTTCTATATTTATATTAATAGTTATAATTTTTTCACTTTTTTCATCATCATTTAATTCGTTGCAATAATTTTTTAGCTTTTGTATATGAGTAAGTACTTTATCTTTTTCTCTATCGATTCTTTCATCATCCATATTTAAGTATTCATCATAATCAATCATATATGGCGCGCCTTCAAAATACTCTATGCATTTCTTGTCAGAAAAACTTATCCAGTCATTTTCATTATCAGCTGTAAAACTCATCCCGTATAGATCATCATGATAAGAATCGTTAGAATGATCGATAACATTATAATGTTCATTTGAACCATAAATTAGTGTATCAAAAATTTCATCTGGGATATCAAGATATTTATAATTGTGCAACATAAATCTAACATCGGAATTATTGACATAGACTTTATTGTTCTTAAATAACATCATAGTATCAGCTCCAATGCTACGTATTATATCATAAAATAAACCCAAAAATCAAATTAGTTAAAATCTAAAAAGAAGGATTAATTATCCTTCTTTTTATAAATACATCTAATTTTATTATTTCTTTCTGGTATATCTAGTTTTATTAATCCTTCCTTAAATAATTTTAATATTTTTAAATCATTTAATTTATGTACAGCTGCATCATGTTTAGCATTTAATTCACTTTTTATTGCGCCGTTTGGTAGGTTATTATATTTTAATTCAAGCTGTTTTGTTTTGCAGGATAAACTATTATATTCATTAGTAATATCTTCAATAGAGTAATCTTTATATGAATCATAATCAACAATACAAGGTAATGCGTTTAAATAAAGTATATCATCCTTATATAGACATATGTAATTATCTTTTCCTGAATTATCTTTATCATCAAAACATACAAATTCAGTACGGTCAAAATTTTCATTTAAATTAAATGAAAATGTAATTAATTTTGCAAACATATTAGGTGATAGTATAGTTCCATGTCTTATTAAATAAAATATATCAGATATTTGAAGATATAATTTACCTTGTATATATCTTTTCATGATTTGCCTCGCGTTTATTATAGTTAATCATCTTTTTCAAAAAATATGCAGTTTTGGGATTAACGTTGTCATTATATATTTCTTTAGTTACTATATTATCACCTGGTACTTCAAGTTTTAATTTACCCTGTTTATATTTTATTATTTCATCGTATTCTCTAATTAGATGACCGTATTTTTCGATTTCAAATTCAATTACTTCAACATCTGCGCTATTAAAGATATCAATACCTAAGAGAAATCTTTCAAAAAATTTTTGGTATATATAAGCTGCATCTTTTGAACGTTTTAATATTGAAATATCTTGGTTTTTAAGTTGATTATAATCTGCAATAAATAATATTGATTTAAAGTATTCTAATGCTTCATTACTAGTGAATTCTATAAACTCATGTTCTTTATACGAATGAAAATCAGTATAATGTTTTATAGTATCAATATCAATTTCTTGATATATTTCATATGGCATAGAATATCTTTCTTTTAATAAAAATACTATATCATGTCTACTAACATATACTTTATTATTAGTAAATATTTTCATATGATCATTCCTTTGATACGAAATATTATATCATAAACTTTTCCTATTGCAAAATAAAAAATAGGATAATCCTATTTTAATTTTGACACATCTTTTTTAGTGAAGCTTTAATTTTTTTAGTATCAATATTAGGTACTTGGTACCATCCATGTTCTTCCATTTTAGAGTATAATTCTTCTTGTAGTTTTAAAGTTGTTTCTAAACCCTTTTGCATGGTTTTTCTAACCTCTTTATTTGAACTTTCTAATGTACCATGTGTATAAACTTCCATATTACTTTTTAAAATTAATAGCATTGTTTCATATAATAATTTATTATTCATTTGCAGCTTCCTCCATCCTACATATAAGTTGCTCTTTTATTTCTTCGTGTTTTTTCATTTGTTTTTCCATGAAATTAGCTAGTTCATCATCAGTAATCGCATCAATAATAAATCTACATATATCTATAGTGTTTTTCTCGTGACCAACTGCATCTTCATAATATAATAATTCTTTTTCTGTCATATTATTCCTCCTAGATATAATATGTTCAATATTATTAAAAATAATCATATTAAAATAATAAAATATATGGTAAAATATGTTAGGAATGGGGAGATATTATGGGTAATTTATATGTTGTTTCAGTACCAATAGGTAACACAAAAGATATTAGTTATAATGCGGTTGAAACTTTAAAAAATGTCGATATTATCGCGTGTGAAGATACAAGAGTATCAGGTTTATTATTAAAAGAATATAATATAAAGAGTAAATTAGTTTCATATCATAAATTTAATGAAAATAATAAATCAGATTTTTTAATTGATGAACTTAAAAGTGGGAAAAATATAGCTATAATTTCTGATGCAGGTACACCATGTATAAATGATCCAGGTACTTATATTATTAAAAAAGCTATCGATAATAATATCAATGTTATAGCTAATCCTGGTGCTTCTGCTGTTATTACTGCTTTATCTATATCAGGTTTTGATATAACTACATTTACTTATTTAGGATTTATACCTAGAGTAAAGAAAGAAATAGATGATGTTTTAGACAGTATTAAAGATAGTAAATATGAATTATTTGTATTTTATGAATCTCCAAAGAGAATTAAAAATTCATTAGAAATAATTAATGAGAAATTAGAAAATCCAGAAGTATGTTTATGTAATGATTTAACTAAAATACATCAAAGAATATATAGAGGTAAAACTATAGATGTATTAAATGAATTAAATGGTAATCCTAATAGTGAAAAAGGCGAATATGTCTTGATTATTAAGTATAAAAGTGATACAATCAAGGGCAATGTTGCGTTAAGTAACGAGGCATTATTAGTTAATACTATGGTTGAAAATAACTGTAGTATGAAAGAAGCTATTAATATATGTAAAGATGCATATAAAATAAATAAAAATGATTTATATGATGCTTCTTTAAATGTTAAAAAAATTATTTAGGAAGGTGTTTTATGGGGCTACTAGATTATTACAAAATGAAATTAGGTATAAGTGATATGCCAGAATTCTTAAAAAAATATCTTGAATTACCTATAATAGAAAGATTAAAAAATATAACTTATTTATGTGGTATGGATTATGCATCAAAAAAAATATATGATTTTAAAGAACCAATATCAAGATATGACCATTCTTTAACTACAGCTTTGATGACATGGAAACTTACAGGTGATAAAAACGCTACTATAGCCGCGTTACATCACGATGTATCAACACCTTGTTTTTCACATGTAATTGATTTCATGAATGGTGATTATTTGATACAAGAAAGTACTGAAAAATATATAGGTGATATACTTAGTAATAATGTGGATTTAGCTAATGCTTTAAAAGAGGATAATGTTAATATGTCAGATATTATTAATTTTAAACAATATTCAGTAGTAGATTTAGAAAGACCTAAATTATGTGCAGATAGAATAGACGGAATTATATTAACAGGTATTAGTTGGACTAAAAATGTAGATGAAGAAAAAATTGATAAGATTGTCGATAGTTTAGATGTGTATGAAAATGAAGATGGTAAGCCTGAAATTGGATTCAATAATGAAGATGCAGCTCTTGATGCATTACTTATCAATAATGCTATATATGTATTATGTATTTCTAAAGCAGATAATTATATGATGGAATTACTTGCTAATATTACCGCATCTGCTATAAAAAGTGGATATGTGGATTATGAATCATTATATACAATGACTGAAAAGCAAGTATTAGATATATTTAATAAAATAGATAATAAAGATATTCAAGGTATGTTATATGATTTTTATAATATGGATTCAAAAAGTATTCCTACAGGATATGAAAAACCAAAAGTAAAACAAAGAACGATAAATCCTTTAGTATGTGGGGAAAGAATGTAAAAACACATTAATTTAATGTGTTTTTGTGATTATATATGATAAAAAATTATAATTTTTGGTATAATACTAAAAGTGAGGTGTTATTATGGATAAAATAATAGTTAAAGGCGCTCGTGAAAATAACTTAAAAAATATTGATATAGAATTACCTAAAGATTCACTTATTGTTATGACAGGTGTATCTGGAAGTGGTAAATCATCATTAGCCTTTGATACAATTTATGCAGAAGGTGAACGCAGATATATTGATAGTCTAAGTAGTTATGCTAGACAATTTTTAGGTGGATCAGATAAACCAGATGTAGATTCTATAGAAGGGTTATCACCAGCTATATCGATTGATCAAAAAACAACCAATAAGAACCCTAGAAGTACAGTTGGTACAGTAACAGAAATATATGATTATTTAAGATTATTATACGCTAGAGTAGGTACACCATATTGTCCTATCCATAATAAACCAATTTCTAGTCAGTCAGTAGAAGAAATGACTAATCAAATATTAAAGTTAGATATTGGTACTAAAATAAGAGTAATGGCACCTATTATTCATGGTGAAAAAGGTACTCATAAAGATTTATTAAATAGTTTATTAAAAGATGGTTATATAAGAGCTAGAATAGATGGTGAAGATTTCGAATTAACTGAAGAAATTAATCTAGAAAAAAATAAAAAACACAATATAGATGTCGTTGTAGATAGATTAATTATGAAAGAAGATATAAGAAGTCGTTTATATGAATCTATTGAAGCAGCTACTAAATTAGCGAATGGTAAAGTAGTAATAGATGTTATAGGATCTAATGAAATAGTTATGAGTGAGAAATATGCATGTCCAGACTGTGACTTTTCACTTCCTGAACTAGAACCTAGAATGTTTTCATTTAATGCTCCTTATGGTGCATGCCCTGATTGTAAAGGGTTAGGTGTTAAACAAAAAATCGATTTAGATTTAGTTATTCCTGATAAAGATAAATCAGTTAATCAAGGTGGTATAGTAGTACTTAACTTAGATGATCCAGGAAGTATTATATCAACTCAAATAAATACTGTAGCTAAATATTATGATATAGATTTAGATATGCCAATAAAAAAGATGCCTCAAGATAAATTAGATATCTTATTATATGGAACACCTGATCTAATAGATTTTAAATATATAGCTAAAAATGGTAATACAAGAAATACAACAGATACATATGAAGGAATTATTACTAATTTAGAAAGAAGATATGTTGAAACAAAAAGTGGATGGATAAGAGATTGGATATCTGGTTATATGACAGATTTAGAATGTCCTACTTGTCATGGTGCTAGATTAGATGATTCAGTTTTATGTGTTAAAATAGGTGGTAAAAATATCTATGAAGTTACATGCTTATCTATAAGTGATTTAGATGATTTCTTAACTAATTTAAAATTATCTAGAGAATCAGAAGAAATATCTAGATTAATTATCAAAGAAATACATGATAGATTAAGTTTCTTAATTAATGTAGGATTATCTTATCTAACTTTATCACGTGATGCAGGAACATTATCTGGTGGTGAAGCACAAAGAATTAGACTTGCTACTCAAATAGGTTCAAGATTAACTGGAGTATTATATGTACTTGATGAACCATCTATAGGTCTACATCAAAGAGATAACCAAAGATTAATTAATTCACTTAAAGAAATGAGAGATTTAGGTAATACTTTAATAGTAGTAGAACATGATACAGATACAATGTTACAAAGTGATTACTTAGTAGATATTGGTCCAGGTGCAGGATTACATGGTGGTGAAGTAGTAGCTCAAGGTACAGTATCTGATGTTATGAATAATCCTAATAGTATTACTGGTAAATATCTAAAAGGTGAACTAAAAATAGAAGTTCCAGATAAGAGAAGAAAAGGTAATAAGAAGTTTATCGAAATTAAAGGTGCTACGGAACATAACCTAAAAAATATTGATGTAAAATTCCCTTTAGGTACATTTATATGTGTTACAGGAGTATCAGGTTCAGGTAAATCAACATTGATAAACGAAATATTATATAAATATGCGAGAAATAGTATTTATAAAGCTAAGGAAAAACCTGGAAAATGTAAGGCAGTAAAAGGTCTTGATAATATTGATAAAGTAATTGATATATCACAAGCTCCAATAGGAAGAACTCCAAGAAGTAATCCAGCTACTTATGTAGGCGTATTTGATGATATAAGAGACTTATATGCCAATACTAAAGAAGCTAAGATAAGAGGTTACGATAAAGGAAGATTTTCCTTTAACGTTAAAGGTGGACGTTGTGAAGCATGTTGGGGTGATGGTGTAAAAAGAATTGAAATGCAGTTCTTACCAGATGTATATGTACCTTGTGAGGTATGTGGTGGTACACGTTATAATCACGAAACATTAGAAATTAAATATAAAGGTAAAAGTATATATGATGTCTTAGAGATGAGAGTAGAGGAAGCATTAGAATTCTTTGAAAATGTTCCTAAGATTAAATCTAAACTACAAATGATGATGGATGTAGGTTTATCTTATATTAAATTAGGTGAACAAGCTCCTAACTTATCAGGTGGTGAGGCAGCCAGAGTTAAATTAGCTAAAGAATTACAAAAGAAACCTACAGGAAAGAGTTTATTTATCTTAGATGAGCCAACTACAGGATTACATGTTGATGATATTAAAAAATTATTAGTTATTTTAGAAAGAATAGTTGATAATGGTGATACAGTATTAGTTATTGAACATAACTTAGATGTTATTAAAGTAGCTGATTATATTATAGATTTAGGTCCTGAAGGTGGAATAGGTGGAGGAACTGTTATAGCTTCTGGTACACCTGAAGAAATCGTTAAGGTTAAAGAAAGTTATACAGGAGAGTATTTGGCTCCATATTTAAAATAAAAAGGTGTTAGACAAAAGTTTAACACTTTTTACATTATTATATATGTTAAATATGTTCTTAAAATAGTAATATTGCGAACAAAGAAATGTTTAAAAAGTATGATATAATGTTAATATAAATATAAATGTTAAAAGGCTTTGACAAACTTCCAAAGACCTTTGGTAGATTTGTTAAGTAGTAGTTTTATATAATTGTAAGTGAAAGAAGGGATGATTATGGCATTAGGCCAAAATATTTTAAACTTGCGAAAGAAAAATGGTCTTTCACAAGAACAATTAGGAGAAAAAGTAAATGTCACAAGACAAACTATTTCTAATTGGGAACTTGAGGAAACTGCTCCAAATCCAGAACAATTAAAATTATTATCAAAAGTATTAAATGTTAGTGTAGATGATTTAATTGATAATGATTTACAAAATGTTGTTTTATCAAAAATTAAAATGACAGAAAAACAAACAAGAACA
>JAGBJG010000006.1 GCA_017934595.1 Bacilli bacterium
AACCATATATAACATTTACTAATTTAAAAAGTGATACAGAATATAAAGTAGTAATAACAGGAATAAATGGTAATCGTGGTAAAACAAGTATAGATAAATATGGAACAACATTAGATATAACAAAACCAACAATAACATATATAAATGATCCAACAAGTGATATAAATGGATATTTTAGAAGTCAAACTCTAAATGTAAGTTATACAAAGGGAAATGTAGAAAATCCAGAATACTATATAAGAAGTGGAAGAAGTGCATCTACAAATATAAATGTAATAGCTATATGTGGAACTACTACAAATCCAAGTGATTGTAGTGAGATGACAGGAACAACTATAGAAGCAGATACATGGTATAAAGTATCAGGTAATATTAGTGTAATATATAATGTAAATGCAACATCAGAATCAAGTTTAACAGCTATAATATATGATGGAACAAACTATGTAGCATCAGATACAAAGATAATAGCTAAGATAGATAAAGAAGGACCAACAACTCCAACAGGAGGAGCTATAGGTAATGTATCAGGAAGTAATCCAACAGGAACAATAGCTACAGCAGCATCTGGATCAACAGATAATGGTTCTGGAAATATCACATATAAATATTTAGTAACAAATACAAATGTGATGCCAGATAAGAACAATGCAAACTTCACAACATCAAGAAACTTTGCGAGAAGTTGTGGAACAAGTTATTATGCATGGACTATAGCAGAAGATGCATTAGAAAATAGAAGTGAAGTTAAATCATTAGGTTCAACATCAGATGGAGCTGATTCATATAGTGGTTGGAGTGCTTGTAGTGCATCATGTGGAGGAGGAACACAAACAAGAACAAATACATGTTCTTTAGTAACAACAGGATTATCACAAAGTTGTAATACACAAAGTTGTTGTTTATATTCAGCAAATCAAATAATCGCTAATTATGGTTATACAGGTGGAGTACAATCATTTACTGTGCCAGCTAGCTGCACTGGAACATATAAATTAGAAGTATGGGGAGCTGCGGGTGTAACAACAGATAGAGGTGATGGTGGAGCTGGTGGTTATTCTGTAGGTTATGCTAATTTAACAGGAGGTCAAATTTTGTATGTTGTTGTCGGAGGAATGAATTCCGGATATAATGGTGGCGGCGGAAGTCATGGTACTTATCCTACTGGTGGAGGTGCTACTCATATAGGAACTGTAAATGCTATATTACCTAATACTCCTGTTGCAAACCTTTATATTGTAGCAGGTGGTGGTGGAGCTGGTGGAGATCCTAATCAAGCCTGGGGCTACCATGGAGGTTCCGGAGGAGGAACAGTTGGCGGAAGTGCTAATATCGGTGGTACAGGTGGTTCTCAAACTGGCGGTGGTGGCGGTAATGTTAATGGATGTAATCCCGGGACATATGGTCAAGGTGGTAATCCTGGTGGTGGCGGCGGATTCTATGGTGGTGGCGGAGCACCGTGGGGTTGGCAACAAGGCGCCGGTGGTGGCGGTTCAGGATATATTGGTGGTGTAACAAGCGGATCAATGTCTAATGGAGTACAACCAGGTGACGGTTATGCTAGAATAACTTATATAGGTGGATAAGAGGATTTAATAATCCTCTTTTTACATTCTAAAAAAATTTAATATTGACATAAGTTTAAAAGAATAGTATAAATATATTATTGGTAAGGAGAGATTATATGTCTAAATATTTAGTAATAGTGGAGTCACCCGCTAAATCAAAAACAATTGAGAAGTATTTAGGTAGTGAATATACAGTAGTTGCTTCTATGGGCCATATCAGAAACTTAGCTAATAGTGGTAAATTTGGATTAGGTATAGATGTAGATAATAACTTTAAACCTACATATGAAGCTATTAAAGGTAAGAGTAAGGTAATAACTAATTTAAAGAAAGATGTTAAAGAATCTGATTATGTTTATCTTGCTACCGACCCTGACCGTGAAGGAGAAGCTATTTCTTGGCATTTAAAAGAGGCATTGGGCTTAAAAGATTATGCTAGGGTAGAATTTAATGAAATTACTAAACCAGTTGTTATAGAGGCTTTAAAAAATCCTAGAGATATAGATTATAATTTAGTTAAATCTCAAGAAACTAGAATGATGTTAGATAAAATTATAGGTTTTAGATTATCTAAATTAATGATGGCTAAAACATCAGGTAAATCAGCTGGTAGAGTTCAATCTGTGGCAGTTAAATTAATCGTTGATAGAGAAAGAGAAATACAAGCTTTCATACCAGAAGAATATTGGACAGTAGAATCTCATTTTAAAGATTTTGATGCTAAATTAGAAAAATATAATAATGAAAAAATAGAACTTAAAAATGAAACTGAAGCAGATAAAGTATTATCTAGTTTAGATAAAGATTATAAAGTTATTGATATAAAAGAAAAAGAAGTATCTAATGCAAGTAGACCTGTATTTAAAACATCTACTTTACAACAAGTAGCGGGTAATAAAATTAATTTTACAGCTAAAAAGACTATGTCTGTCGCACAAAAACTATATGAAGGTATTAATATAGGTAGTGAAACAACAGGTTTAATTACATACATGAGAACTGATTCAGAAAGAATGAGTCCAATATTTATTAATGATACATTTAAATATATTGAAGAGGTATATGGTAAAGATTATGTTGGATTTGTTAAAAAACAAAAAGCTAATGAAAATATGCAAGACGCTCATGAAGGTATTAGACCAACTGATATCAGAAGAACACCTGAATCTATTAAAGCATATTTAAGCACTGATGAATATAAATTATATAACTTAATATATAAAAGAGCTTTAGCTAGTTTAATGGCTCCATCTAAAAAGTTATCTACAACAGTATTATTAGATAATAATAATTATGAATTTAAAGCTACAGGATCAGTTATAACTTTTGATGGTTATTTAAGTATATATGATATTGAAGAAGATGATGATAATAAGTTACCTAAGATGAATATAGGTGATACTTATGAAACATCTGATGTTGAAAAAATACAACATTTTACAGAACCTAAACCAAGATTTACAGAGGCTTCTTTAATTAAAGAAATGGAATCATTAGGTATTGGTAGACCATCTACTTATGCTACTATAGTAACAACTATTAAAGATAGAGGTTATGTAGTATTAGATAAGAAAAAATTTGTACCTACTGAATTAGGTTTTGATACTAATGATAAGTTACAAGAGTTCTTTAATAATATTATTAATGTTGAATATACAGCTTCTATGGAAAATGATTTAGATGATATAGCAGATGGTAATAAAGATAATATTGAGACATTAAAAAATTTCTATAATGAATTTGAACCATTAGTAGAAGATGCATTTAAAGATATGGAAAAAACTAAAGCTAAGGAAACAGGTGAAGTTTGTCCTAACTGTGGTTCTCCTATGGTGGAAAGAAAAGGAAAATATGGAGTATTTGAAGCATGTTCAAATTATCCTACATGTAAATATATAAAACCAACTGAAAAGAAAATAGTAGAAATTTGTGACTGCAAATGTGGTGGCAAAATAGTTGAGAAAAAAACTAAAAGAGGTAAAGTATTCTATGGATGTAATAATTATCCTAAATGTAATGAAGCATACTGGGATATGCCTACTGGAGAATATTGTCCTAACTGTGGAGCTATGTTAGTAGAAAAAAATAAGACTATTAAATGTAGTAGTTGTGATTATGAAAAATAGACACGTTTGTGTCTTTTTTCTTGTTAAAAATTAAAACTTTTTATATAATAAAGATGTGGTGATATTATGCTATATAGTTCATTAGAAAATCCAAAAATAAAAGAACTTAAAAAACTTAAAACAAAAAAATATAGAGATATATTAGGTAAATTTATAATAGAAGGTGAACATCTAATAAATGAAGCATATAATTTAGGTTATTTAGAAGAAATATATGCTTTAGAAGATTATCAATGTGATTTAGATGTTAAGGTTAATTATGTTACTAAAGAAGTTTTAAAATATATTACTGATTTAGAAACTCCTACTATTATAGGTGTAGCTAAAAAGATGGAAGAAAAAGATATTGGAGATAAATTAGTTATTTTAGACGATATCCAAGATCCAGGTAATTTAGGTACTATAATTAGAAGTAGTGTTGCGTTTAATATTGATACAATTGTTTTAAGTAATAATTCAGTTGACTTATATAATGATAAAGTAATAAGAGCTAGTCAAGGAATGATTTTTAAAATTAACATCATAAGAAAAGACATAATTCCTTTTATTTCAAAGGTTAAAAATGAATATCATATTTATGGAACTAAAGTAAATGGTGGAAATAGTCTAAAAAAGATTGAAAAACAAAAAAAATTTGCTATAATAATGGGTAATGAAGGCAAAGGAATGTCTTCAGATTTAGATAATTTATGTGATGAATTTATTTATATAGATATGAATAAAGAATGTGAAAGTTTGAATGTGGGGGTTGCTACAAGTATTATTCTTTATGAATTAGACAAGTAGGTGTTATTATGTTAAAGTTATATAAAAATAAAACTAATTTTGTTGCTAAAGGTATAACTGCCTTAGGTGCATCTGGTTTAGGTACAATGATTCCAATGCATGTTAATGCAGCAAGTGGTGTACCAGCAGAACAACTTTATATTACTATAACAGGTGGTGCAGCATTAGCAGGAATAGTTGGAGTAGCTATATATGGAATCTGGACTAAAATGGGTCATAAAGATTACGATGTTAAAGAAGCAGTTGAATTTGGAGTTAAAAACGGACCAACACCATCAATTTTAAAAGACGAAACTACATCTGCTAAACAATATTTTAAAATAGTTAATAGGAAGTGATACTATGATTAATATTGGTAAAATTGTTAATACACATGGCATTAAAGGTGAAGTTAGAATACTATCTAGCTTCAGTGATAAATCTATATTTAATCCTGGGAATACACTATATGTTGGTGATGACAGTTTAAAAATATCTAGTTATAGAGTTCATAAAAATTATGATATGGTTACATTTGATGGTATAAATGATATTAATGATGTATTAAAATATAAAGGTATGGATGTATTTATTAAAAGAGAAGATATATCTGGATTTATATTAGAAGATTTAGTTGGATATGAAGTATATACAACTAAATTAGTTGGTAAAGTAAAAGAATTAATATCTAATGTTAAATATATTATTTTAGTATTAGATAATGGGTCTATGATACCTTATATTGATACATTTATATCTAAAGTTGATAATGATAAAAAAATAGTTTATATAAAAGAAATAGAGGGGCTTATAAATGAAGATTGATATACTTACATTATTTCCTAGTATGTATGATGGATTTTTAAATGAATCAATAATAGGAAGAGCTATTAACGATGGTAAAGTAGAAATTAAAGTACATAATATAAGAGATTACTCAAAAGATCCTCATAAAAAAGTTGATGATTATGGTTATGGTGGAGGAGCTGGAATGGTTTTGATGCCACAACCTATATTTGACGCTGTGGATGATATAAAAACTGATGATTCATATGTTATTCTAATGACTCCACAAGGTAAAAAATATAGCCAAGCGGAAGCTAAAAAATTGAAAGACAAAAAGCATATCATCATTATATGTGGTCATTATGAAGGATTTGATGAGAGAATTAGAAGTTTAGCTGATGCTGAATATAGTATAGGAGATTACATATTAACTGGTGGAGAACTTGCTAGTATGGTTATTACTGATTCAGTAGTTAGATTAATCGATGGTGTTATATTAAAAGAATCAAGTGAATTTGAATCATTTGAAAATAATTTATTAGATTATCCAGTATATACACATCCAGAAGAATTTAGGGGGATGAAGGTACCTGCAGTATTACTTTCTGGTCATCATGCCAATATAGCTAAATGGAGACATGATGAACAAGTTAAAAGAACAGAATTGCGTAGACCTGATTTGTTAGAAAAGGAAGATCATTAATGAAAAAACACTATTTAATAAAAAGGGATAATAAAATTGTTTATATTAAATATGAAAGCTTAAATGGTTTTTCATTTAAACCAACTAATGGTATTTTTGTTGACGATGGAGTTATTGTGGCAAAAATAATTGTTTTCAAACCCGAATTTATTGAATTAGTGTTAAAGAAAAAAATCAAAAATAAATTAAATTTATATTTAAGTTTACTTATGGAAGATTCAGATGATACTTCGTCTGATCCAGTATATGCTAGAAGTTTATATCAAGATGTAGAAAAATATAGATTATTTGTGTTAAAAAAATATGGTAAATATTTAGATGGTAAATACTTAGATATATTACTTACTAAAATATCTTTAATAGAACATGAATTAAAATTGAAGATGTTATATCAAATGTATGTAGATGAACCTAAGTATGAATATGAATATGAACCTGAATTAGAAACATCTAGATCAAGATAAAAAAAGACTAAATGATTTTGTCATTTAGTTTTATTTTGTATTTATCTACTGGTAATTCATATGTATTATATGCTTTTCTATTAATAATGATTTTGTTTTTAGGTACGTTTTTATAAATAGCTATAACTATATTTTCTTTATTTGTCATAACAACATCAATATTATTTTTCATAAAGAATGTATGAATGTTGTTGCACCTAGGAAAACACATAGGAGTAATTTCTTTTTTAAACATTAAACCTAGTAATCTATCTTTAAAAGTAGTCGCGTATTTGATATTTTTAATCTTCATATCATCACCACTATAAATATAGCATATTAGATTTTTTTTGACAATTATAATTGACAAAATATCTAAGAACTTTTATAATGATAATAGAATATGAGGGATGTACATGAAATTAAATAGTAAAGGTCAAGCGTTAGTTGAGTATTTACTTATTATAGCTGTTATATCAGTTATAGTAGTTTCATTAGTTAAAACTTTTGGTGGATACCTACAAGATTCTATGACTAAATCAGCATGTACAATGACTGATAGGGAATATATTCCTGGAGATAAACCTGGTGAAGGTTACTGTAAAGATGATTTTGACTTTTAACTATACGAAATGTATAGTTTTTTTCTTTATTCTATGATATAATTTTATATAGTAGGATGGAGTGGTAAGATGAATAATAAAGGTCAAGCTTTGATTGAATTTATTTTAATATTACCGGTTCTTATATTAATCCTTTTTGGGATGATTGAAATAGGGAATATAGTATTTCAAAAATATAAGTTAGAAACTCATATAGATCCTATTATTGAGTTATATGAAGATGAACCAGAATTGATTAGTACATATGAAAGTAAGAATGGTTTTAGTTCTGAATTTAGTAAGGATGGTAATTTAGTTACATTAACTTTATCAAAGGATATTAGATTAATTACACCTGGAGTTACTAATTTTTTAGGCAATCCAATTCATATAGAAGCAGAAAGGACTTTTTATATAGATGAATAATAAAGGTCAAGTTTTAGTAATATTTTTACTTTTAATACCAATATTACTTGTATTATTAACAGTTGCAGTTGATGTTGGTAATGTTATGATTAAGACATATAAAGTTAAATCAGTAATGAAAGAAGCTATTACATATGGACTAGAAAAAAATGATTTAGATGGTGCGGAGACACTGCTTATAAAAAATGAAATAAAAGATTATAAAATAAATTCAAATAATAATATTGAAATAGAAGTAAAGGGAAGTATTAAACCTACATTCCCACATTTATTTGATAGAAAAGATTATGAATATAGTTATAAGTATTTAGGATACTTAGAAGAGGGTAAAGTAACTATTGTAAAAGAATAGAGGGATATTTATGAAACTTAGTAAGGCAAAAATTATAGCTGTTACATCAGTTAAGGGTGGTGTAGGTAAAACTACTACAGTACTTAACTTAGCTGGTATATATGCATCTAATGATAAAAAAGTTTTAATACTTGATATGGATTTATATTCATCAGCTATAAGTGTGATGCTTAATCTAGATCCAACTAATGATATTTATACATTAACAGACGATTTAAATAACAATAGATTTAGTGAATTAGATGATTATATTACTAAGTATAATAAAAACATTGATGTAATTGCAGCTCCAAAAGATATAAGAATGTCTAGTAGAATTAGTTGTAGTTATATCCCTGTAATTCTATCTAAAGTATCTTTAATATATGATGTTATTTTAATTGATACAAATCATTTTATGAATGAAATAAATTTAACGTTATTAGAAAATAGTGATTCTATTTTATATGTTGTTACAAATAATCCAATCGATTTAAAGAATATGAGATCTATGATATCAATATATAAAGATATGGAAAAAACTAATTATAGTATCTTACTTAATGAATCAATTTTTAAAGGTAGACATATATATACAAAAAATGATGTTAATAAATTTTTGAAAAGAGATGTAGATTATTATATAAGTGATAGATTTAATATTAAAGATATTGATAAATATATTTCTAATGGTGTTATATTAACATTAGATAAAAAGATTAAAATTACATATAAAAAAGCTATATCTACTTATAAGTATATGGCAGATAGTTTGCTTTTAGGTAAGGAGGATTAATATGGCTAAACAGTTTATGGAAGAATTTAATGTAGAAGCCAAGAAACCTGAATTCCTAGATGTCAATGATTTTGAATCTTTTCCTAATAAGGAATTATTAGATGAACTTAGAAATCGTATTATTCAAAGTTTAGTTGATAATGATATTATGAACTATAATGCATCTGATGAATATATAAAAGAACAAATTAATAATACGATAGGTGGATATGATTTATCAAACGTTGAAAGAAATTATATCTACAATATGATTGATAATGAGGTAAATGGTTATGGACCTATTACTGAAGTACTAGATGATCCATCAATAACTGAAATTATGATTAATGGTATTAATGAAATTTATATTGAAATTGATGGACACGTTATTAAAGATGAATCAATATCATTCATTAATGATGATCATATCGTAAGAACTGTACAAAGAATGATTCAACCAATAGGAAGAACTGTTGATATGGCTCATCCAATGGTAGATGCAAGACTTGCTGATGGTTCAAGACTTAACGCAGTACTTCCGCCACTTTCACTTAATGGTCCAGTGGTAACTATACGTAAATTTAGAAAAGAATTAAATGATATAGATGATTTCTTAAGAAGTGGTGCCTTAACTACACAAATGGCAAGATTCTTAGAAGCATGTGTTAAAGCTAAATGTAATATGCTAATCGTAGGTGGTACTGGTAGTGGTAAAACAACATTACTAAATGTATTATCTGGATTTATTTCAAATGATGAAAGAATTATTACAATTGAAGATGCAGCTGAATTAAAACTAGGACAAGAACATGTTGTAAGTTTGGAAACTCGTGTAACTAACTATGAAGGTGAAGGAGAAGTTACAATAAGAGATTTAGTAATCAACGCTCTTCGTATGAGACCTGATAGAATCATCGTAGGTGAAGTTCGTGGTAAAGAAGCATTTGATATGTTACAAGCTATGAATACAGGTCACTCAGGATCAATGACTACAATGCATGCTAATGGCCCGGCTGATGCCTTAAATAGACTTGAGACAATGATTTTAATGGCTGGTATGGAAATACCTATTAAAGCTATCAGAGAATATATTGAAAATGCAATTGATATAGTTGTTAATGTTGAAAGATTATCTGATGGTAGACGTAAAGTTACAAGTATATCAGAAGTAGTTGGATTTGATAATGACACTATTATGTTAAAAGAAATATTCCAATTCAAGAAGAAAGATCTAACTAAAGATGGTGAAGTTGCAGGAGAATTCTTGATGCATAAATATAAACCAAAAGTATATAATAAGATATCTTCAGCTGGTATTCATATAGTTGATGACATATTTGGAAATGGTGATTAATATGTTTAGTGTATATGAAGTATTAGAACCAACAAGTGAAGACGTCATTGTTACATTTACACCAGATATTAATATCGTAAGATATATGTACCGTATATATCGTGATGGTGAAGTAATATCTTCAATTAAAAATGAAGGTAATATGCCAACTGATATTAAATTAGATACAACTGGTAATTATGTAATAATGGTAGAAGCAATTAATATACTTGATGAAAAAGTAGAATATGTATCTGGTAAATATATTATCGATAAAGAAGCTCCTTCACTTAAAGTAGGCGAATCATATTTAAAACTTACTAAAAGTGATACTTTAAAAGTAATGGGCAAAGTAAAAGCAGTTGATAATGTAGATGGAGATATAACTTCTAATGTTGAAACAAATATTACTGAAATAGATTTATCTAAAGTAGGTAAACAAAATCTTATTTATACTGTAAGTGATAGTACAGGAAACGTTGCTACTAAGACTGTTACATTAGATATTGTAAAAAGTAATGCAGCTATATTAATTACTGTACAAATAGCTATTATAGTATTGTTGTTCTTAATAATGAATAAACTAAATAACTATTTAAATAGTATTAAAATGGAAAAAAGATTTGGTAAATACGCAATTGAACCAACTGTTGATGATGCTCCTGCTTTATATGATATTATTTATATGTTTTATGATAGTGTTGTAAAAAGTTTAGGGGAAGTATTAAGAAAATCAGCAGCTATAAAAAAACATGCAAAAAGATATGATAAATACATGTTATTTATTAAAGATAAATATAAAGATTCAGTTGATATAGTAGCCGCTAAAATATTATGTAGTATAGCATTCTTAATAATGGCTGTTATTATGAAGGCAATACAATATAAAACGTTAACTATACATGAATCTTTAATACCTTTAGTACTTGGATTCTTTATACCAGATATTTATTATGCAGTTAAAAATAGAATCTATAGATCTCGTATTGAAAACGATTTATTACAAGCAGTTATTATTATGAATAATGCTTTTAAATCAGGAAGAAGTATTGTACAAGCTATAGATTTAGTTGGTCATGAATTACCTGGTATTATTGGTGGTCAATTTATGATCATGAAAAAAGAATTAGCTAAAGGATTAAGCTTAGATGTAGTATTCCAAAGGTTTGCTGAAAGAGTAGATGTAGAAGAAGTTAGTTATTTAACAGCTTCATTATCAATCTTAAATCGAACTGGTGGAAATATTATTAAAGTATTTGATGCGATTGAAAATTCATTATTTATGAAGAAAAAACTTAGATTAGAATTACAATCATTAACTGGTAGTTCGAAGATAATAATGTGGATATTATTCTTAATTCCAATTGCATATGTACTTATAATTTCAATATTAAATCCAACGTATTTTGATCCATTCTTTAATACGCCACTTGGAATTATATTGATAACTATAAGTATTTCATTATATGTAATATACATATATATTGTAAGTAAAATATTAAAAGTAAGGATGTGATAGTTATGGCAAAGAAAAAGTACGTTAGAAAAATTTATAGTGATTCTATCGTAAATAGACTTCAAGAAAAAATAGATATGCTTGGAGATTTTAAGTATGACGCTGTAAATGTTATGAACGTACGTAATGCCACAACTATTATATTATTTGCTTGTATATTATATATTAGTAAATTTGGTTATATATTAGGACCTTTTATCGCATTTGCTTATTATATATTGTTTGAATATGTTATTATTGATGTGCCTCTTAAAAAAAGAGCTAAGAGATTAGAACATCAAGCATTATACTTCTTTGAAATATTAACTTTAACACTAGAATCAGGTAGAAACCTAGAAAAGAGTCTAGCTGTTACAGTTGCTAATGTTGATTCTGAATTATCAGATGAATTTAAACAAACATTAGATGAAATGAAGTATGGTAAAACATTAATAGAAGCTTTGGAAAATATGAAAAAAAGGATTCCTTCTGTAACTATTAATAATATTATTTTAAATATGACTCAAACATCTATATTTGGTAATAGTATTATTGATACATTATATAATCAAGTTGAATTCTTAAGAGACAAACAATCTCTTGATATAAAATCTGAAATCAATAAGATACCTAATAAAATCAGTATTGTATCAGTTATATTTATGGTTCCATTAATATTAATTTTAATATTAGGACCATTTCTATTAACTTATTTAGGTTAAATGTAGTATAATTAATAATAGAAAGGTGATTAACATGTATCATTTTATCGGAATAAAGGGAACAGGCATGAGTGCGCTGGCACAAATTTTAAATGATTTAGGTTATGAAGTACAAGGTAGTGATAAACCAGATCATTTCTTTACAGAAACTCCTTTAATTGAAAAGGGTATAAAGATATTAGAATTCAATGCTGATAATATAACTCCTGATATGACTATTGTTCAAGGTAATGCTTTTAATGAGCATAATCCTGAAGTAGCAAAGGCACAAGAACTTGGTCTAAAAATATATTCATACCAAGATATGTTAGGTAGATTATCAAGAATGTTTAAAACAGTTACTATAGCTGGTTGTCATGGTAAAACCACTACAACAGCTATGCTATATCATGTATTAAGTGAAATTAAAGGTTGTAATACTCTAATAGGAGATGGTACTGGTTATGCTTCAAAAGAAAATGAATATTTTGCTTTAGAAGCATGTGAATATAAAAGACATTTCTTAAATTACACACCTTATTATGCAGTTATAACTAATATTGAATTAGATCATATTGATTATTATAAAAATATTGATGATGTTATAGATGCATTTAGAAGTTACGCAAATCTAGCTACTAATATGGTAATTGCGTGTGGAGATGATCCATATACACATTACTTACAGCCAGATAAACCAATATTCTTCTATGGACTTTCTGATGACAATGATATTATAGCTAAAGATGTAGAATATCATAATAATGGTACCAGTTTTGATGTATTTATAGAAGATAATTATTATGGACATTTTGATTTACCTTTATATGGTAAACATATGCTTCTAAATTCACTTGCTGTAATCGCAATATGTTACTATGAAAGATTAGAAGCTAAAGATGTTGCTAAAGCACTAAAAACATTCGAAGGTGCTAAAAGAAGATTTAAAGAAACCGTTATAGATGATATAGTTACAATTGATGACTATGCTCATCATCCAACTGAAGTAAAAGTAACTATTAAAGGGGCACGTCAAAAATATCCAGATAAAAAAATTATAGCTATCTTAAAGACACATACATTATCTAGAACTAAGGAATTCGCCCAAGAATTTGCTGATGCACTTAATCTAGCAGATGAATCTTATATTATGGATGTAGGTGTAGATAGAGAAGAAACTGGTTATGATGATGTTACTTATGAAGTAATATTAGATAAACTTGATAATGGTAAATATATGTCAATGGATAAAGTTGATGAATTATTAAAATATGAGAATGCTGTATTAATCTTCATGAGTAGTAAAGATATCTATATTCTAAAAGATGAATATGAAAAGAGATTAAAAGAAAAAAAAGGTATTGAATAATACCTTTTTTTGTAATTGATTTAAATTAAGAAATATGATATTATTGTATATAGAAAGAGGTCGTCCTCGGCCATAGGAACCGAAAGGTTGGCTGGGGGGGAACCTCTTTTTTGCTTGATTGACAAGAATGTAATATTGTTATATAATTTAATCATGAGATTGGTCCTTGGCCGCAGGCTGGGTGGTCAATCTTTTTTTTCTTTCAAAAATAAATACAATTTTATTATTTCTTTTTACTATAATTTTGTTAATCCAGTTTCGGCTTTCTGACTTGTATATATTAATTATTTGTTTTTCTATTTCTTTATTTGATAGCGGATTACATGTTACGTCAAAAATAAAGTTTTTAGATTGAGTTTCATGATTGTTTATACGATTGTCAAATGCTCTTTTTCCCGTAGCTGACATACTTTTTAAATCCCAGTATTCACCTTTCCAAAAATAGTCGGCTGTTTTAATGCCATCTGGTTGATTAACTCTAGGTTTCATATATAAAGTTTCACCAAAAGTATTTACTAACCAATTTGCCATTTCTAATTCTTTTAATGAATAATCTAAAACAACTTTTTTTGAACCATCTACAATATATACTTTATTATTGGTTATATAGTAATAACTATCTAATACTTTCCCATTTTTATGTTTTCTATTTAACCACTCGCTTGCTACATCTTTATATTCTAAATTTTTATTTAAAGTATTTTGTGTCATAAATAAATCCTTTCTATTTACAACACACTACATTATAATTATATACTACGCGACAAAATAGGACAATAAATAACATTAAATATTATAAAAATAGGTTTTATATTTGATTTTGAAAGGTTAATATAGTATAATTAATATGTTTGGTAGAGGGTAGATATTATGTATTTAAAGGAAATAAGGGCACAAGGATTTAAATCATTTGCCGATAAGACAACAATTAAATTAGATAAAAATATTACTGGTATTGTAGGTCCTAATGGATCTGGTAAAAGTAATGTTGTAGATGCCGTAAGATGGGTATTAGGTGAACAATCAGTTAAGTCTCTTCGTGGATCAGATTCTATGACTGATGTTATTTTTGCTGGGTCTAAATCTAGAAAACCTTTAAATGTTGCCTCTGTAACTTTAGTTTTTGATAATACTGATAATTATATACCACTATCTTATGATGAAGTTGCTATAAGAAGAAGAGTATACGCGGATGGAACTAATGAATACTTTATAAATGAAGAAAAAGTAAGACTTAAAGATATCCAAAATTTATTTATGGATACAGGTATTGGTAAAGATAGTTTTAATATTATTTCTCAAGGTAAAGTAGAACAAATATTATCAGATAAACCAGAAGATAGAAGAGTAATCTTTGAAGATGCGGCTGGTGTACTTAAATATAAGAAAAGAAAATTAGAAGCTTTAAGAAAATTAGAAAAAACTAATGAAAATACTGAAAGAATATCTGATATTATTAAAGAATTAGAAACTCAAGTTGAACCTTTAAAAGAAGCTCGTGAAAAGGCTTTAAAATATAATGATTTAGCAAGTGAATTAGAAAGTATCGAAGTATCTTTAATTACTAATGATATCACTACTATTAATACTAGTTATCAAGAATCTAAAGCTAAAGTAGAAGTACTTAAAAATGAACTTTTAGAATTAACATCTTCTAATAGTGGTAATGAAGCTAAAGTAGAAGAATATAAACTTAATTTAGCTAAATTGGATGATGAAATTAGAACTACTCAAAATAGTTTACTTGATATAACTAGTGAAGTTGAAAAATTAAATAGTAAGAAAACGTTAATTTTAGAAAGAGAAAAATATAATGTAGAAGATTCTAAATTACATGATAATATTGTTAATTTAAATGAATCACTTTTAAAGGGTGAGAATGATTTAAAAGAAGTTGATAGAGATATCTTATCTATTAAAGAAAAAATAAACGATGTAGATAAGAAATTAGAAATTGCTACTAAAGAATTAGAAGGTATTAAACTTAAGAAGAATGGTAAAGATTTAGAATTAAATACATTTATAAACGAAGAAAATAAATTAAAATCAGCTATTAAAACATTAGAAGCTGATATAGATAATAATTCATCTATTCCGTACGCTGTTAGACAAGTATTAAATAACCCTAAATTAAATGGTATACATGATGTTATAGGTTCAGTTATTGATACTGAAAATACATATAGTCAAGCTATATCTGTAGCTTTAGGGGCGTCTGCTTCATATATCGTATGTGATACAGAAGGTTCAGCTAAAGAAGCTATTAATTATTTAAAGAATAATAATATCGGAAGAGCTACTTTCTATCCATTAAACGTAATTAAACCTAAAGGTATAGATGATGATACAATGTCTATAGTATCTAATGTACAAGGTTATATTGATATTGCTTCTAACTTAGTAAGCTATGATCCTAGATATAGATCTGTTATCTTAAATCAATTAGGTAATGTAATAGTTGTAGATAATATTGATACAGCTAATAGTATAGCTAAGAAAATTAATAATAGATATCGTATAGTTACACTAGATGGTGAAATTATAAATGTTGGTGGATCTATTACTGGTGGTAAGAATAAGACAAGAAATATCATAAGTGATAAATATGAATTAGATAAAAATAGATTAGAATTATCTAGTTTAGAAAATAAAATTAAGGATGTAGAAGAAACTATCAATGTTATTAATAATGATATATCATCTTCTGAAGATAAAGTATATTTAATTAATAAAGATAAGATAGAATTAGATACTTTATATAATAGTAAGAATAGGGCTAAATTTGAAATAGAAGAATCTATTAATACTATTAAAGAAAATATAAATGCAACTAATAATATGTTAAATAATTCATTAAGTGAAGAAGAAACTAAAGTAATGGAAGAATATTATGAATCTTTAAATAAAAAAGATGAAATAATGCATACTTTTGAATCTTTAAATAATAAGAAAAATGAATTAAATGAAGAATTAGCTAATTATGAACATAGTTTAAAACTAGAAAATAGTTTATATAATACTAAGAATGAAGAATTACATAACTTAGAAATCAGTGTTAATAGAATGGATGTTAAATTAGATAATTTACTTAATACATTAAATGAAACTTATAATATGACTTATGAAAAAGCAAGTTCTATGTATAAGTTAGAGATGGATGTTGAACAAGCTAGAACTAAAGTAAATGGGTTAAAACGTTCTATTAAAGAATTAGGACCAATTAATCCAGAGGCTCCAACTGAGTATGAAAATGTATCTAAACGTTATGAATTTATGTTAAAACAAAGAGATGATTTAGTTAATGCATCTAATATGTTATTAGAAATCATTAATGAGATGGATGCAGTAATGAAGAAAGAATTCATGAAGACATTTGATATTATTAAAGAAGAATTTAGTAAAACATTTAAAGAATTATTTAAAGGTGGTAAAGCAATACTTAAACTTACAGATGAATCTAATATCTTAGAGACAGGTATTGAAATAGAAGCTATGCCTCCTGGAAAAACTTTAAAGAATATCTCACTATTATCAGGTGGAGAAAAGACTTTCACAGCGATTAGTTTATTATTCGCGATAGTAAAAACTAGAACTATGCCATTCTGTATTCTAGATGAAGTTGAAGCTGCACTAGATGAGGCTAACGTTGCTGGATTTGGTGAATATATAACTAATTTAAAGAATAAGACACAATTTATATTAATAACACATAAGAAGAAAACAATGGAATATGCAGATTACTTATATGGTATAACTATGCAAGAATCTGGTGTATCTAAATTAGTTAGTGTTAAATTAGAAGATATTAAAAAATAGATACTTAGGTATCTATTTTCTTTTTGCGCATATAATAATATATGTATATCATTGACTTGAAGTGTAAGTTATGATATATTAAATGCATAGGAATTGATGGGCTTTTTATGAGTGACGTGCTTATGCACTAGGTACTTTGACATCGATTCCTTTTATTGCGCCTAAATATTCTAAACTAATATCATAAAAGATATTATCTTTTTTTGTTTTCCCTATACGGACAATATATCTTAATACAATATTATCAATAATTATATTACCTTGATAATTATTGAAACTACCAAACAAAGAACTTTCGTGTGCCAATTTGCTGTTATATTTGATATCAGCAAAACTTATTAAATCATCTATGCTTGGGACGATTCGCATTTTATGTTTATAGTCTTTCTTTGATAGATTCTTACTATTTGTACCATACAAGTATTCTTTGGCTGATATTCTTTTAAACTGTACTATTTTGCTATCTATTTTATCAATAATTGTTGTAAAATTTCTATTACCATTTAATATGTAATCATAGGCTTTTTCTTGTAATTCTTTTATGTTCTTAATATCTTTAAATAAATCTTTCTTGTTCTGTATTATTAAACATTTCCCGTATTTTTTGTCACTAATAAATATTATTGCTTTTTCTATCATATATTGTTTCCTTTCGTCTACAACATACAACATACTTCATGCAACTAACATCTTATAATAATTATACATGATATTTATAAAAAAGAAATAAAATGCTTTTAAAAATATTAATTTAATGATATGATAAATATATAGAATAGAGGGTATATTTATGGTATTAAGTAATTTAACATTATTTGATTATAGTTCGGATTTATATATATTTTTAGTACATATAGCTGTTGCTTTTGTATTATCATTCTTAGTTGGTATTGAAAGACAGTGGAGGAGAAGAAGCATTGGTCTTCGTATGGCGGTATTAGTATGCTTAGGATCACTAATGTTTACTCATGCATCACTATCATTAGTATCAGGCGATGTAGGAAGAATTGCTTCTCAAATAGTTAGTGGTATCGGTTTCTTAGGAGCAGGTATCATTATCCAAGATGATAAGAAAAATATTACTGGTCTTAACACAGCGTCTACTATTTGGTGTAGTGCCGCTATAGGTATGTTATGCGCTGAAGGATTATTAATAGAAGCTACAATAGGTACAATATTTGTGTTATTATGTAATATATTCTTAAGAGATATCGCACTTACTATATCTAAGATTGAACCTACTAAAGATGGATATCATAGTTATTCAATTAAAGTAACTTGTAAAAATAAATTTATGTCTAAAGTTAGAAATGATTTAGTGACATTTAGTGAATCAGAACATATCTTTGTTGAAAATGTAGATGTAGTAGAAAAGAAAGATTCAGAATGTACTATTATTATGAATGTAAGAGTACCTTATAAAAAATTAGACTTTATTGAACATTTAATGAATAATATGACATTAAATGAAAATATTATTTCATTAGGATGGAAGAAATTAGATGAAAAAGATAGTGACTAACTATTCTTTTTTTTGGTATAATTAAGATGGTGATAGTATGGATAAGCTAATAGATGAATTCTTAGAATATTTGGATATTGAAAAAAACTATTCAGAATATACAATTATTAATTATCGCGATGATTTAGAAAAGTTTAAAGATTATCTAAATAGTGAAGGAATATCTATAACTAAAACAACATATGGTGATATAAGGGGTTTTATTGCTTATCTATATAATAAAAAGGAAGCTACTAAATCTATTACTAGAAATATAAGTAGTTTAAGGAGTTTTTATAAATATTTAATTAGAAATAATAAAATAAAAGAAAATCCTATGTTACTTATAAGTAATCCTAAACAAGATAAATTATTACCTCATTATCTTACTTATGAAGAAGTAGAATTACTACTTAAAGTAACAGATAAAGATACATTATATGATATAAGAGATAATTTAATAATTGAACTTTTATATTCAACTGGTATACGTGTATCTGAACTTGTTAATATTAAAATATCTGATATAGATTTAAATGAAGAATCTATTAAGGTATTTGGTAAAGGTAAGAAGATGCGGATAGTATATTTTGGAGATGTATGCAAAAACAAAATTAAAAAATATCTAAGTATTAGGAATAGTAATAATGAATATTTATTGCTTAATAAAAGGGATTCTAAATTATCAGATAGATCTGTAAGAAAAATATTTGAAGATATTATAAGATTAAATCATTTAGATATAGCTTTTTCACCACATACATTAAGACATACATATGCAACTCATATGTTAAATGATGGAGCAGATGTAAGAACGGTACAAGAGTTACTAGGTCATTCATCCGTATCTACAACAGGTATATATACACATGTATCAAATGAACATTTAAGGAATGTCTATTTAAATAGTCATCCAAGGGGGAAATAATATGGCAAAATTATATTTTAGATATGGAGAAGGTAAATCATCTAATCTATGTCAAACAGCTTATAATTATAATGAAATGGGTATGAAAGTAATTACCATGAACGCGAGTAATGAAGATATAAAATCAACTGGTGTTATTAATGGTAAACCTATATTTGAAAGAAAAATAGATTATATTATAGATGGTAATATCTATGATGATATGAAGAATTATAAAGATATTAAATGTATCTTAGTTGATAATGCACATTTATTAAGTGAAAGTCATGTATTTGAATTATTCTTAGTAGCTAATGATTTAAATATTACTGTAATTACTTATGGAAATAGGGGATATGTTGGTTCAAAGAGGTTAATGGAATTAGCTAATATAATAGAACCAGTTGATGAGGTTATATCTAAATCTAAATCAGGATTAGAATTTTATTATGGAACTATGAATGCTTCTAAAACAGCTAAATTATTATATAAGTATCATTTGATGAAAACTGCTGGAGAAAATGTAGTATTAATTAAACCTAAATTAGATAGAGATACAAATAAAGTTATATCAAGAATAGGTCTAGAAGCTACGGCAGATATAGTATTGGATAAAGAAGATGATGTGGTTTTAAAAAATGATATAGATTATGTTTTAGTTGATGAAGTACAATTCTTAACACCAGAACAAATAGATAGATTAAAACTATATAGTATGTATAAAGGTATTAGATGTTATGGACTAAAAAATGACTTTAAGACAAAATGTTTTATAGGATCAGATAGGCTTTTAGATGTAGCTGATAAAATAGTTAAAATGAAAACGATATGTTCATGTGGTGATGGAGCAGAATTTAATGCTAGAACTGATTTGGAAGGAAATTTTTTAACTGATGGAGATTCTATAGCAATAGATAATGGTAAAACAATTAAATATAAACCATTATGCCCTAAGTGTTATATGGAAAAAGTATTAAAGATTAAAAGATAGAAAATAATGTAAAAAAAGCATTATTTTCTTTTGTTTTTTCTTGAATACCATTCTTGATTGTGTTATACTTGAATAGTTGGGAGAGATTTAGATGACAAAATATGTATATTTATTTACAGAAGGTAATGCAAATATGCGTGAACTTCTAGGTGGTAAAGGTGCTAACTTAGCTGAAATGACAAACATCGGTCTACCTGTTCCACAAGGATTTACTATCACAACAGAGGCTTGTACAAAGTATTATGAAGATGGTAGAGAAATCAATGAAGAAATTCAAAACCAAATTAACGAATATATCGTTAAAATGGAAGAAATCACTGGTAAAAAATTTGGTGATAAAGAAAATCCATTATTAGTATCAGTTAGATCTGGAGCAAGAGCATCTATGCCTGGTATGATGGATACAATCTTAAACTTAGGTTTAAATGAAGAAGTAGTTGAAGTATTAGCTAAAAAATCAAATAATCCTAGATGGGCTTGGGATTGTTATAGAAGATTTATTCAAATGTATTCTGACGTAGTTATGGAAGTTGGTAAAAAATACTTTGAAGAATTAATCGATAAGATGAAAGAAGAAAGAGGAGTTACTCAAGATGTTGAGTTAACTGCTGAAGATTTAAAAGAATTAGCTAACCAATTTAAAGCTGAATATAAATCAAAAATTGGTAGTGAATTCCCTAGTGATCCAAAAGAACAATTAATGGGTGCTATTAAAGCTGTATTTAGAAGTTGGGATAACCCAAGAGCTAACGTATACAGAAGAGATAACGATATTCCATATTCATGGGGTACTGCTGTAAACGTTCAATCAATGGCATTTGGTAACATGGGTGATGATTGTGGTACTGGTGTTGCCTTTACTCGTGATCCAGCTACTGGTGAAAAAGGTTTATTTGGTGAATTCTTAACAAACGCTCAAGGTGAAGACGTTGTTGCGGGAGTACGTACTCCAATGAAGATTGCTGAAATGAAAGATAAATTCCCAGAAGCATTTGAACAATTTGAAAATGTATGTAAAACATTAGAAAATCATTATAGAGATATGCAAGATATGGAATTTACTGTTGAACATGGTAAATTATATATGTTGCAAACAAGAAATGGTAAAAGAACTGCTAAAGCTGCTTTAAAAATCGCATGTGACTTAGTAGATGAAGGTATGCGTACTGAAGAAGAAGCTGTATTAATGATTGATCCAAGAAACTTAGATACATTATTACACCCTCAATTCGATGCTGAAACTATTAAAAAAGCTCAAGCTATTGGTAAAGGTTTAGGAGCAAGCCCTGGTGCTGCTGCTGGTAAAGTTGTATTTACTGCTGAAGATGCTGTTGAATGGGCAGCTAAAGGTGAAAAAGTTGTATTAGTTAGACTTGAAACTTCACCAGAAGATATTACTGGTATGAAAGCTGCTCAAGGCATCTTAACAGTACGTGGTGGAATGACTTCACATGCTGCAGTAGTTGCTAGAGGTATGGGTTCATGCTGTGTATCTGGTTGTGGAGATATCAAAATGAACGAAGCTAAGAAAGAATTTACACTTTCAGGTATTACTTTCCATGAAGGTGATACAATTTCAATAGATGGTACAACTGGTTGTATCTATGAAGGAATTATTCCTACAGTAGACGCTGCTATCGTTGGTGAATTTGGTAGAGTTATGGCATGGGCTGATAAATTCAGAACATTAAAAGTTAGAACAAATGCTGATACACCAAGAGATGCTAAAAAAGCTCATGAATTAGGAGCTGAAGGTATTGGATTGTGTAGAACAGAGCATATGTTCTTTGAAGAAGATAGAATCGCTGCATTCAGAGAAATGATTTGTTCAGATACAGTTGAAGAAAGAGAAAAAGCATTAGATAAGATTTTACCTTATCAACAATCAGACTTTGAAGCTTTATATGAAGCATTAGAAGGTGATTCAGTAGTAGTTAGATACTTAGATCCACCTCTACATGAATTCGTTCCAACTGAAGAAGCTGATATTGAAAAATTAGCTAAAGCTCAAGGTAAATCAGTTGAACAAATTAAAGCTTACATTGCTGACTTACATGAATTCAACCCAATGATGGGTCACAGAGGTTGTAGATTAGCTGTTACTTATCCAGAAATCGCTAAGATGCAAACTAAAGCTGTAATAAGAGCTGCAATTAATGTAAAAGCTAAACATCCAGATTGGAATATTACTCCAGAAATAATGATTCCATTAGTTGGAGAAGTTAAAGAATTAAAATACGTTAAAGATGTAGTAGTAGCTACAGCTGATGAAGAAATCAAAGCTGCTAACGTTGATATGAAATATCAAGTTGGTACTATGATCGAAATCCCAAGAGCTGCAATTACTGCTGATGAAATTGCTAAAGAAGCTGAATTCTTCTCATTTGGTACAAATGACTTAACTCAAATGACATTTGGATTCTCAAGAGATGATGCAGGTAAATTCTTACCAGCTTACTATGACAAGAAGATTTATGAAGAAGATCCATTCAAGACTCTTGATCAAAAAGGTGTTGGTAAATTAATTGAAACAGCTGTTAAATTAGGTAAATCTGCAAGACCTGACATTCATTTAGGTGTTTGTGGTGAAACAGGTGGAGATCCTAAATCAATTGAATTCTACAATAATGTTGGATTAGATTATGTATCTTGTTCACCATTTAGAGTTCCAGTTGCTAGATTAGCTGCTGCTCAAGCTGCAATTAACGCAAAGAAGAATTAATAATTAAAGACTAGGTAAAACTAGTCTTTTTTTATGATATAATATTACAAGGAGGGTTTTATATGAAAAATAATTATCCAATTAAGTATGCTGTTATTCCAATGATTGAACAAATTGGTTGGTCACATGGGATGCATGAATTAGAAAGAAAATATGGCACAGTATGTTATATTGTATCAAGGTGTTATTTAGTAGAAGAAACTAAGAAATATAAAGCAGATGGAACAGTTATAGTAAAGTATCATGTTGTATGCCCATATGAATATGATGAGTATTATAAATGGAACAGGGTTGAACCTACATTTAATATTATGCATGGACAATGTATTAATGATATAGTTGTCGATGAAGTATATGATAGTTTGGAAGATGCCCGAGTATCTAAGGATGAAAAGAATAAAAAACTATTACATGAACAATTTACATATATGTCAGTTGAAGAATACAAAAAAAGATTTAAGGAAATTGAATCTGAATTTAATAATACGCTTGCATATTATACTCAACTAGAAGCAATGATTGAAAACAATGTACAAGATTTAAATGAAGATATTGCTAAAAGTAAGGTAATAGAATTAACAAGAAAATAAAAAAATCGTCTTAGTTTTATAAGTATCAAATATATTCAAGTATATACCACTGTAATATAATGGATGCTTAAATGTAAAAAAGTATTTAAAAATGTATAAATTTCAACATTCCAAATGGAACAGTTGTACAAGCTACAATTAACGCTAAAAAATAATTAATAATTAAGACTAGAGAAATCTAGTCTTTTTTATTTTAAAAAGAGGATATTGAAAAGTTATGGCGTATTATATTAGTAGGAGGATGTATATGAATGAAATAATTGAAAAAGAAGATATCGTAATTGAAAATATGATTTATACAGTTAGAGGCGTACAAGTTATGTTATCATCTGATGTAGCAAAACTTTACAAAGTAGAAACAAAAGTATTAAATCAAACGATAAAAAGAAATATTAATAGGTTCCCAGAAGCTTTTTGCTTTCAATTAACCAATGAAGAACTCGTAGAATTATCTTCAAGGTCGCAAATTGCGACCTTAAACAAAGACAATAAATCTTTAAGGTCACAATTTGTGACCTTGAACAAGAGTAACAATTTAAGAGGCTATAATATAAAATATTTACCATATGTTTTGACTGAACAAGGTATAATGATGCTATCAGGACTATTAAAAAGTGATATAGCGGTTAAAGTAAATATAGAAATAATAGATGCTTTTGTTAAAATGCGAAGATATTTTGCAAATAGCATAAATAATAATGAAATACTTCTTAATCATGAAAATAGATTATTGGTTTTAGAAAATACATTAGATAAATTTAAAGAAAAAGAAATTAATAAAATTTTCTTTGAAAATGAGCTGTATGATGCATATTCGCTGCTTATGGATATTTTTAATAAATCAAAAAAAGAAATAATTATAATAGATAATTATGCAGGTAAAGAATTGTTAGATATATTAAAAAATGTTCCAAGAAATATTATAATTGTATCTAAAAATATAGATGATATTTTAAAAAGTAAATATGAAAGTCAATATGGCAATGTTACATTTATAAAAAACGATTCATTTCACGATAGATTTATAATAATAGATAGAGGAATCTTATATTCTAGTGGCGCGAGTTTTAAAGATTTAGGTAAGAAATGCTTTGGTATACATAAGTTAGATGACTTGAATTATTTAAATATAATATTGGAAATTATAAATAAGAATGTATAATGTAGTTTTTATATGTTATAATTTAATTAGGTGATAATCATGTCAAAATTATCAAATGTACTTATGATGCTTCAGCTACTTCAAAATAAAAGAAAATATAGTATAAAAGAATTATCTGAAAAGTTAGAAGTATCTCCAAGAATGATAAGACAATATAAAGATGAATTAGAATATGCTGGTATATATATTGAAACGATATATGGTCCTTATGGAGGCTATGTATTAAATCAAGATGTTAAAATACCTGAAAAATTCATTAAACCTGAAAATATTAAATTAGATAATAGAGAATACTACAATTTATTAAGTAAATGTATTAATAATCATAATAAGTGCTATATTGAGTATTATTCTAAAGAACATGATAAAATGACAAAAAGAGTAATTAGACCATATAATTTAATGATATTAGATAATGAATGGGGAGTAGCAGCCTACTGTGAAAATAAACAAGAAATAAGACATTTTTATTTAAATAGAATAACTTTAATAAAAGAATTAGATGAAAAATTTTAATGTGACATAAATACTTCCTAATCTAGTTATATATTTATTTTAGAAAGAAGGTAAATATATGATTAAGTTAGATCAGTATCGTGATACTTGGATGTCACAAAAATTCGATGAAATTATTGGATTTTATCCCAGAGAATTTTATCCATTAGATAATTTTTCCTCATTTAAAGTAGAATATAATGGATATTTATATTCATCTGCAGAGGAAGCTTTTCAAGCAAATCTATTTATAGATGATTACCCAGAAATAGCAGAAGCAATTAAAAATAGTCATTCAGCTCATGAAGCTCAAAAAATAAGATTTAAGTATGAAGATAAAATAAAACTAAGTTCTAATGAAATATTAGAATTAATGGAAAAAATATTAAGATGTAAAATAGAACAAAATCCATATGTTTTAAAAAAGTTATTAGAAACAAAAGATTATACTATAGTTGAAGATTCTCCTAAAGATAATTATTGGGGATGGGGAATAAATAGAGATGGTGAAAATCATCTTGGTAAAATATGGATGAAGTTAAGAGAAGAATATAAAAATAAATCATTTTAGTCTATATTGTTCCATTCATTACTGGGGTAAGCTTTAATTAACGCTAAAAAAATAAGTAATAATTAGACTAGAGAAATCTAGTCTTTTTTGGTATAATTAATATGTATTAAATAGTTTGCCTGATATTTGTATGACAATTTGGGTCGATAGGGTTTATTTCTAGAGGCAAAATAGAAATATGCATGATGCGTGGAGTATACTTTCTTTTCGAAAGAAGAGGAGGTATACTCCTTTTTTTGTTTTTTAGGAGGTGATATTATGCGGCATATTTAATTTGTATTTATAAATTTGTTAATGATAAGGAGGGTATATATGAATAATAAATTGGAAACTTTAACAAACTTATTTGAAGGTAGTGAGATTAGAAGTATTTGGGATAGTGAAAAGGAGGAATACTATTTCAGTGTAATCGATGTGATTAGTGTTTTAACAGAGAGTAATATTCCCAAAAGATATTGGACAGATTTAAAGAAAAAATTGTTTGATGAAGGAAGTGAGTTGTACGAGAATATCGTACAACTGAAAATGAAATCTTTAAAAGATGGTAAAATGTATTCCACTGATACATTAGATACTACAGGAATTTTTAGACTTATAGAATCAGTTCCATCACCTAAAGCTGAACCGTTTAAGATGTGGCTAGCTAATTTGGGTAAGGAAAGAATAGATGAAGTATTTGACCCTGAAATAGCGGCTAATAGAGTAGTTAATTATTACCGCAGTAAAGGTTATAGTGATGAGTGGATAAAACAAAGATTAATAGGAATAGTAGATAGGTTTAAATTAACTGATATATGGAAAGATGGCGGTATAGATAAGCCAGTTGAATTTGCTTTACTTACTAATGAAATATATAAAACATGGTCTGGAATGAAAGCGAATGAATATAAAACATATAAAGGAATAAGAAAAGAATCATTAAGGGATAACATGACAGATATAGAACTTGCATTAACTAATTTAGGAGAATTAACAACTCGTGATATCGCAAGGGAGGAGCATCCTAAAGGATTAAAAGAAAATATGAGTAGTGTTGCTAAACGTGGTGGTAATGTTGCTAAAGATGCTAGGAATTCATATGAGAAGGCTATAAAAAAATCCGCGATTACCAAAGAAAATTATTTGAAATATCGCTACGCTGAAAATGATAAGAGAATAAGTGATAAAGACTAGGTAAAACCAGTCTTTTTTGATATAATTTTAATAGGAAGTGGTAATATGAAAAAAGTAATGGTAATAACAGGTGGTAGTGATGGCCTTGGTAAAACAATCGCGTCATTTTTATCAGAAGATAACGATGTAATTATCATCGCGACTAATGAAGAAAAATTATCATATGTTGCAAATGAAAATGGTTGTGAATATAAAGTATGTGATGTAAAAGACTATACTATTGTAGAATCTACAATTAAAGATATTATTAATAAATATGGAAAAATTGATGTATTAATTAATAATGCCGGATTATGGATTCAAGGAGAATTAGATTCTAATGACAGTGATAGAATTAATTCAGTTATAGATGTAAATTTATTAGGTGTTATAAATTGTTCTAAAGCAGTTATACCATTTATGAAGAGAAATAAAGAAGGTTTGATAATTAATATTAATTCTCAAGCAGGTATTAATCATAAAGCTGAAAGAACAGTATATAATGCCACAAAATGGGGTGTTACAGGTTTTACAAAATCACTTCAAGATGAAGTTGCAAAATATGGAATAAGAGTTACAAATGTAATGCCAGGTATGATGAAAACAGATATGTTTAAAAAATTAAATATTGAAAAAAATATGGAAAATGGTGTAGATACAAAAGAAGTAGCAAAATTAATTAAATTTATTATTGATGCACCTAAAGATGTAATAATACCAGAAGTAGGTATTAAAAATATAAATAACTAATTTAAATAGTACGTAGGAAGGTGATAATTATGTCTAAATTATCTAATATATTAATGATGTTACAGTTACTTCAAAATAAAAGAAAATATAGTATAAAAGAATTAGCTGCTAAATTAGAAGTATCTCCAAGAATGATAAGACAATATAAAAACGAATTAGAACTAGCAGGTATTTTTATAGAGTCTGTTAGAGGACCGTATGGTGGATATTATTTGAATCAAGATATAAAATTGCCAAATAATATTGATAAGTCCAAATCAATACTGGTAGAAAACAAAGAATACTATAACATGATTAGTAAATCTATTAATAAAAGAAATAAATGTTATATAGAATATTATTCAAAGGAACATGATAAAATTACTAAAAGAGTTATAAGACCTTATGAATTGATAGTATTAGATAATGAATGGGGTGTCGCAGCTTTTTGTGAGAACAAACAAGAAATTAGACATTTTTATTTAAATAGAATTAGTAAATTAGAAATATTAGATGAAAAATATTAATGTGACATATATATTTCCTCATAATATGTTAGACTAAAACTATGGAGGAGATAATATGCTATATATAGATTTTGATGGAGTAATTTTAGATACTGAACCGTTACTATTTGAAGAATGGAGAAAAAATCCAAATAGACATTTACTCCCAGAGTCAGAAAAAATTAAATATATTCAAAATTGCAATTGGAATTACATTGTAAATAATTCTGAAGTTATAAATAATTCAGTATATTATTTAAAAGAGATGGATCCATCTGCTTCTTGCATTTTAACTAAAGTGCATTCACTAGAAAATGAGAGTGTAGAAAAGATTAAATGGTTAAGAGGAAAAGGTGTTAAACAAAGCGTTATAATAGTACCACATTATTTTAAAAAAACTGAAATGGTAGATGCGCGAGGAAATGTTTTAGTTGATGATTGTTTAAAAAATTTAGATGATTGGGTAGAAGCTGGTGGAATACCCATATTCTTCGATGGCAATGATGATGATTATGATAGTTGGAATCAAAAAAATATAAAGCAATATAGAAAAACATTAACATTATCAATGTATAATAACTATACAAGAAAAAAATAAGACCAGAATATCTAATCTTATTTTTTTCTTCTATTATTCTTTTTTGTAGCAAGATATATTGCTCTTTTTACATATGGTTTATTATGAGTATTTTCTTCTTGTTCTTCTAACGGTATATTTAAAAACATATAACCTTGTGAACCATCTTTCATATTTATGGCAAGTAAATCTTCAACTAGATAAACCTAATCTTTTTTGATATAATCTAAATAGGTGATAGTATGAATAGTGATTTAATTATAAAAAAGATATCTCTTGACAGAGATAGTATAGATTCATTTGATAAATATCCTTTTAATATTGATATAGTAAAAAACTTTAATGAATTAAATTTTGATTCACAAGTAACTTTTTTTGTAGGAGAAAATGGTATAGGTAAATCTACATTTATAGAGGCTATTGCAGTTGCCTTAGATTTACCAGCTGAAGGTGGAACTCAAAATTTTAAATATCAAACTAAAAATACAACATCACAATTATCAGATTATTTAAAAATTAGTACTTATAATAAAGCTAAAACAAAATTTTTCCTAAGAGCAGAAAGTTTTTATAATTTTTCGACTGAAGTTGATAGATTAGTTGAAGAAGATGGATATCGTAGGTTAAGAATGTCATATGGAGGAAGTTTACATGAATGTTCCCATGGTGAAGCATTTCTAAAACTTGTTCAAAATAGATTTACTGATCACGGATTATATATCTTAGATGAACCAGAAGCAGCATTATCGCCTCAAAGGCAATTATCACTACTATGCTTAATAGATGAATTAGCTAAAAAGGGTAGTCAATTTATAATCGCGACACATTCACCGATTTTAATTAGTTATCGTGATGGTAAAATATTAGATTTAAATAATAATTTTAAAGAAGTAGAATATAAAGATACAGATATTTATTCAATATATAAGATGTATATAGATAACGCAGAAGGTATGCAACATAGATTGTTTGATCAAGACTAGAGCAATCTAGTTTTTTTGATATATAATGAAGTTTGTTCATTAGACAAATATATATTTTTATGTTAATATATAAGGCAAATGAGAAACGATATATATTTACTTTAAATTACTGATATAATATATATGGTATAGATATTTAGGAGGTTTTTATGAAATTAGCTTATGGAACTATCTTTACTGCGAATACTAGAAATAATGAAATAGATTTTGGTTTGTATGTATATGGCGATAATTTTATTAATATGATATCTGAAGAAAAAACTATTATTTTTGTAAAACCTTTATTTAAGACAAAAAAAGTAAAAGAATTAATAACAGGTGTTGAATTCGATTATGTATATTATGGTACAAGTATAGCTTTGAAACATTCAAATGATTTTAGTTATGGTTATATGTGTGGATATAAAAGTAAAAATAAAAGTATTACTATTGGTATAGTCGATAATATCGGTATGAAACCAACAAAGAAGCAACTCGAAGATTATATAAAGGAGCATTCAGATATTGAGGCTTATAAAGAATTTTTATTAGGATATAAGGGAAAAATATATCCTTTATATAATAATGATATTAAATGCATTAAAAAGCGCAGCGAAGTTAAAAATATGAATCGTTAATATAAGGAGGAGATATTATGATATATGTAGTAAGACATGGATCTACTGATTGGAATGATAAAAAGATTTCTATGGGTAGTAAAGATATACCATTAAATGACAAAGGTAAAGCTGAGGCTTTAAATACAGCTTCCTTATTACAAAACTATGATTTTGATTTGATTATATCATCTCCACTTATGAGAGCCTTAGAAACAGCTAATATTATTAATAAAGATAGAGATAATCAAATTGTTATAGAAGATAGATTAACTGAACGATACTTAGGTGAACTTGAGGGTAAGCCATATCCAGCTGATAATGCTGAGTTGTGGGATATAAATATCAATACTTCTAAATATGGTGTTGAATCGATGCAAGATTTTAAAGATAGAGTATATGAATTTATTAATGCATTAGTTGATAACTATGCTGATATTGATGTATTATTAGTTACACATGGTGGAGTAACTGCATTAATTAATTGTTACTTTAATAATGCTTTATATGATGGACCTATTTCAAATAAATTTTTAAAAAATTCTGAAATAGCTTCTTATATGCCGCATGTTAAAAAATTAGAAAGATAAGAACTAGAGTAATCTAGTTTTTTTTGATATAATTATAATAGGTGATGATATGAACAATGTATTAAATAAAATAGATAGTATGAATAATTTGGTAGAATTACATATGCATTTAGATGGTGCTATATCAATTAATAACGCTAAGAAATTAGCTTCATTGCAAGGTATTAATTTGCCATCTGATGAAGAAGTAATAAAACTTATGCAAGTCTCAAAAGACTGCCATGATTTAAATGAATTTTTAACTAAATTTGATTTTCCTCTATCTTTAATGCAAACTAAAGAATCTATCATATTAGCGGTTAAGAATTTATCTGATGAATTAGTAAGCCAAGGTATAATGTATGCCGAAATAAGATTCGCACCACAACTTCATACAAATAAAGGATTAACTCAAGAAGAAGTTATTAATGCTGCTATAGAAGGTATGAAGTTATCTAATTTAAAAAGTAATTTAATATTATGTACTATGCGTGGAGCTGCAAATGATAAAAATATTGAAACAGTAAGATTAGCTAAAAAATATCTAGGTAAAGGTGTAGTTGCTATTGATTTAGCTGGTGCTGAAGGATTATATAAAACTAGTGAACATAAATATATCTTTGATTTGGCTAAGGAATTAAATGTACCATATACAATTCATGCTGGTGAAGCAGATGGACCTAGTAGTGTAGATTCTGCTATAAGTTTCGGTACTAAAAGAATTGGTCATGGTGTAAGAAGTAGTGAAGATATATCTATAGTTAATGAAATTAAAAATAAAGATATTACATTAGAAGTATGTCCTACTAGTAATATATGTACATCTATTTATAATAAGGTAGGTAAAATGCCAATTAAATTATTTATGGATAATGATATTAATATAACTATTAATACTGATGATCCATCTATTTGTAATACCAGTTTAAAAGAAGAATTAAAGAAAGTTGCTTCTGCTTTTAATTTATCATATCAAGATATATTAAAGTTCGAAGAAAACGCAGTTAATGCTTCATTTGCTGATGATGAAACTAAGAAAGAATTATTAAATAAAATAAGAAATTAAGACTATAAAAATAGTCTTTTTTATTTACTTATAAATACCCTATATGTTATAATAAATGTCAATTGAATAGAGGAATACTTATGACATTAGAACAGAGAAATCAAATTTTATATGGTAGAATGCATAATGATATATTATCATGTTTTGATAGTGATATTTCACTTTCTAATGATAGAGTATCTATAAACACTATAAATTACTCTGCATTATATAGAAAATCTTTAGATATACGTTCATATAAAGGCAGTGCAGGAGCTAATCTAAAAGATTTTATAGATAGTGTTTTAAAAGCTGAAGAACTTATCAAAGTAGATGGTTTAGCTGTTCATAATTATAAGGAAGATTTATTTAACGTCGATAGCATTTTTGTAACGGGCGAAATAGATGACTATTTCTTTCAATTAGTTAAAAAGTACTTCCATAATCTAGAAGAAATTAAATTCCGTGATTGCGTAATTAAAAAAGAATGTAATCTAAATATTATAGATGCTGATTTGGTGTTTAAAGATTCTATTATTGAAGATATTAGAAGTCTAAATGATTTTAAGTATAACATTGAAATAAATGAATCGAAGATCCTTAAAATAACTCCTTCTACTATAAAAACAAAAGATTTATATATACATAATATAGATGTAAAAGGTTATATTGATGTTAAGGAAATGTTTCTTAAGTGTAATTTTCCGGATTTAGTAAGATTAGATATTGACTCACGTAGGTTAGATTCTTTTGAAGATGATTTTACATATCTTCCTTACAGCGCACCTAAATTAGAAAAATTATGGATTGGTGGTAAAGTAAAAGATTTAAATTTTATAACATGTTTTAGACATCTAATTGAATTTAACGTTGCTTCAGTAGAAAATATATATGGAGTTAGATATCCAGCTATAACAGATGGTAGGGAAAAGAAAAGATTACTTGAAAAATATAAAGATATTTATGAAGTTCATAAGTTACTACAACCTGATGAGTTATCTAAATATACTGTTGATGATATAGAATATGAAAGACTTATTAATCTATGTAATTTTTTTAACACTATATCTTACTCAGAAGAAGATATTAAACTCTATAAAGAAAGTGACTATATAAAGAAAATAATTAATCAAAGTAATGATTATGATGTTACAAATTACTATGAATGTCATTATAATTCGCTTAATGCAGTAAAAGAATATTATGACAATAAAACATTATTTAGAAAAGGAAAATATTATCATATATCTTTAAATAATTTATGCATATATGATGTTTACAAAGAATTTTTGAAGAGAAATTATATAGTTTTAACTAAACCGTTTATATATGCATCTAATGGTAATCCAATAGTATTTATGAATACTGGTAAACCGATAAAAACTATGGATGATTTTGTATCTCGTTATGGAGAACCTAAACCTACTATGAACTCAAAAGAATTTGAATATGATGCAGTAGCTGATTTATATTTATCTAATGATGAATTTATGCAAGAGGATGTAGAAGTATCATGCTTCGATCAAATACTAGATGAAATAGTAGGATATAATAGAACTGATAATGATTTTTTAGAATTTGGTGATGCTGGTAAAAATATATATTCTAAAATGCGTATATATAGAAGATATGAAAAACGCGGTAGTGATTTAAAATTAAAAACAGAAAAATATGAATATTTATTATATAAACTATTAAAAGACAATTATGAATTATTTGATGTAATAGAAAAATCATATATTTATTATCATCATCAAAATCCTATATGGAATGAAACGAAGGCATTTAAAGAAAAATACTATAATAATTTAGTTATAGATGATAATAAAGTATTAGAAAGTATTAATAAGAAAACAAATGGTTTGTATTCTAAGTATTATGATTATATCAAATGTTTTAAAGAACTTTGCACAATAACAACTTATAACTATGATATATATGTTAGTTGTGAAGATATAAAAAAATTAAAGTTAAGTTAGTTATTTATGCTATAATAAAAAAATGGAGGGCTTTTATGGGAAATATTAATGAAAAATATACATATGAAGAAATAGTTAATGAAAGAATAAGAGAAATAGATGAATTATATAAGGAAACTGATTCGTTTAAAAATTTGGTTACATATAATGAATCTAAATACACATTTTCTCGTGCTAGAATATTTCCTCGTGATAGTCACTTATTATTATATTATAAACCCTTGTTTGGTCTTGAGAATAGAGAACCTGATGCGAATTATATCGACGCTGTTTGGATTAGTAATATAGATAAAGTGAAAAATGAATACAAAGATGCATCTGGTAATTTAATTTTATCTATTGATAATATAGATGAATTTAAAGATAGATATAATACTATAATAGAAAGTAAGTTATATAAAGAATTACAAAGTGATGCAAAGGAATTTAAAAGAATAAATAATGGTAGTCTTGATTTGTATTTGTATGATGGATATGCTCATATAAATCAAAGCAAAAATGAACTTTTAATAAAACAAAAACATTATGCGTGTTTTAAAGGTAATAATACAAATGCCAAACTATTATTTGATGAATATATGCATAGTGAATATGATATATCTAGTTTAAGTGATTATTTTATTGAAAATATTGAAAAAAATAAAGATAATGTTTTACCAATTGAATTGGAGGATGGTTTTAAACCAACTACATATCATATAGATGAATATGGTGAATGTGATTTTGAATATTTCAACTTAAACAAAGAAGAAAAGAGATATGTTTTAACTAAATGTAATAATTAAAAGACTAATATAGTCTTTTTTTATTATAAAAGTTCTACCAAAAGTAGAGTGGATTTTGGTTCAATTAATATGATATAAGGTATAATTAAAGTGTAAGGAGGGTAACATGGAAATATCAAAGAAATGTTGAAAAACAAAGAATATGTAGTGTATAATAATTAATGCGTAGGAGGGTTTATGGATAATATAAAATTTGGGAATTATATAACTGATTTAAGAAAAAGCAATGGTTTGACTCAACGTTATGTTGCATATGAATTAAAAGTTACTGATAAAGCCGTTTCAAAATGGGAAAACGGAAAATCTAGACCAAATATTGATGAATTAGAAAAATTAGCTAACTTATATGATGTATCAATTAATGAATTACTTGAAAATATGAAAGAAGAAAAAGATGTTAAAATTACTAAAATAGTTTTAACTGGTGGTCCATGTGCTGGTAAGACAACAGCTTTAAACTGGATTAATAATTACTTTAGCGATAGGGGATATACAGTATTATTTGTTCCTGAAACAGCAACAGAATTAATACCTAATGGTGTTGCTCCTAAGACATGCAAATCTAATTATGATTATCAATTCATCCAAGTGACATTACAGAAAACTAAAGAAATGTTATTTGAACGTGCTGCAAAGGGTATGGATAATGAAAAAATCCTTATCGTATGTGATCGTGGTATGCTAGATAATAAAGCTTATATGGACGATAATGAATTTAAAAAGATTCTAAAAGATTTTAATACAACTGAAGTAAAAGAAAGAGATTCATATGATGCTGTATTCCATTTGGTGACAGCTGCTAAAGGAAAAGAAGAATTTTATACGCTTGAAAATAATAACGCTAGAACAGAAACTGTTGAGCGAGCTAGAGATATTGATGATAAAATAATATATTCATGGACAGGACACCCTCACTTTAGAATAATAGATAATAGTACTGAATTCGAAGGTAAACTAGAAAGATTACTTAAAGAAATTGCGTCTTTCTTAGGCGAACCAGAACCATATGAAATTGAAAGAAAATATTTAATATGTTACCCTGATATTAAGAAATTAGAAAGTATGCCAAATTGTACTAAAGTTGAAATTGCTCAAACATACTTAAAAAGTAATGATGATATTGAAAGAAGAGTAAGAGCTAGAGGTATTGATGGTGACTACGTATATTACTTAACTGAAAAAAGAAAAGTAAATAATATGAAAAGAGTAGAAACGGAAAAGAGATTAACTGAAAATGAATATCTTAAATTATTGATGGATGCAGATACAAGCTTACATACAATTCATAAAACTAGATATTGTTTATCAGAAAATAATCAATATTTTGAATTAGATATTTATCCTGAATGGAAAAATCAAGCTATCATGGAAGTTGAATTGAGTAGTGAAGATGAAAAAATCACTCCACCAGAATTTATAGATATTATTAAAGAAGTAACTGAAGATGATAGTTATAAAAACTATAATATGGCAAAAGAGATGCCTAAACAATTAGTTAAAAAAAGAATACCTACTTCAAGAAAATGATAGATGGAAAGACTAGAATAAATCTAGTCTTTTATGTTATAATGTATGTGGTGTTTTTCATGAAAAATATAAATAAACTTGAACTTAAAAATAAAAAAATAATAATATTTGATCTTGATGGGACGCTTATTGATTCAATTGGTATATGGAATATGACAGATCAAAAACTTATTAATAAATATTCAGGAATGATTGTTGATTTAGATACTATCCAAACTGATAGAAATAATTTTTTAAATAATAATTCAAATACTGATATTTATGTCGCGTATTCTGAATATTTAATCAATAAATATAATTTTAACATAACTGATGCATATGAATTAACTGAGATAAGGAAAAATCTTGGTAATGAGGTTTTAAAAAGTGAAATAGGTTTTAAAAAAGATGTAGTAAATTTAATATTAGAATTAAAAAGAATGGGTTACATACTTGTCTTAGCTACTATGACTACAAAATCACAATTAGAAATATATTATAAAGAAAATAAAAAGATGTTAGATGAAATGAATATTAGTGAAATATTTGATTTAATAACAACAAAAGAAACTGTCGCGAATAAAAAACCAGCTCCAGATATATATTTTGAAATAATGAGACATTTTAATGTTTCTCCATCTGAATGCTTAATTTTTGAAGATTCATATACAGGTGTATTAGCGGCTTTTAATGCATCGATTGAAGTCGTTAATATATATGATAGATATTCTGACATAGATAGGGATAAAATCAATGATATCACTGATTATGCTATTAAAGATTATAAAGAGTTTATTGATAATTGTGTTAAAGTAAAGAAATTATAATTAATAGGAGGTATTTATGAAAAGGAATGATATTGATTTGTTAGCTTCACGCGCGGTAAATATTATTATTGAATATATAACTCAAATTCTTAATGATAATGAGGTTTCACATTCAACTATAGATCTTTACCATTCTAAATTTGATGGTACTGATATGTGTACAATTGATATCTACGTACCACATAATAATTTTGAGAAACATATAAATTTAGGTGTTGGATATGAATATATTAATATTATTTATAAGGAATTTCTTAATAGGGTTATTTCTGAATTTTTACCACATGAATATATAGGCGCGACTAAATTTTATAGTTCAAAAGGCGAGCTATCTAATTTTGATGGTATTAAATTATTAAATACTGCTGGTAGTGAAGTAGAAGTAAATATGTATGGAATTGATAAAAATATTTCTAATGAATATAATTCTAAATATGATGAATATAAAAGTAGTATAGGAAATAAAACATTATAAAGATTAGAATAGAATATCTAGTCTTTTAATTTGACAAAATAGGTCTTGAATGCTATTATAAACGTTGTTTAAGGGGGTATATTATGACAAATGATATGTTTAGTGTGATTGGTGTTAAATTAAATGAAAGTGATAATAATACATTATATACTGATTTATTTAGTGGTGATAAATTAAGACAACTTAAAGATATAGATAGTTCTATTTTTACTAATGCACCTACAGTATATAAAAGAATGTATGCAAAAAATGAAAAATTTTATGTAACTAATAAAAATTTAATTTTTTCACATATGAAAAATCATTTAAATATGTTTAGTTTAAATAATAATGGAAATTATTATTATTCTTATATGATTGCATATCCATCTTCAATTAAAGCTGATGCAAAAACTACGATTATGGTTGAAGCAATAGATGCAACTAATGATAAAAAAGTATATAATTTAATAGGTAAAATTAAAAATTATGAATTAGATGTGAATAAATATTTTTATGAAGGTTGTATGACAAATATAGAATTAAACTATTTAGATAACAAGATTAATTGTATTGTTATAGATGGTACTTATATATTAACTTTAAATGGTAGAAGATATGTTTTTGATTCATTATTAGAAGCAGAGACATGTATAAAAGCTTCATTAATTGATAATGAATTTATTACTTCTTCTAATGTAGATGAAGTTATGGAACCATTATTTAATTTAATAAAATCTTATGTTTCAGTTGAAATTGTTAAGACTCATAAATAGAAGGACTAGTAATATAGTTCTTCTTTTGATATAATAAATGTCTATAGGTGATGTTATGAGAGATTATATTATGAAATATTTAGTAGTTAAAATGTATTTAGGATATGGATATTCGGCTACTAAAGAAGAAATTGATAATTCAATAAAATGTTTAAATATAAATGTAGATGATAGCTATGACGAAAAATATATTACTAAGAAAAATAATATATATTATGCTTTATATAGTTTAGATAAACATATAATATCTTTAGAAAATATAGAATATTTTGATTTAATATCATGGTATATTACTAATAATATAGAAAAACTAGAACTTACTAATGTTGATTCTAATAATCTTGATAGGGCTTCTAATATAGTAATATATATCATAAATGCTTTAAATTATATTGAATCAACAAATATACCTTTAGAAGAAATAGATGAAGTATTTTATAAGGATTATAAAGAATTATTTGAAAAATTATCTTATAATGTCGCGTCTTTATTAACTTTAAGTGAGAAAGATAATATTGAGGATGATGTCTTAATGAAAGTAGTTAGTGCTGATCCTAAAAATATAACATCATCTTACAAATCATATTGTAATTACAAGCTTATTGATAATAATTTGGATAATATATTATCTAGATCTTTTAAAACTTCATTATTCGCGATGGTATTTGGAACTAATACATATTATAATATGTCATCTTATGAACATGATTATTGTTTTGTGTCTAACGAAGAAAGTATGTATGGACCTATATATTTAACAGCCACTAAACATGCAGATCCAATAATAGAAGAGTGTAGAGTATCTGATGAAACTAAAGCTAAAGAGTTAATTATGAAGATGTCTATATTTAATAAATAATACTTAGGGGGAATTGTTGTGCAAGTAACTGATAAAGAAATGTATCATTTTCATAATAATAGTGCTTATAATGATATATTGGTACCTAATAACGAAATAATAGTTGATAATAGTTTTAATACTTTTTATGTAGATATACTTAAAACATATACAACCGCGGTTAATCTAAAAAACGGTGATAAACTATCTTTTGACAGATTAATCGATAATTATTTAGAAAGAGATGTTTCAAAAGAAACGCTTATTAAACTTTTAAAAGAAGCAGCCCGTATAATAGAAGATATTAATATATGTAAAAGAGAATTAGCCTTAGAAAGAGTAAGGGAAACGAGATATCCAGATTTGCCTAGTAGATCACATTCAATATGGTTATGTGATGAATTTGGTTTAGATTTTTGGAAAGATGCATTATCTGGTGGTAATAAGATTAAACTCAATTTATACAAAGTATCTGTAACAGGGAATTTATTTAAATCTAGCGATGCTTTTCTTCCGAAAAACACTTCTGATTATGGCACTAATTTAATTGAAGCTTGCGAATATTGGAATCCACAATTAACAGCTGAAGACGATAGGGAAAGAATAGAATATTTATTCCAAGGCAAGTTGAAGATATTGGAAAAACTTGATTATTAGAATTGTAGATAATTTTAAGTTTATTTGTTATAATTAATTAGGTGATAATATGAAAAAAGAACAAAATATAAAATTAATGATAATCGCGGCAATTATTTTTGCAATTTTAACTATTGTTAATTTCAGTAATGGTAATATATTGGTAGGTTGCTTATTTTTGATTGCAGCTGTATGTGATATTATATCCGCATTATTATTAAAGAAACAAGGTAAGTAGGTGTATTATGAGAATTGCAGTTATTTCAGATGTACATGGTAATTTAGAAGCATTAAATACTGTTTTAGAGGATATTAAAAAACGAGGTATAGATAAAATATATTGTCTAGGAGATATTATAGCTAAAGGTACTCATCAACAAGAATGTGTCGATTTAGTAAGAACTAATTGTGAAGTAGTTATAAAAGGTAATTGTGATGAGTATTATTCTAGACCATCTATTCCTTCTGATAAACCAGAAACAGAAAAGATGAGATTTAATTGGAATACAAATAAAATAAATGATGATTCTAAAGCATATTTACAAGGGTTACCATTTTGTCATGAATTTTATTTAAGTGGTAGATTAGTTAGACTTATACATGCAACTCCAACTAGCATAGATGGATTTGTAGGTGGTGTTGATACTTTAGAAAATCTATATAGTCTTTTCTTACCAAGTGAAAATACTATATCAGAAAGTAAAGCTGATATTCTAATATATGGACATATTCATAATCCGTTTGTACAAAAAATATATAATAGATATATTATAAATGCTGGATCAGTAGGTAATCCAATAGATGTATTTAGAAATCCAGACAAAGATGCGGATAGTAGATTTACTACAGTAGCTAATTATTTAATACTAAATGGTAACTTGGATTCTAAAGATGTTAATGATGATTTTTCATATGAATTGGTAAGTCTATCATATGATATAGAAAAAGAATTAGACGCAAATACTGATAATATTGAATTTGAAGGATACGCGACTGAATTAAGAGAAGGCAAATATCGCGATATGGCAAAAGTATATAAATCTTTTGAATTAAGAGGTATTAATAAAGATAGTATATAAGACTAGAATAGCTAGTCTTTTTTATGTTATAATGAATATAGGTGATAATATGGAAAGATATACTTTTGAAGATTTAACTAATGAAAGAATAAGGGAATATAATGAATTAGATGCAAGAGCAAAGAAATTAGAAAATCTAATTACAGTAGTTAATGATGAATATAAAATGGGAATTGTAAAACCTGATGACTTTGATGATAGAAAACTATTGATATATTATGATTATACAGATGAAATGAAAAATTTGATGTACAAGATCAAGATAACTAAATTATCTGAACCGTTTCGTTATATATTACCAGCTAATAGAATTGAAATAAAAAGCGAGGAAGATATAAAAAGTGAATATAATGATTTGAAAGGGAATACCGCTTTAGTTATAGAAGATGTAGATAAATTCAAAGAAGCATATAATGCGTTTTTTGATAATGAAACTTATAAACATATAGATTCTATGGATGAAAAGTGGCTTGAAAACTATAATGCTATTATAGACGCTAAAGATAAAATAAGATTGAGAATGAACGGGTCTTTTCTAACGTTTATTCATGATGGCAAAGATGTATCATTTCAATTATGTGATAATAGATTTGTGACATTAGCCGCATCAAGTAGAACTGCAGAAGAAAATATTGATTTATTCACACGTTCTATTTTTAATGCTGAATATTTTGATGAATATGTTAGAAAAAATATTGATTCATATGAGGGCAAAAATAAGACTTTTGCGTTTGATGATAAATATAGACAAAAACATTATCATCCAGTAGGATTTAGATGTTATGCTATGGAAGAACAATTTGAAATAAGTGAAAATGATAAAAAAATTATATTAACAAAAGTACCAAGAGGCTAGTTATCTAGTCTTTTAATTTGACTTATAAGTGTTATATGTTATAATAAGTATCAATTCAGGAGGGGTTATAATGTTTACAAATGAAGAATATAAAAAAGCATTACACATGTTTGTCGTTGACGGTTTAGATCTTACTGATGAAGAAATAGATTATGTAGCTACTGTACTTGCAGAATATGGAAATGTAAGTGTAGAAACTAAAAAACTTGAAATTATAGATCAATTAGCGTTTCGTAAAGCATTTATTGAAGCGGAATCACCTACAGGATTATTTAATTATAAAGAACCTAGTGTAGGGCGCTCTAGATAATAAAGACTATATATTTAGTCTTTTTTCTTTACATTACAACTTATTTCCTATATAATATTTAACTAGTATTTAAGGGTGATAGTATGAAACTAACTGATTTTAAAGAAGTAAGTGATAATGTAAATTTAGATGAATATTTATATCTATATAAATATGTAAGAGATAATATGGAACATCCTGAATGGCTAGGTACTTTTACTAAAGATGAAATTATAGACATCTTAAAAATAGGTGGTAAAATCTGGATGTATTATGATAAAGATATTCCAGTATGTTCAGTATTTTATATTCCTGCATCTAATAAATCACTTAGAAAACATAATATAGAATATGATGAAGAGATAACTGGTAGTTTAGGACCAGTAATGGTTAGAAAAGAATATGTTGGTAATGGATTACAATTGGCTATGCATGATGTTGTAAATAAATATGTTAAATCTATCGGTAAAACACATATGTTTACTAAAGCGCATTCTGCTAATATATATTCAATTAAAAATATATTAAAAGATGGATATAAAGTGATTCATGAATATGAAAGTGATGGTGAACCTAAAACCGCATTTGTAAGATAACTAGATTTCGCTAGTTCTTTTATGATATAATGAAACTACAGAGGTGTTTTTATGAAATTTGTAAGAATTGACGATAACAATATACAGTTTGTTATCGAAAATGAAAGATATGTTGATGTATATGCATATCATAATTATAATTCTGATTCAGATGATGTTGATTATAATAAACATTTTTGGATGAGAAAATATAATGGTTGGAGGCTTAGAAATCTATTTAGATATGATAAAGAAAAGAAAATTAGTTATAGATTGGAAGCTGAACCACAATTAATTCGTAATGAAGGATATTATAACTATAGTGTATCTTTTCAAATAGATGATATAGAATACCATAGGATAATAGAAATTAGTTATAATCATAATAATGATTCTTATTATGTAACTGGCGATTTATGCGCTAAAGGGAAATATTATGAGGATAGACTAACTTTGGGTAGTAATATGATGAACAACAAATTAGAATCATATTTAGAAAATGAAAAATTAGATTATTACGGTACTAATGATGTTATGAAAAGTTTTCATGAATTTAATAAAAAATACTGGTTAAAGAGTGAAAATCAAACTTTGATATTGCAAGAAGTAGATGCTAATTCCTCTTGTTATGAAATTACAGATTGGTTAGATAGAGAAAAAGGTATAGTTCTTGCTAATTTTCAAAAAACTAAATCAATAGTTTCTGGTACTAAATATCCTAACGCTAGAAAAAACTAGCGTTTTTTGTTATAATAATATAGAAAGGATGTGATGATATGAGATTTGCGTATGCTTCAAGAACTGGTAACGTTAAATCCATTATAGATAGATTAGGTATAGACGCAATAGATGTATCTTTATCAAACGGTATTGATGAAGATTTCATTCTATTTACCTATACAGATGGATATGGAAATGTTCCATATGAAGTTGAGGATTTTTTAGATACCTCTTCTAAACATCTTAAAGGCGTTATTGTATCAGGTAATAAAAATTATACTGATACGTATTGTATGGCTGGGGATGTAATATCTAAACAATATAATGTTCCAGTATTATACAAAGTAGAAGATGCAGGTAGTGATGAGGATATTGCTGCTATAGCTAAAATAATTAACTCATAAGATAGCATAAGCTATCTTTTTTTAATTTATGTATTGCATTATTAAAAAAACTATTATATAATGGCTTTGACATTTGCGAAGACTATATTTTATATTACATGATGTAACTACATGAAGAATGTGGTTTTTTGCGTTGTCAGAAGGGAGGTATGACATGATAGAGGTCAAACATGTCAGCAAAACTTTTAAAGTTCTGAAACGGAAGGAGGGATTAAAGGAAACATTAAAAGCTTTTATCAAAAGAGAATACAAACATGTACATGCTGTAGATGATATATCTTTTACTATTAAAAAAGGTGAAATAGTTGGATATATTGGTCCGAATGGGGCTGGTAAGTCTACAACGATAAAAATGCTTACAGGTATTCTAAATCCTGATAGTGGTACTATTAGGGTAAATGGAATAGATCCATTTAAAGAAAGACGAAAATACGTAAAAAATATTGGTGTTGTATTTGGTCAAAAATCTCAATTATGGTGGGATATACCAGTAATTGAATCATTTAATTTACTTAGAGATATCTATAAAATAGATAATAATAGATACAAAAAAACATTAGAAGAATTAGTATCTTTACTTAAATTAGAAGATATTATTAATACACCAGTAAGACAACTTAGTTTAGGTCAAAGAATGAAATGTGAATTAGCTGCTTCGTTAATTCATGAACCGTCAATTTTATTCTTAGATGAACCTACAATAGGATTAGATGCTATATCTAAATTAGCGTTAAGAAAATTCATCAAAGAAATAAACAAGACGAAAAAGGTAACTATAATATTAACTACTCATGATATGTCAGATATTGATGCGTTATCTAATAGGGTTATTGTTATAGGGAAAGGTAAAAAATTGTATGATGGTTCATTATCAAAACTAAAGAAAGATTTTGGCGGAAATAAAAAATTAGAAATTATATATAATAAATTAGAAGAAATTCCAAAAGATATTAAAATTATTAAAAAAACTAAAAATAGTTTATTAATAGATTTAGATGGTAAAAATTCAAGTGATGTTATATCTAAATTTGTTAATATATGTGAAGTTAAAGATGTTAATATATATGAAGATAATATAGATGATATTATATTAGAATTATATAAGGAATATAATCTTTGATAGGATATTTATCTTACTTTAAGACAAGATTTAATGCAGGATTACAATATAAAGTAGCAGCAGTAGCTGGATTATTGACTCAAATATTTTGGGGACTATTATATTGTTCTATTTATCAGGCGTTTTATAGCAATACATCTATACCTGATATAAGTTTTAAAGAGATTATTACTTATGTATGGCTGAATCAAGCTTTTATAGCTTTAATATATATAAATGTTAAAGATGTAGATATTTTAAAAAGTATAGTTGATGGTACAGTTGCTTATGAGTTAGTGAGACCATATCACTTATATAATTGGTGGTATATAAAATTACTAGCTGGTAAATTATCGTCATGTTTACTTAGATTTGGTCCAATACTATTATTAGGTTTTATTTTACCTGCGCCATTTAGTCTTAGTCTTCCATATAGTATTATAAGCTTTGTTTTATTCTTAATATCACTTATTTTAGGCACAATACTTCTATGTGGTATTCTAATGATAATTCATAGTGTCGCGTTTTTTACAGTTAATTATAAAGGAATTTTTAGTATATCTTGTCAGTTGATGGCTTTGGTATCAGGCTTTGTTATTCCTGTACCATTACTTCCTGATATTGTTAAAAAAATCACTTATTTTATGCCGTTTAGATTAATAGGGGATTTACCTTTTAGAATCTATTCTGGAAATATAGGTATAAATATAGCTTTAATGGATATACTATTACAATTCATATGGATTATTATTATAATGATTATTGGGTTTTCTTTAATGAAAAGGGCATTAGGGAAAGTGTTTATACAAGGTGGTTAAGATGAAGAAATATTTTATGATGCATTTAAAAACAAGTTTAGAGTACAAAGTATCATTTATATTAACTTTAATAGCACAACTAATTAATATCTTTGCATCTATTTTTGTGATATTTTCACTATTTAATAAATTTGGAATTTTAAAGGATTTTTCATTAAATGAATGTTTACTTGCTTTATCTATAGTTGATTTGGGTTATTATTATGCTGAATTTATTTTTAGAGGATTTGATTCATTTGCTAGGCAAATTGTAAAAGGCAGTTTTGATATATTACTTATAAGACCAGAAAATATATATTTACAGATTTTAGGTAGCGAGATGGAAATTACTAAAATATCTAGATTAGTAGCTACTTTGGGAGTATTTATATATGCAGTAATAATCAATAATATTAACTTTACTTTTATAAAAATAATTACTTTAATAATAGCTATATTAGGAAGTTTATTTACATTTGCTTCATTAATGGTTATAGGAGCAGGTATATGCTTCTATACTATTGAAGGATTAGAAATAGTAAATATATTTACTTGTGGTAGTAGGGAATTAGGTGAATATCCTATGGGTATTTATGATAAAAAACTAAAACGTATCTTTACTTTTATAATTCCACTTGCATGTGTTAATTACTATCCTATATTATATATATTAGGTAGAAGCGATAATATATTATTTGCTTTTATGCCATTATTTACTATAGTAATAATAATATTTAGTATATTATTCTTTAATCATTCATTAAAACATTATCAAAGCAGCGGTTCATAGCTGCTTTTTTGTTGAGCTAAATTCGTTGCTAATTTGACAAAATAATAGTTTAGTATATAATATTCATAAAAAAGGGGGATGAGTCTTATGTATATTGACGGTTTAAATAAAGATAATTTCAAAGCTAAATATTTGGATACATTAATAACAAGATCTACTTATGCAAGTTTAACTGTCGAAGAAAAAGGCTTAAACTTCGCGAAGGATGAAAATGCCGCAAAAGTATACAATAATTTAGAAGCTATGAAAGCTATATTAGAAATAAAGGATAGAAAATTATCACCATACGATGCTGTTAATATTGCTAAAATAATAAACAAGAATGTATCTAGTATGCCTGAAGGATTTAGAAGAGTTGAGGCAATGATTTTAGGGTCAACTATGCAACTAGAATCTCCTGATCGTATTGTTGAAGCTATGTATAATCTATTTAACAGCTATTACCGTATATGGGATATACTTCCAATATATGAAAGGGAAGCTAGATTTCATAGGGAATTTATAAGAATCTATCCATTTGAAGATGGAAATGGAAGAACTTCTAGAATAATTACAAATTATAATTTAATGATAAATAATAAAGCGCCTATAATAATAGAAAAAGAAGAAAGAAAACGTTATTTTGATATGATCGAAAATAATAAAATTGATGCCTTAACTGAATTCTTTGAAGAAAAATCAAAAGAGGAATTCAATACAACGTTAAGATTATATGAAACATATTGTGATGGTAGCTTCGAAGAAGATGATAGCAATATGAAAATTTATGAATTAAAAAAATAAATTATTTGAAATAAAAGGTTAAGTTTAGCTTAATCTTTTTTATATGAAAAAATAGAATATATAATATTCCTTAAATTCATAAAGATTGTGTATATTATGAATACTTTTATGATATAATGTTTATAGTAGTGGAGGGTTTTTATGGAAAAAATAGAATATATAGTAGAAGAAGGAAATGAAAAAGTTATATATGAGGCAACGTTTGATTCAAACAATTTAAGCAATATAAGGAAAGATATAATAGAAAATTGTGGTTTAAGAACCCATATTTCAGGTGATACTGATTATCCTGGATTAGGACTTGATTATGATCTTATTAGAAATTACAAAAAGAAAATAACTGGTGATGTACAGGAGTATGATACAGAGATAAGAGATGTCTATACTGAAGAATATGATTTAATTGAAGAACCTAAATTGGCCGGATTATTAAAAGATTTTATACTTTATGGCGATGTCAAACTAATTGATTATATATATGGTAATGAAGTACATAAGGATTCAAAAAATACTATTGAATATTTTCAAAATGAGAGAGTTGATTTAATTAAACAAGCAATATCAATTTTGGAAAAAGGTAAATATGACGAAACTATTAACTTTAGTAGTCTAAAAAGTATAATTGCTAATATTGAGTCTATTTCAAAAAATATTGATGCTAATAAAAAAGCTAATTTAAAAGATGAAACATCTTACATAGATTTGATTAAAAGTGAAATTACTATAAATGAAGTAGCTAGAGAAAAAATTGGAACTATAGAAAAAGCAAAAAAATTTATAAGATTAGATAGGGGAAATTAATTATATGAATAAATATATGGAAGTAGCTACTAATTTAGCTAGAGAAAATTTAAAGACAAATAATGGCGGACCATTTGGTGCTTGTATCGTAAAAGATGGAAAAATAATTGGCAAAGGTGCTAATATGGTATTAGGAACAAATGATCCTACTGCTCATGCTGAAGTAGTTGCTATAAGAGATGCATGTAAAAATATAGGTTCATATGATTTAACTGGATGTGAGTTATATACAACAAGTTATCCATGTCCAATGTGTCTATCTGCTATTATATGGGCTAATATAAAAATGGTATATTATGGTAATGCTATGGATGAAGCGGATGATATAGGTTTCAGGGATGAATATATTTATAATTATATAAAAGGTATAAATAAAGATACTATTAAATTGGAAACAATGGATAGAGAAGAAACTATTAAATTATTTAATGAATATAAAGAGAAAACAGATAAAACAATTTATTAATTTAGCAAATAAAATAAAGGGAAAGTATGTAAATAGCAATACTTTTCTTTTTGTTTATAATGTTATACAAAAATGTTACAAATTATCTATTTTAACTTTACGAAATATCTATTTTATAGTATAATAATATTGTTGAATAAAAAAATAACAGAAATTACCATTGCTGTATGCTGGTTTTAATTTGCATTTATAGGGGAAATGTGATAATATAGGCTACACCAATGGGGGATGGGTGAATATATATGAATGAAACAATGCAAGGCGTATTAACTGCTGAACATGCTGGTATACGTAAAAATATATATTTTGCAGTAAAGAGATTATTTGATATATTTGTAGGGTTAGTTGGTACAATCCTTTTATTACCTATAGCTTTAGTAATTAAAGTAGCTTATTTAATAGATGGTGATAAGGCACCAATAATATTTAAGCAAGCTAGAATAGGTAAAAATGGAAAAACTATATATATCTATAAATTTAGATCAATGGTTCCAGATGCTGATAAAATATTAATGATTATGTTAAAAAAGAATAAAAAAGTTAGAGAAGAATACATGAAGAATCGAAAATTGAAAGATGATCCTAGAATCACTAGAGTTGGTAAAATCATAAGACGTGCTTCTATAGATGAATTTCCTCAATTTATTAATGTATTAAAAGGCGAAATGTCTGTAGTTGGACCTAGACCATATTTACATAGAGAACAAGAGGATATGGGAAGATTTTATAATAAAATTATTACTTGTAAACCAGGCGTTACAGGATATTGGCAAGTAAGTGGCAGAAGTAATACTGATTTTAAAACAAGACTTAAAATGGATAACTTCTATTGTGAGAATCAAGGATTTAAATTTGATTTCAAATTATTTATTAAAACATTTGAGACTGTATTAGGAATGGATGGAGCTAAGTAATAATATATAATTGAAACTTAAGTAGACTATATCCTTGATATAGTCTATTGTTGTGTAAGGTGGGAATGTATATGAAAGATATTAAAATAATAATTGCTACACATAAAAAATATGAAATGCCTAAAGATAATATGTATCTACCATTACATGTAGGCGCAGAAGGAAAACAAGCTTTAGGATATGTAAAAGATAATACTGGTGACAATATTTCTTTAAAAAATCCATATTTTTGTGAACTTACAGGTTTATATTGGGCATGGAAAAATTTAGATAATGATTATATTGGCCTTGCACACTATAGAAGACATTTCACTGATAAATTATTTAGAAGTAAAAACACATCTAAAAATATAGCAAACGCTATATCAAAAGAAAAAGTAGATAAACTATTAGATAATGCTGATGTGATTTTACCTAAAAAAAGAAATTATTATATAGATAATTTATATGATCATTATAAGCACACAATGTATATTGAACCGTTAGATGAAACAAGAAAAATTATCAAAGAAAAATATCCTAAATATTTAAAAGAATTTGATGATTTAAAGAAAAGAACATCTGCTCATATGTTTAATATGTTTATAATGAAAAAGGATATATTAAATGACTACTCTAAATGGTTATTTGATATATTATTTGAATTAGATAAAAGAATAGATGATTCTAAATACGATACATTCCATGCTAGATTTTATGGAAGAGTATCTGAATTACTATTAGATGTATATTTAAGAACTAATAATATAAAGTATAAAGAAGTTAGGATTGTAGATATTGAAAATATTAATTGGTTTAACAAAATTAAATCATTCTTAAAAGCTAAATTTAAAGGCGATAAATACGGAAAGAGTTTCTAGGAAGGTGGAGATTATATGTCGATAATAGCAACTTTAGTAAGTTTAATACTATTATTCTTCGCAGCGCATAAAAGAAAAAACGCACTACTAATACCATTAGTAGTTTTTCTGCTTTTGTGGACTGTAATACTTTTCTTATCATGTTTTAATTTATATGGTATGCATCCAGCTTCTAATGAGGCGTATACTTTGATAATGATCATGGAAGCTAGTTTCTTTCTTGGATATAAAATTGTTGAATGGTCTAAAGATACTAGTTCAAGATTTAATGATAAATATGTAAAACATTTAGAGTTTAGTAGTATATATTTCTATATCATATATATCATAGGATTTGTAACTATTATATTTAATATCGTAGACTTGATTTTAGTATTAAAACAATATAGTGCGGGTATTCCTATGTGGCAAATTCGTAACTGGAGTTTGCAACCATTCGGTTCAGAAAATCCTATATTAAGTAGACGAAGTTTTATAGAAGAAACAATTCGTACAGTATTATGTTCACCATTTACAACGTTGATACATCCGATTTCATGTTATTATTTGTTTAATGGTGATAATAAAAAACGCAAGATTATGTTAATGCTAATTTCTATAATTATAATTGCTACCGGTAGTTTGGCCGGAGGTGGCGGTAGACTTGTATTTATATATTACTTGATGTGCTTATATTTTTCATATAAAGTAAGCAAAATAACAAGTGAAAATGAAATTAAGAAAAATTCAAAAAAATATAAAAGAATATTTAAATTTGCTATATTTGTGAGTATAACAAGTATATTGGTATATACAGGTATTAGAACTGGTATATCAAATACATTTAAACAAGTTTATACATATTTAGCTATGCCACCAACTTTATTGAGTCAATGGTTACCATTGCTTAAAGTTAGTACGCATACACATGGCTATTTATCATTCTTTGGAACTCACAGTTATTTGTTTAGATTCTTAAAGATGGCTAATATAGGAATTGTACCATCTGTTTATGATCTATCATATCAATATATTATTCAAGCTGAAAATTTCTTGAATATTGGTTCAGGTGTTTCAAATGCGTTTGTTACACCAATATACTATTTTTATCTTGATGGTGGATATTTATTTGTAATATTGGCTTCAGCATTTTTCGGAATAATTATATCTTATTTCTATACTAATTTTAGAAAACAAATTAATATTAAAAGTTTTGCAATCTATTTATTAATTATGTACGGAATATTAGTAAGTTTTGCACGTATTCAAACAGCGATACCAGCATATATAATATCTTTTATACTGGTTTATGCAATCTTTTATAAGAAGAAAAAAAACAGATAATTTTGGAGGAAATAATATGTCAAAAGCGATTAATGATATGCCGTTAATAAGTATTGTTGTTCCGATATATAATGTAGAAAAATATTTAGCAAAATGTATCGAAACCATTATTAATCAAACCTATAGAAATATAGAATTGATATTGGTCGATGACGAATCACCGGATAATTGTGGTAAAATCTGTGATGAGTATAAGAAAAAAGATCCTAGAATAACTGTAATTCACAAAAAAAACGGTGGGTTATCAGACGCAAGAAATAAAGGAATAGAAAAAGCAACTGGCAAATATATTACATTTATAGACAGTGACGATTATATAACTCTTGATTATATCGAAACTTTATTTAACTCATTATCAAAAAATAACGCTGATATGGCTATTGGTGGGCATTATATTAAATATGAGAAAGGCGGGGAAACTACTAAATATGATACAAAAGAGTATGTAGGTAATTCCGAACTAATATTAGATAAACTTTTGTATGATGAGTTAGATGTATCCGCTTGGGCTAAACTTTATAAAAAAGAATTATTTAATAAAATAAAATTTCCTGTCGGGAGATTATATGAAGACTCTGCAACAACGTATAAATTAGTTGATGAATCGAAAGTCATTGCGGTAAATACTAAACCAATATATTATTATATAATTAAACCCAATAGTATAACTAATTGCAGTTTTAATAAAAAGAAATTGGATCTTATTACTTCAACAGAGGAAATGGTAAATTATATTTCTTATAAGTATCCTCAATTATTATCTGGATGCAACAGGCGAATGATGTATGCTTATTTAAGTACATATACTCAGTTAAATAAAGACAATAAAAGATATAAAGATATTGAAAAAAGGCTTGTATCTTATATTAAAAAGCATAAAGATGCAGTCTTAAAAGATAAAAGAGTTTCTAAAAGGGATAAAATAGGTATAATATGCGCATGTTTAGGGTATCATTTTTATAAGATTTCTTGGGGCATATATACGAAGATAACTAATAAAAAATATGAATAATCTGAAGGAAGGTGATTAAATGAAAAATAATGTAGTGAAAAATACAACTTGGTTGTTTATTTTTCAATTTGCAAAAATTATTTTTCCATTTATAACACTTCCTTATTTAACTAGAGTGCTTACAACTGATACATATGGAGTAGTTACGTATGTTAAAACTGTTATGACGTACATGCAAATATTTGTTGACTTTGGTTTTGTAATATCAGGTACTAAAGAAATAATTAATTGCTTAAAATCAAAAAATCAAAAAAATTTAGGTTTCGTTGTAGGCGATACTATGATAGCTAGAATTATTCTAGGCATAATTGGATATGTTGTTATTGTGATTGTGTCTTTAATAATACCAATATTAAGAGAGAATTTGTTGTTTACAATTCTATCTTATACAGTAGTCTTTGAATCGATCTTCTTAATGGATTTCTTATTTAGAGGATATGAAAAAATGAATGTTATAGCTATTAGATTTATACTTATGAAAGTATTATCAACTGTATTAACATTTGTATTAATAAAGGACGATTCGAATGTAATGCTTATACCGATGTTAGATATTATTTCTTCACTTATTGCAATAATGTTAGTAATGTATGAAGTTGGTAAGCTAAATATTAAATTTGATACGACTGATATTAAAAATATATGGTCAAAATTAAAAGATTCATTTGTTTATTTCTTATCAAATGTTGCTTCAACATCTTTTAATGCGTTGAGTACAATTATTATTGGGTTGTACCTTAGCAAAGCAGAAATTGCATATTGGGGACTTTGTATGCAAATAGTAGGTACTATTACTGCACTTTATAATCCTATATCGGATGGTATATATCCTGAAATGATTAAAACTAAAAATATTTTTCTTATTAAACGTTCGTTAAAAGCGTTTATGCCAATTGTAATTGCAGGATGTATTTTTGCATATTTCTTTGCTGAAATGGGCTTTAGAATTTTAGGTGGAGATAATTATTTAGCTGCTGTTCCAATATTTAGAATGTTGATACCTATGTTATTTTTTGGATTCCCAGCTATATTATTTGGCTGGCCAGTTCTTGGAGCGATAAATAGGCAAAAAGAAGTAACAATAACTACAATTTTATCTGTATCATTTAATATTTTATTATTGGTATTATTAATTTTTACTGATTCATTTACTTTAATTAATATTTCGATAGTGAGAGTAACTACAGAATTTGTATTATTATTATCGCGTTTGATTTATTATTTTAAAAACAAAAATGAATTTGTAAAGGGGGAATTATCGTGAAAGCATCAGTTATAACATTACATTCTGTGTGTAATTATGGTACACAATTACAAGCTTTAGCTACTCAAGAAAAATTAAAAGAGTATTTTGACGAAGTAGAGTTTGTTAATTATAGAAGACCTAATACTTATGGAATCAAATTAATGAAGACCTTTAGCGGTAAGAATCCATTGAAAATGCTTGCTATTATGCCTACTTTAATTAAATGGAAAAGCGTATTTGGAAATTTTCAATCAAAATATTTAAATATATCCAAAGATGACTATCACAAAATTAATTCAGATATTTATTTTTCTGGTAGTGATCAAGTATGGAATACTGGTTGGAATAATGGTATTATTCCTGAAATGTATCTTGAGTTCGTACCAGATGACATTCCTAAATATTCATATTCCTCAAGTTTTGGATTAAAGGAATTAAATAGTAAGGATAAAGTTGAAGTAAAAAAATATTTAAGTAGATATTCGAAAATTACTGTAAGAGAAGATTCTGCAGTAGAGATTTTAAAAGATTTAGGCATTACTAATGTCGAAAGAATTCTTGACCCAACATTAGTAATGGATAAGGAATTTTGGAGAAGTATAGCTCCTAAAAATAAGATTAAGGGAGATTACATATTAATCTATAATTTAAATCGTAGTGAAGAATTTGATAAGTATTGTGAAGAATTTGCTAAGAAGACTGGATTAAAATTATATAGATTTTGTACTAGGTATGATCAAATTTTCAGAAATGGTAAAAGTTTATTAATTCCTGAAATTTTAGAATTTATAACGTTAATCGATGATGCAAAATATGTTATTACAGATTCTTTTCATGCAACTGCATTTTCAGTTAACATGAATACTATACCTGTATCAATTTATCCTAAAGAATATTCTAGTAGATTATCAGATTTCTTAAAATTGGTTGATATGGAAGAGTGTCATCCTGCTAATTATAATGATTTTAGTATTATAACTAAAAATATAAAATTTGATGATGCGAATAAAATTTTAGATATCGAGAGAAAAAAAGTAGATAATTACTTAAGGAGTATAAAAGATGAAAACAGACTTAATTAGTATATTAATACCGTTTTATAATGATGAAAAATATATAAATGACTGTATGGATTCCGTATTAAACCAAGATTATGAAAATATTGAAGTGATTGCTATTGATGATGGCTCATCTGATAATACACTTAATATTTTGAAAGAGTATGCTAAGAAAGATAAGAGAGTAAAATGTATTACTCAAGATAATTCTGGTGTAAGCAAAACTAGAAATAATGCTTTAAGTATAGCTAATGGAAAGTATGTTTGTTTAGTAGATCAAGACGATACAATCGATAGAGATTATATTAGTTATTTTTATAAATTGATTATAGATAATGACGCTGAAATAGCATTAACACCACAACCATTTAAATTTAATTCAAACATAATTAAAAATGCTAATGATAATCATGATGCGATCAAGGTGATTACAGGTGAAGAAGCAACTAAACAAATGCTATATTATAACTTTGTTATTGCACCATGGAATAAAATGATTAGTATGGATTTAATTAAGAAAAATAAGATTGCGTTTAATACTAAACTATATGGTGGTGAAGGTTTTAAATTTTCAATCGACTGTTTTAAAAAAGCTACTAAGGTTGCATTAGGTAATAGAAAAGTATACAATTACAGGTGTGATAACGCTGAAAGTGGTATGACACGATTCCGTATGGCGATTGTAGATAGCAGTATATATGCTCAAAAACTGATTTCAGAAGAAATTGGCGATAGCGAAGAACTTGTTAATGCATGTAAATATGCAAATTGGCATACTTATACAGATTTGTATAATTCGTTTGTTGGATGTAAAGTTATAAAACAATATAATGAAAAATATAAAGAAATAAAAAAAGTAGTTAAAAAAGATGCTTTATTATCTCTAAAAGCTCCAATAAATAGGAAAGAAAAAATTAAAGGTATATTGTATGCAATAAATCCATATATAACTGCCAAAATTATAAATAAATTAAGAGTTAGAAAATTTACAACGGAGGAATAATATGAAAAAACAAATAAAAAGATTTATTAATTTGTTTAAAACTAAGAATTATATACCAATTTATGAACTTAAAAATGATAAAAATTTATTAGAAGGGAATGTTGCTTTAATTACAGGTGGTTCTGGTGGAATAGGGTTTGCAATCGCAAAATCCTTTGCTGAATCAGGTTGCAAAGTAATTATTGCTGGAACAAATGAGAAAAAATTGATCGATAACTGTGTTAAAATAGGCGCCAATTCAAAATATATTATCCTTGATATTAATGATGTGTCATCTTTTGATGCTACTATTTTGGATGCTCATAAATTATTTGGGAAAATTGATATTCTTGTTAATTGTGCTGGAGTACATACGCCAAGAAAAGGTGCAGATTTTATGAATTTCACAGAAGAAGAGTATGATAAAGTTATGAATGTTAATTTAAAAGGAACTTATTTTTTTACGCAAGCAATGTCAAAATATTTTATAAAAAATAGCATTCATGCTCATATATTATTTATATCTTCTAGTACAGCGATAGAACCTGCTTGGTCTCCATATAGATTGTCAAAATGGGGCATTAAAGGAATGATTCCTGGTATTGCTCAAAAATTATTGAAAAATGGTATAGTAGTAAATGGGATAGCTCCTGGATCAACAGCAACTAAATTGCTTGATTTTGAAGAAGGCGATAGTATTTATACTACTGAGAATTCAAATGAGAGATATGTAATGCCTGAAGAGGTTGCTAATATGTCAAAAATGTTAGTGAGTTCAGCTGGTGATATGATTGTTGGCGAGACTATATATATGTCCGGCGGTAGAGGCACAATAGAATTAAGATAATTCTAATGGCGATAGGTGATAGAATGAAGAAAAATAACTATATATTAATACTAAGTGTTATATCAGCATTGTTTGTTGTGTGTTTACATATGAATTTTTCGTGGACATATTTCACAACAGAAAAGTGGTGGTTAACATCTAATATTTTTAGGGGTGTTTGTTATCCTGCTGTTCCAATATTCTTTATGATTACTGGTGTAACTCTTATGGATTATAAAAAGAAATATGACACAAAGACTTTCTTCAAGAAAAGATCAAAAAAAATATTAATTCCATTTCTTGTTTGGAGTGTTATAGCTATTATATATAATTTAGCAACTCATCAAATTTCAATAGAAGATTTGAGTGTACATTCAATTTTATATGGAATTATTAATACTAAATATCAAGATGTATATTGGTTCTTCCCAGCTTATATTTCTATATGTTTATGTATGCCATTATTTGCATCAATTAATGATGATTCTAAAAAGAAGGTATTTGCATATTTGGTTGTAGTGTATTTAATTTTCAATTGTATTTATCCGTTTGTTAATACATTGTTTAAATTGAATATACCAATGCCAATTTCTGTGTATTCATTGAGTGGCTATATATTTTATCCGGTGCTAGGATATTTATTGCATAACTGTGAATTAAAGAAAAAACATAGATGTGTAATTTATTTATTTGGACTAATTGGGTTACTATCGATAACGTTAGGTACATATTTTTATTCAATGCATGATGGTAAAATAAATGATGTATTTATGGGGTATCAAAATTTGCCATGCGTTTTATATGCGGCAGCAATTTTCGTGTTTGTAAAATATACTGCAAAATATATCTTAAAATATAATATCGTGCTTAAAACGTTTAATTTAATTGGTAGTTATACATTTGCTATATATTTAATTCATAATTTTGTAAGAAATTTTATTGTAATTACTTTTCATCCAAATACAGTATCAGTATGGTGGAGAACGGTATGTGTAATTCCAATAGCAGCTATATGCATTGCTATTGCTTATATCTTAAGAAAGATTAAATATGTACGCGCAATTGTACCAGAATAGGAGAAAAAAATGAAATATGATTATATAATAGTAGGTGCCGGATTATTCGGTGCTACATTTGCTAATTTAGCAAAAAAAGATGGTAAAAAAGTATTAGTTATAGATAGAAGAGGTCATATAGCTGGTAATATCTATACTGAAGAAGTAGAAGGTATACAAGTTCATAGATATGGGGCTCATATCTTCCATACTGATTATAAAGATGTATGGGATTATGTAAATTCATTTGTTGAATTTAATAGATATACAAATAGTCCTATCGCTAGAATAGGTGATGAAGTATACAATATGCCATTCAATATGAATACATTTAGTAAAATATGGAATGATGTATTTACACCAGTTGATGCATTAAGACATATTGAAGAAGAAAAGAAAGAAATAGATCATGAACCTACTAATTTAGAAGAACAAGCTATTTCATTAGTTGGTAGAACAATATATGAAAAATTAATTAAAGGTTATACTGAGAAACAATGGAATCGTTCTTGTACAGAATTACCATCATTCATTATTAAAAGATTACCTGTAAGGTTAACTTATGATAATAACTATTTTAATGATAGATATCAAGGTATACCAATAGGTGGATATACTAAATTGGTAGAAAAGATGTTAGAAGGTATTGAAGTTAAACTAGATACTAACTATTTTGATAATATTGATGAATATAAAAAGATAGCTAATAAAATAGTTTATACAGGTCCAATTGATGAATATTTTAATTATTCATTAGGTGAACTTGATTGGAGAAGTTTAAGATTTGATACTAAGATTTTAGATGAAGTTAATCATCAAGGAAATGCAGTTGTTAACTATACAGGACATGAAGTGGACTATACAAGAGTTATTGAACATAAACATTTTGAATTTGATACAACTAGTCCTAAAACAGTAGTTACATATGAGTATCCAGCCGATTATGAAAAGGGTATGGAAAAATACTATACTGTTAATGATGATAAAAATAATGAATTAGCTAATAAGTATAGAGAATTAGCTAGTAAAGAAGAAAATGTTATATTTGGTGGTAGATTAGCTGAATATAAATATTATGATATGGATGATGTAATTAAATCAGCATTTGAAATATATAAAAATAATTAAGATGATTAATTCATCTTTTTTTATTTATTACAATATTGATATATGATATAATTTTATATAGATGATAGATGTTGGAGGACGTTATGACTATAGTAAGATTAATATTATTTCTTATATCAAATATGGGTTTTTATAAATTATTAAGTAAAAAAACTAAGATTGATATGCATTTTATACCTATGTTAGTAATAGGAATACAAATATTTATATTATTTATATCAGGTATATTAAATATGTTATTTATAACATCAGTTTTATTATATATAGGTGGTATATCTATATTTTTATACTATTTATTTAAAGATAAAGATTTTATAAAAGACTTTAAAAATACTAATTATTTAGTATTTATATTAAGTATTGTTATATTAACTATATGCTTATTAGGATGTAAATTTGTTAATTATGATAATTTTTCTCATTGGGCTTTAGTAGTTAAAAGTATGCTTATTAATAATAGATATCCTAATTTTATGGATAGTGTCATACTATTTAAAGAATATCCATTAGGAGTAGCCACTTATATTTATTATTTTAGTAAAATGATAGGTAATGCTGAATGGATATGGATGTTAGGTCAAAACATAATTATTATGGCATTTAGTTTACCTATATTAAAATATGTTAAGAAAAATAAAATATTAGTATATATATTCTATTTATTCTTTATAAATTTTATATTAAGTTATAATTCATTAATTAATGATTTAGCGGTTGATACAGTACTTCCTTTAGTAGGACTAGGTATAACATTATTTATATATGAAGAAGGTATGAAAGATAAAAATATTATCTATTTGATACCTTTATTATCATTATTATTTTTAATTAAAAATTCAGGTATTTTCTTTATTATAATAGATATAGTTTTATTAATATATTTAATGCAGAAGAATGGTAAATTAAAAGATATTAAACTATGGGGTATAATGTCTACTCCAATATTAACATGGTTAGTATGGCATCAACACTGTAAATATGTATTTGATGGTGCATCTTCATCTAAACATGCGATGACATTATCAAATTACATGAATGTATTTAGAAATAAAAGTATTAATGATATGATTACAATAGCGTCTAAGGCAATTAAATGGATAATTACATCTAAAGAAACATATATTTTCTTAGGATTTATAATAATACTTGGAATACTAATATATATAGCTAGTAAAAAGAGCATGAAAAGATATATAAAAATAACTATATTATTATTAGGTATATATCTATTCTATGTAATAGGTATAATCTTAATGTATATATTTTCAATGCCTTTGAATGAAGCGATTGTATTAGCGTCTATTTCTAGATATTATAGGACTATATTAATATTCATATACGGTATATTAGCTATCTATTCTATAAAACTAATATCTCAATATGAAATAAAGAATATAGTTATGATATCTATTATATTGATATCTTTGATTAATGTTATAAATATAGTAAGTTTAGATAAATACGGTAATGTATTTAATGTATCTAAAAATGCGATTGAAAGAGAAAAGATAGAAGAAATTATTAATATAAATAAATTAGAAGAAGATAAAAAATATATTATATGTATTAGTAGTAGTGATTCTGGATACAATTATTATTTGTATAAATATTTATTATTTAATGATATTGGTGTAATTGTAGTAAGAAATTATGATGACACTAAATATTTTGATAATTATGATTATATAATTAATACTGATCAAGATAATACGATTATAAAAGAATGGTTGGAGTTAAATTATAGTAATCAGATTAATAATGAAATTATAAAGTTAGGTGAATAAAATGAAACGAGTTTATGTAGTAATACCATCATATGAACCTGATGATAGATTACTCACATTATGTGATAATTTAAAAAAGGAAAAAATAAAAGATGTTATTATAGTAAATGATGGAAGCAGCAAAAAATATAGTTATATATTTAAGGAAATAGAAAATAAATATAAATTTAAAATACTAAAACATAAAGTTAATATGGGTAAAGGTAGGGCTTTAAAGACATCTTTTGAATATTTAATGGAAGAAGATATAGTAGGGTGTGTTACTGCTGATTCAGATGGTCAACATTCTATTAAAGATATTAAAAAATGTATGGATGCTTTAAAAAATAATCCTAACTCATTAATATTAGGGTGCAGGGATTTTACGTTAGATAATATTCCACCTAAAAGTAAGTTTGGTAATAATTTAACTAGAAGAGTATTAAGAATTTTTAATGGATTAAAAATAAGCGATACTCAAACTGGTCTTAGAGGTATACCGAAAAGTTTTATGGAATATTTATTAGATGTAGATGGGGATAGATTTGAATTTGAAACTAATATGCTTATTGAAAGTAAAAATAAGTATCCAATAGTTGAAGTTCCTATTGATACAATTTATGATTCAAAAGAAAATCATTCTACACATTTTAATCCTATTGTTGATTCTTATAAAATATATAGATGTATTTTTGGTAACTTCTTTAGATATTTATTAAGTGCAGTATCATCGTTTGCTATCGATATTGTATTATTCCATTTATTTTGCTTAGTATTTAAACCGGTAACGTCTTTATTTTATATTACAATCGCTACTGTTTTAGCTAGAATTGTATCATCAATATATAACTATACTTTAAATCATAAATTTGTATTTAAAAGTAAGGAAAAACAAACTGTTACTGCAGTTAAATATTTGATACTATTAGTTACACAGATGTTTGTTAGTTCGTTTACTGTTACAGTTTTATCTAAATTATTAGTTAATATAAGCGAGACAATAATTAAGACATTTGTAGATGGAATTTTATTTATTATAAATTATATAATACAAAAGAAGTTTATATTTAAAAAGTAAATTTGATTTTATAAAACGTTTTGATATAATATTTATACACGAGGGTGATATTATGTATATATATAGAGTAAATGGTATTACTATTGATGAAGAGAAGTTTAGAAGTAAAATAATTGATGCTTTAAATGAGTATCAATTCGCGACTATAGAACAACTTACAATAATATTAAAAGCTAAAGCAAAGGATATTGTAGACGTACTTGATAATATAATAATATCATTTATAAAAGAAAATCCTGGTAAAGCTTATGCTTCTGTTTGCACTGAGTTACATGTAAGGGCTGAATTTATAGAAAAATTAATATCTGAAGGAAGAATAGAGTTAAGACCTTTACCACTTGAAGAATTAAGAAGACACGAGGAATTAGCTAGTCAAATTACTACTGCTAATATTAAAGAATTACAAAGAAAAGATGCGATTCATGGTTTACAAGTTAGTATGGCTAAGACTAATACTTTTGAAGATAAAGTAATAAAACTTGGACCAAGATTTTATACAAACGATAATAAGAGAAGATGATTTAAATCTACAACTTGAAAAATTAAGTGTCCGAAAAAGGACAAAATAAAGACACATAGAGTTACCTATGATACAATGTAAGTGACGAAACTTATATTGGAGGTAATAAACTATGTGTCTTTTAAATTGTAACACAAAAAAGAAAGAAT